>NZ_CP041982.1:320930-636861 GCF_014522305.1 Lactobacillus sp. PV034 | reverse complement strand
ATAGTTTAAGTTTAATTTACTTCGTGCCAATTTTTGTAAATAATGTGCTATAGTTTAAAATAAACTTAGAAAGATAATAATTAATTTAATAATAAATGGTGATAATAATGAAGAATAATTTTACGATTCGTGGCGGTGCGGGTGATTTAACTGAACTGAATACTACTACTCGACCTCAAGATAATCTTTACTTGGCGGTTAATTCTGCTTGGCAAAAAGATGCAGTAATTCCAGCTGACCGAACTGAAATTGGTGTGAATACTGAAATTGATATGCGAATTGAAAAAAGAATGATGGCTGATCTTGATAATTTAGCTGTGGGAAAAGAAGAGTTGCCAAAGATTCAAGATTTAGAAAAGGGCTTGAATCTATATAAACTTGCTCTTGATTTTGATCGACGTAATCAAGATGGAGCAGAACCAATTAAGGCTGACCTAAAAAAATTAATGGACCTGGCTAATTTTGACCAATTTAATCAAAATGCAAGTTCATTAAATGAAATAACTAGCTTGCCGTTTTCATTTGATGTTGAGGCTGATATGAAGAATACTCAGGAGCATGTTTTTGAGTTTGGTGGTCCAGCTACTTTCTTACCTGACACTACTAGTTATCAACAAGGCGATGCTAAAAAGCTACTCGGTATTTTGGAAAAGCAGTCAATTAACTTGTTAACAATGGCTGGAGTTGATGAAACAGCAGCTGCTAAATATGTCAAAGATGCTTTAGCCTTTGATCAAAAATTAGCTAAGGTGGTTAAGTCAACAGAAGAGTGGGCAGATTATCCAGCAGCTTATAATCCTTATTCTTTACAAGACTTTTTGGCTAAATTTAAGTCATTTGATATGAAAGAATTTTTAAGTAAGATTTTACCTGTTCTGCCAGAGAAGGTAATTGTTCTAGAACCTAGATTTTTGGATCATGCTGAAGAATTAATCAATCCTGCTAATTTTGAAGAAATTAAAGGCTGGATGATTACAAAATTTATTAATAATGTGGCAACTTACCTATCTCAAAGTTTCCGTGAAGCAGCGTTCCCTTATCAACAAGCTATTAGTGGGCAAACAGAATTAACACCACAAAAGCGTCATGCTTACTATCTAGCAAATAGTTCTTTTAGCGAAGTTTTTGGGGTTTACTATGGTAAGAAGTATTTTGGCGAAGAAGCCAAAGCTGATGTAACCGACATGATTCAACGCATGATTAAGGTCTATGAAGAACGAATACAGGCTAATAATTGGTTATCTGAAGCAACCAAAGAAAAAGCGATTGTTAAGTTACGTGCCTTAGTACTCAAAATTGGCTATCCTGAAAAAATAGAAGAAGTATATGATTTAATTCAAGTAGATCCAACTAAGAACCTATATGAAAATGAAAAAAATATTGCCCAAGTCGTTGAAAAATATAATTTAGCTCAATTAACTAAACCAGTTGATCGTTCCGTATGGCTCATGCCAGGGAATATGAATAATGCCTGCTATGATCCACAAAGAAATGACATTACTTTCCCAGCTGGAATTTTGCAAGCTCCATTTTATGATTTAAATCAATCTCGTGGGACTAATTATGGTGGAATTGGCGCAACTATTGCTCATGAAATTTCTCATGCTTTTGATAATAATGGTGCTAAGTTTGATGAACATGGAAACATGAAGAACTGGTGGACCGATGAAGACTTTAAAGAATTTAACAAACGGACACAGGCAGTCATTGATATTTATGATGGGTTAAGCTATGGACCAAGTAAACTTAATGGTAAGCAAGTTGTTGCTGAAAATATTGCTGATCTTGGTGGTCTTTCTTGTGCAATTCAGGCGAATAAGCAAGAAGGCGGAAGTATGAAGGAATTGTTTGAAAATTATGCTCGTTCTTGGGCTCAAAAACAACGTCCAGAAGCAATTAAAACAGAAATTGCGGTCGATGTGCATGCGCCTCAACCAACAAGAGTTAATATTCCGGCCCAGTGTCAAGATGAATTCTTTGAAACTTTTGATGTAAAGGAAACTGATGGGATGTGGCTTGATCCTGATCAAAGAGTAAAGATCTGGTAAAATTATGCGAATTGATAAATATTTAGCCAATATGAATGTTGGTTCTAGAAAAGAAGTTCATAAATTAATCAAAGCCGGTAGCGTCACGATTAATGGGCAAAAGGTCAAAACACCTAAGGAAAAAGTAAAAGAGAATGATCTGGTCGAAGTAAATGGTCAAGAGATAGCTTATCAGCAGTATCATTATTTTTTATTTAATAAACCAAAAGGAGTCTTGTCTGCTACTGAAGATTTACACCAAAAGACTGTCATTGATTTATTGAAGAGCAAAGATAGGTACAAAGGTTTAGCACCAGTTGGTAGATTGGATAAAGATACCACGGGATTATTATTGATTACAAATGATGGACAATTGAATCATGAATTATTAGCACCGACTAAGCACGTTGATAAAGTATATGAAGCATTAGTTGCAGGACAAGTTAGTCAGCAGACAGTAGAAGATTTTGCAGCTGGAATGAAGTTAAAAGATGATACAGTTTTAAAACCAGCAAAATTGGAAATTCTAAGCGTTGATGAAAGTCAGGATCGAAGTAAGATTCGAATTACAATCAAGGAAGGTAAGTACCATCAAATTAAGCGTATGTTTGGTGCAGTAGGGATGAAGGTCCTTGAACTAGATCGTTTACAAATGGGCAGTTTACATTTAGATCCGCAATTAAAGCGGGGACAATACCGTGAACTGACTGAAGCAGAATTGGAAAAATTGAAAAAGTCTGGGGAGTAATCCCTAGACTTTTAATCTTTAGAGAAGATTATTTTTAGATAATAGCTTCATTGACATAGATGAAATTTAAAAGGTAAACTGATTGCTAGATTAATAATTGCAACTAACGAGGAGAAAGAATATTGAAGAAATTTTGTCCTAATTGTGGGAAACCAGTTAAAGACAGTGATAATGTTTGTGGAAACTGTGGCTATCAGTTAAAGAAAAAAGAAATTAATTCTTCACCAGTTAATAAGTTTGAAACTAAAGATAATTCTAATTTATCAAGTAATAATACAGTGCCACCTACCCGTGCCAATTTTAAGGTAAAGAAACCTAATAATAAAAAAATCATGTGGATTTGTGGTGGCGTTTTAGCTGTCGTAATTATTGGTGGAGGGATCTTTGCTGGCCATCAATATTTAAATAATAAGAATGCTGAAGTTAAAACTGTCCAAAGTAAGAAGCCAACTACAAAGAAAGCGACACCTTCTACTAAAAAGCAGACCCAAAATACTCATCAAACTTCTTCTGAATATAGTAATGATGAATGGATGATGATGGGGTATATTGCCTATAAAGCCAAGGATTCAGATTCAGCTAGTGCAATTGATGAAGTAAAAGATTATTTTAAAGATGGCGAATTAACTGCACAAAAGAATTCGTCTAATTCATATACTTTATCCAATGAATATGGCAGTGTGGATGTTGATGTTAAAAAAGATGAAGTTGTGGTTTCTAATGATGGAACTACTACCTTTTCTAAGGATAGCTTAAAGAATACATTTGGTGATGACATGAGTATAATCAAGTCATTAATCAAAAATATCTCTTCTTCAAAGTCTACGGATGCTGATGATAATGATTCTGACGCTGGTCACTGGAAGTCTGGTATTCCTGCTGATATCGTTGGGGAATATAGTGATGAGGATCTTCCACGAACTCAAGAACCTACTGATGTTTACTCATTTCGGCCTGATCATTTAACTTATTGGACATCAGGCATGCCAACTAATTTTGCAAGTAATATAAAGTATAAAAAATTAGGTGCTGATAAATATAAACTAAAATTTGATGTAATAATGACGGGAGGTCCATTACCTGAAAATAGTCCTAAATTACAAAATGGAGAACCATATCAAGAAAGTACAGAGACCATAACTTTTGAAAAAGTTGGAGAATTATATAATATAAATGGAACAAAAGTTGAAAAAGTTTCTTCAACTAAATTTACACTACCGGTTTCTCCAGGAGAACGATAAATGGATTGATAAAAATTGAGTTCTTTTTTATTTAACGCAAACATGCTATAATTTTTAACAAAGCAAGAACTAAGAGGTACGAATTTCATTAACAGAGAAAGGCCAGGTTGCTGAAAGGCTGGAAATTTGTTTGTAGCTTAGTTAGCTGAATAGCTGAATTAATAAGTAAGTTATGCCGTTTATTTGCAACGTTACCGCATTCAAGAGAGATACATAATGTATCTAACTTAGGTGGTACCGCGGTTATTAGAATTCAATCGTCCTAGACTAATGTCTAGGACTTTTTTTATGGAGGAAATTATGTCAGAACTAGCACCTAAATACAACCCAACTGAGGTTGAAAAAGGTAGATACCAAAAATGGCTTGATGAAGATTTATTTAAGCCATCTGGTGATAAAAAAGCTCACCCTTATTCAATTGTTATCCCTCCACCAAATGTAACTGGTAAATTACACTTGGGTCACGCATGGGATACTGCAATTCAAGATACTTTGATTCGTTTAAAGAGAATGCAAGGTTATGATACCTTGTACTTACCAGGAATGGATCACGCTGGAATTGCAACTCAAGCTAAGGTTGAGGCTCGTTTACGTGAACAAGGTAAGGATCGTCATGAATTAGGACGTGAAAAATTCTTAGAACAAGTTTGGGCTTGGAAAGATGAATACGCAAATATTATTAAGAGCCAATGGTCTAAGCTTGGTTTATCACTTGATTATTCTCGTGAAAGATTTACTTTAGATGATGGTTTATCAAAAGCGGTTAAGAAAGTCTTTGTTAAGCTTTATAATGAAGGCTTAATTTATCGTGGTGAATATATCATTAACTGGGATCCTAAGTTAGAAACTGCCCTAAGTGATATTGAAGTTATTCACAAGGATGATAATGGTGCCTTCTACCACATTAAGTATCCATTTGCTGATGGTTCAGGCTTTGTTGAAATTGCAACTACTCGTCCTGAAACTATGTTTGGTGATACTGCGGTTGCTGTTGCTCCCGGGGATGAAAGATATAAGGACTTAGTTGGGAAGGAATTAATTCTCCCATTAGTAGGTCGTCATATTCCAATTATTGAAGACCAACACGTTGATCCAGAATTTGGTACTGGTCTTGTTAAAATTACTCCAGCTCATGATCCTAACGACTTTGCTGTAGGTAATCGTCACAATCTTGAAAGAATCAATGTGATGAATTCCAATGGTACGATGAATGATAAAGCTGGTAAATATGCAGGTATGGATCGTTTTGAGGCTCGTAAAGCTCTAGTAAAAGATCTAGAAGATGAAGGTTACTTAATTAAAGTAGAGCCTATTGTTCACTCTGTGGGTCACTCAGAACGTTCAGGTGTTCAAGTAGAACCAAGATTATCTACCCAATGGTTTGTTAAGATGAAGCCTTTAGCAGATAAGGTTTTAGAAAACCAAGATAGTGAAAATAAAGTTAACTTTGTTCCTGAAAGATTTGCTCATACTTTAGAGCAATGGATGGAAAACGTTCATGATTGGGTTATTTCACGTCAATTATGGTGGGGCCACCGAATTCCAGCTTGGTACAATAAAAAAACTGGTGAAATGGTCGTACAAGAAGAAGCACCTAAAGATATCGAAAATTGGGAACAAGATCCAGATGTATTAGATACTTGGTTCTCAAGTGCTTTATGGCCATTTTCAACTATGGGTTGGCCTGATACTAATTCAGAAGATTTTAAACGTTACTTCCCTACTAATGCTTTAGTAACTGGTTATGACATTATTTTCTTCTGGGTATCAAGAATGATCTTCCAAAGTTTACACTTTACTGAAGAAAAACCTTTTGATGATGTTGTGTTACACGGTTTAATTCGTGATGAACAAGGACGTAAAATGTCTAAGTCATTGGGTAATGGTATTGATCCAATGGATGTCATTGATAAGTATGGTGCCGATGCACTCCGTTGGTTCTTACTGAATGGTACTGCGCCTGGTCAAGATACTCGTTTTAGTTATACTAAAATGGATGCTGCTTGGAACTTCATTAATAAGATTTGGAATGCTAGTCGTTTCGTAATTATGAACTTGCCAGAAGATGCCCAACCAGCTCATATGCCAGATACAACTAAGTTTGATTTAGCTGATAAGTGGATTTTTGACCGTTTGAATCAGACTGTTGGTGAAGTAACGCACTTATTTGATGAATATCAATTTGGTGAAGCAGGAAGATTACTCTATAATTTTATCTGGAATGACTTCTGTGATTGGTATATTGAAATGGCTAAGGTCGCTTTAAATGGTAATGATGAAGAATTAAAGGCTCGTAAGCAAGAAAACTTAATTTGGATTTTGGATCAAATTTTACGTTTGATGCACCCGATTATGCCATTTGTAACTGAAAAACTTTGGTTGTCAATGCCACATGATGGTGAAAGTATCATGGTTGCTGAATATCCAACTACCCATAAAGAATTTGAAAATTCAGCTGCTAATGAAGAAATGGACTTCTTAATTGAAGTGATTAAGGCAGTACGTAATATTCGTATGGAAGTTAATGCCCCAATGTCATCAGAAATTGATATTTTAATTCAATTAGATGATGAAAAGAACCAACATATTTTGACTGATAATGCAGAATATGTTGAAAACTTCTTACATCCTAAGACTTTGAAGGTAAGCACAAGTGTTGATGCACCAAAACTTGCTAAGAATGCGGTTGTTCCAGGTGCGCAAATCTTTGTTCCATTAACTGAATTAGTCAATGTTGATGACGAAATTGCCAAGATGGAAAAAGAAGAAAAACGTCTTGAAGATGAAGTTGTACGTGCTGAAAAGAAATTAGCTAATAAAGGATTTGTTGATCATGCACCAGCAGCTGTTGTTGATAAAGAAAAGGCTAAGAAGGCTGATTATGAAAGTCAATTAGCTGGCGTCCGTCAACGTATTCAAGAATTAAAAGAAAGTAATTAATGAAAGTTCAAGAAGTAATTAACCAGATTGAACATTTGCCTAAGCTCCATGAAAAGAATGATCTTTCCTATATTAAGGAAGTATTAGCTTATTTAGGTAATCCCCAAAATAAAGTTAAAACAATTCATGTAACTGGGACAAATGGGAAGGGGTCTACTGCTTATTACATTACTAATCTTTTAAAAAAGGCTGGTTTAAAAACCGGCCTTTTTGTATCACCTTATATTTCTAAATTTAATGAAAGAATTCAAGTAAATTTGGAATTGATAAGTGATGAAGATTTAATCAATGCCTATCAAGTAGTAAATCAAGCAATTAATCAAATCAGAAAAAGTAAACCGCAATTTAGCTTAGTAACATTTGAATTTGAAACTGCAATGGCATTTTGGCTGTTTGCGTATAAAAAAAGTGATTATGCTGTAATTGAAGTTGGGATTGGTGGTGAACACGATAAAACTAATGTAATTAATCCTGAAGTAAGTGTAATTACTTCAATTGGTTTAGATCATGAAGATATTATTGGGCCAACCATTAAAGATATCGCCCGTGAAAAAAGTGGCATTATTAAAGAACATAAACCAGTAGTACTTGGAAAGATTGATACTGAACCAGAGGAAATTTTAAAAGGAAAAGCACAAGAAGTTAAAGCAAGTTATTTTCAATATGGAAAAGATTTTAAAATAGAAATTATTGGAGCAAAAAAGGTATATTTCTCTAATAATAAATATAATCTTTATCTTGCTTTTCGTTCTGACGTCGAAGCAATTGATATGGCGCTTGCCATTGAAGTTGTTACTCTTTTATCACTCAAATTAAGTGCTCAAGAAATAAGTGAGACCCTTAATACAACAGTAATTCCAGGCCGTTATCAAGTTATTCAAGAGCAGCCAATGATTATTCTTGATGGAGCCCATAATGTGCAAGCAATTAGTAATTTGTTAAACTATGTCCGAAAAGTCCCACATCAAAATCTATATTTTTTAATGGGAATGATGAAGGACAAGGATCTTGAAGAAGTATTTTCTGAATTTAAGTCTTCTGAAAAGCTCATTTTAACTAGAATTAATTATCCTAGAGCAGCAAAACTTGAGGATTTTCCCAGCTCGATTAGGAATAGAGCGAAGTATATTGAAGACTTTAAAGCCGCCTTTGACCTAGCTAAGAATAAGTTAGAAAAGCATGATATCTTAATTGTAACTGGATCTTTTTATTTGGTTGGTGCAATCTTAAATTACTGGGAGGAAAAAGATGAAAGTTAAAGGACTTAAAAATGACATCCAAGGACTAATTTTTGATATGGATGGTCTTTTGGTAGATTCAGAAAAGTTGTATTGGCAAGCTAATGTGCAGGCAGCGCATGAGTTTAACTTAAATATTCCTGATGATTCATATTTAAAATTAATTGGTGCCAGTAATGAACAAATGGAAAAATTTTATCACCAATATTTTCCAAACCATCAAGTAAGAGATGAATTCATCAAAAGAACAGACGAGATAGTTTGGCAATGGAGCGATCAAGGTAAACTAAAATTGCGTCCAGGAGTTCAGAAAGCATTAGATTTTTTTGATGAGCAAAATTTAAAAATGGGAATGGCTTCAAGCAATTATCAAAAAGTAGTTGATAAATTTGTGTGGCTGACAGGAATTAGACAGTATTTTAAATTTAGACTCAGTTATAAAGATGTTTTGGAAAATCAGTTAAAGCCCAAACCTGCTCCTGATATTTATTTAATGGCACAAGAAAAATTAGCTCTTCCTAAAGAAAATTTATTAATTTTTGAAGATTCTAGTACTGGAGTAATGGCAGCTAAAAATGCAGGTATTAATTGTGTCATGATTCCTGATTTAAAGGAGCCAACAGCTGCTGATAAAGAATATGCGTTAATTTATGACAGTTTCGATAAGTTCTTAAGTCAAGTTAAGTAGTTTTGTCGTAATAAGGGATGGAGGTATTTATGAAAGAAAAAAATTTTAATCCTTATCCTTTGCAAAGTGACAAAGAATTGATGATTAGCTTGTTTAATTATTTTGAACAGATGCAAGTTATGAATTTTGCCCAACTTCAGACTTGGCTAAATGAAATGAAAATTTCCGATTTTAAAGATCTCTGGGAATTTGCGCGCAGTAAAAATTGCGGGCCGCAATTAGCTCTCTGTGTAGAACTAATTTATAAGCGCATTAAGCAAGTCGAAGCAGGAAAATTAGAAGCTTTTTGTTCAAGTTCACAGGTAGGATACTATTTGTGTGATAAACTTTGTGGTCAAGAGCAAGAACAATTATTTGTGATTTTTTTAAATACTAAAAATAAAATTATTGCTGAAAAATTAGTATTTCAAGGAACTTTAAACAAAGCTATAGTTCATCCCCGTGATATTTTTAGGTGGGCTGTTTTATATAATTGCGCTGGCTTTATTTTGGTACATAATCATCCTAGTGGAGACAACACACCATCTCACCAAGACATTGAAATTTCTAAAAAAATCAAGGCTGCAAGTGTAATGATGGGGCTAGAATTTATTGATCATTTCATCGTGACTGATAAGAATTATCTCAGTATGCGTGAAGCAAATTTGTTATAGATTCTCTTAAGGTTTTTAAATTCTTAAAGCTAAGAGGTAAGTTTAAGTTTTGTATGCTATAATTACAGGGACTAAATACCGACAAATTTAGCATTAATTAAGAAAATAAATTAACTAATTAAGGAGAGATCTAACGTGTTTGGATTTGGAAGTAAGAATATTGGTATTGATTTAGGTACAGCCAATACTCTCGTTTATACTGAAGGAAAAGGTATTGTTTTAAGAGAACCATCAGTAGTAGCAAAGAATACACAAACTGGTGAAGTTATTTCTGTAGGTTCTGAAGCAAAAGAAATGATTGGTAGAACGCCTGCTTCAATTAAGGCTATTCGTCCAATGAAAGATGGTGTAATTGCTGATTACGATACTACTGCTGCAATGCTCAAGTACTTTATTGAAAAGACAGTTGGCAATTCAAAACCAGCAGCAATGATTTGTGTTCCTTCTGGAGTTACTGAAGTTGAAAAGCGTGCCGTAATTGATGCAGCTAGAGTTGCAGGAGCTCGCGAAGCTTATGTTATTGAAGAACCATTTGCAGCTGCGATTGGTGCTGGACTTCCAGTTATGGATCCAACTGGTTCAATGGTTGTCGATATTGGTGGTGGTACTACTGATGTAGCTACTATTTCTTTAGGTGGAATTGTTTCATCACGTTCAACTAGAATGGCAGGAGATAAATTTAATAGTGCTATTTCAGCCTATATTCACCAAAACTTTAATTTATTAATTGGTGAACGTACAGCTGAAGCTATTAAGATGCAAATTGGTTCAGCATCTATTGAAAAAGCTAGCGAAATTGAATCATTAAATATCCGTGGACGTGATTTAGTAACAGGTTTACCAAAATCCATTGATATTGATGCTGTTGATATTGCTAAAGCTATTCAAGAAGTGGTTCAAAGCATTATTGTTGCAATTAAAGAAACTCTTGAAGAAACTTCTCCTGAAATTGCTGCTGATGTAATTGACCACGGAATTGTTTTAACTGGTGGTGGTGCGTTACTAAAGAATCTTCCAGAAGTTATCTCAGATGCTACAAAAGTTCCTGTCTTTATTGCACAAGATCCACTTGATTGTGTTGCCATTGGAACCGGTGAATCATTAAAGAATATTGAAGTAATGCGTAAAGTTAAGTAAGTAGGGGTCGGCAATTGCCGGCTTTTATTATTAGGATATGTAGTAAATGAAAAAGTTTTTTGGAAATAGAAAAGTTCTAACAATTTTAATTATCATTATTGGGGTTTTGTGCATGCTTTCTATTTCGGTAAGGATGCGAAATAATCGAAAGTCGCCTTTGTTTGTACAGCGCCTAGGTAACGATACAATGGCAATTGTTAGTCAGGTAGTGGATTGGCCTATCAGATTAGTTTCAGGTGGTGCTGATAGTGTTAGTCAGTTAGTTGAAGCAGAAAATGAAAATGATCATTTAAAGCAACAAATTAATAGTCTTGCCCAAACAAAGGCTAGAAATAGTGCTTTAGAAGCTGAAAATCAACAACTTAAAGATGCTTTAAAACTTAAAGATACTTTGACTAATTATGATATAGTAGATGCAAGTGTTATTTCACGTAGTCCTGATACCTGGTCAGATCTTTTAATTATTAATCAAGGTTCACGAGCTGGCGTTAAAAAGAATATGCCGGTAATGTCAGGTGGAGGCGTAATTGGACGCGTAATTGAAGTTGATACCACTAGTTCAAAGGTTGAGCTAATTACTTCAACAGATAAATCAGCTAATCGTTTTTCAGTTGAAGCTGATTCTACTAGTGGAAAAAAAGTCCATGGCATTATTACTGTTATGAGTAAAAATCAACTTGCATTTACCCAAGTAGTAGATGCAAGTAAGCTAAAAAAGGGTACTAAAATATATACCAGTGGCATGGGTGGTAACTCTCCAAAAGGATTGTTAATTGGAGCTGTTACCAAGACTACACGTGATAGTTTCGGTTTATCGGATATTATTGAAGTTAAGCCTGCAGGAAATTTAAATGATCCATCTGTTGTAAGTGTAATCAAAAGAAAGGTGGAAGAATAGTGACAACATTATGTAAATGGTATGTCGGAATTGCACTATTTTTCGCAATGATTCTTGATGGTTCGTTAGCCCTAGCTTTTCAAAAGGTGTTTTATCATCCTAATTGGGGTGCAGCTTGTTGGTTTACTGTCGTGGGTATTTGCTTAATTGCGCTTTTTGACGATTTGAATAAAAATAATATCTGGTTAGTACTCGGGATAGGAATACTAGCTGATAGTTATTATTTTGGTTATTTTGGTATTTATACTGTTGCTTTTCCGCTGGTATATTTTATCTTACAAAAATTAACGCGCTTTTTACCTGAAACCTTGTGGTTTCGGTTAATTATATGCTTACTTGCCTATTTATTTGTTTCATTATATGTTTTCTTAATTTATGCGATTATAGGAACTCAACAAATTGGCTTTGAGACGTTTTTATTAAGTATTCTTCCAAGTTGGTTAGTTTGTGTAATTATTTTCTTTATTACTTATGCCTTTTGGAAAAATTTAATAGAAAAATATCCATTTTTAGAAAGTCAAAGAACTTATTTATAAATTCCAATAAAAAAGAGAGGGATATGTCCCTCTCTTTTTTATTATTGAATTAGATAAGTAATAGCTGTCGCAACTACGCCGACTAGCGTAATAAGTGCCATCAACCAAGCCATTACAATGGTTAATTTTTGAAAACCTGACTTCTTCTTTTTCTTTCTTCTGCTCATTACCGAACCTCCTAAATTATTTTTTATTCTAGTCCAGCTCTTAAACTTTTGCAATTCTATATTTTAAATTTGAAAAGTAGGGTAAAATATGTAGTGGAGGAAATCATGCAAATTATATGGATTTTTTTATTACCAATATTAGGCTTACTGTTAGATGCTTTAATTGTTAAAGTATTTCCAAAAGCAAAATTTAAGGGATATGATATTTTGCCCCTCTTTTTCATTCCAGCTTGTCAATTGTTGACAACTTTGAAGCATAAGCCTTCGTTTTTACCGTATGGGTTTTTATTCTATTTTATTTTAATTTTAATTGTTACTATTAAGATAGCGGTCCAAAATAAAAATATTTCAATGAAAAAGACTTTGAGACAATTGTGGGATTATTTAATCGCGTGCTCGGTGTTTTGGTATGTTGGTTTATTTATTGTAGTTTTACTTTAAGCCCCACTTATTTTTGTCTAATTTAAGCTTTCTAGTTCTTATGCTAGAAGGCTTTTTTAGTATATATAAATAAAAAGTATTAATAAAATAACTTATTTTTCAAAAAAATGGGAAACTGTGTGGTAGAAAGTGGGGATTTGTGGTAAATTAGAATTTGGAAAGGAGGGCTAGACCATGTTCATGGGTGAATATCATCATAATCTCGATAGCAAAGGGCGGTTGATTATACCAGCCAAGTTTCGTGACGAGATTGGTGAAAAAGTAGTATTTACCCGTGGTATGGAAGGCTGTATTTTTGGTTATCCTTTACCAGAATGGCAAAAAATTGAAGCTAAGTTAGCCAAACTTCCTCTGACAAAGAGAAGTGCGCGTAAGTTTACACGTCTTTTCTACTCAGGAGCGATGGAAACTGAATTCGATAAGCAAGGCCGTGTCAATCTGACCACGACACTGAAAGACCACGCTGAATTGATGAAAGAATGTGTAATCGTTGGGGTATCTGATCGAATTGAAATTTGGTCAGCAGATCGGTGGGAAGATTTTGCCGATGATGCCAACGAAAACTATGACGACATCGCTGAAGACTTGGATGACATCGAGATATAATAATTATGGAATTCAAGCATTATAGTGTACTTTTACACGAAACAATTAGAAATTTAAATCTTAAAGAGAATGGACTTTATGTGGATGCTACATTTGGTGGCGGTGGTCATGCTCGTTATCTCTTGAATCAACTTGATAAGGGAACTTTAGTTGGATTTGATCAAGATGACTATGCTATTGAGGCAGCAAAGTTAAACTTTGCGGATAAAATGGCAGCAGGCAGTGAGCCGAGATTGGAATTAGTTCATGATAATTTTAGTCATTTGAAAGATAATCTAGTAAAGCTAGGTTTTTCTGATGGCATTGATGGAATCTATTATGACTTAGGTGTTTCATCTCCGCAATTTGATCAACCAGAACGGGGGTTTTCTTATCGCTTTGATGCAAGACTAGATATGAGGATGAACCGTGATCAAGAATTAGATGCATATACTATAGTTAATACCTGGAGTCAAAAAGAATTAGCTGACATTCTTTATCAATATGGTGATGAAAAATATTCTCGCCAAATTGCCAGAAAGATTGTTGAAAAAAGACTAGAACATCCTATTGTTACAACTTTTGAACTCGTAGATATTATTAAAGAAGCAATCCCTGCTTTTGCAAGAAGAAGTGGTGGACACCCAGCCAAAAAGACCTTCCAAGCAATTAGAGTTGCTGTGAATAATGAACTGGATGTCTTGAAACAATCACTTGAAGAAGCAATTGAGCTGCTTAAACCAGGTGGTAGGATATGTGTTATTACCTTCCAATCTCATGAAGACAAGATCGTTAAGAATATTTTTAAAAAATATTCCGAAGTGGAGATTCCACGAGGAATGCCAATGGCACCTGCGGATGCCAAACCAACATTGCGACTGGTAAGTCGTAAACCTATCGTGGCAGGTAGTGAAGAATTGAACGAGAATAATCGCTCACACAGTGCCAAGTTGAGGGTTGCAGAAAAGTTATAGGAAATTTATTCTAAGGAGAAAAGTATGGCTGATAGCTCGGCAAAAATATATAATTATCAAGAACCAGTTACTCGAGAGGCTGGGCAGCCACAAAAAAAGATTATTCTTAATCCAAAAAATGTTCCTTTAAATCGATTAGAGAAAACATTGATTGTATTAGGAAGCTTAATCACTTTAGTGATGATGACCTTGTTGGTTTCAGCAAGTATCTCTTCAACTAATGCTCAGCATAAGTTGACCGATTCAGAACAAAGTGTGTTAGCTACACAAAATCGAAATACAGATTTGCGTCAAGAAATTGGTGAATTAACTTCATCATCTCGAATGAATAAAATTGCTAAACAAGAAGGCTTACGCCTAATTGAAAGTAACATTAGGAATGTCCGTTAATGAAAAAATTCAATAATTTGAACAAGAATAGATCCAAAGCCCACGGCTACCGCTTTACGGTGGGGAGAATCCTCCAAGTAGTCCTGGCTTTGGTTTTTCTTGTATTTATAGGTAGATTTTTATATTTAGGCATCTCACGTGATGTCGCAGGCCAAGATATTGCTAAAAGAACTAATGATTTGTATAAGCGTAATGAAGTTTTAAAAGCAACTCGGGGAACTATTTATGATAGTAATGGCTTAACGATTGCTGAAGATTCTCATTCTTATACTGTATATGCGATTCTTGATAAAAGTTCGGTTGATTACAAAAATCGTCCCATGTATGTAAGTGATAAAGAAAAGACTGCCAGTAAACTAGCAGAGGTTTTACCTATTAGTAAAGAAAAAATTCTGAAATACCTTCATCCCAAGCATAAGGCTTATCAAGTAGAATTTGGTAGTGCTGGTTCTGGCTTAACCATGGAACAAAAGAAAAAAATTCAGGCCATGAAATTACCAGGAATTAAATTTGAAGAAACAAATTCTCGTCTTTATCCTAATGGAACCTTTGCTTCCCATATTATCGGATTGGCACAATTACAGAATGATTCTCACAATAGTTCAAGTCAATCATTAGTGGGTACAATGGGAATCGAAGAATATTTTAATAAACAATTAGCTGGAAAAAATGGTTATCGCGAGACTTTCGTTGATGCTGCTCAATACCAAACATCTTCTAATGCACATGTTTATAAACCAAAGCAAGATGGGGATAATATTTATTTAACCCTTGATTCCCAATTACAGACATATATGGAGAACTTATTAGATAATGTTCAAAATAAATATGATCCAAAAAGTCTAACCGCAGTTGTAGAAGATGTAAAAACAGGTAAAATTCTTGCGGCATCTCAACGACCAACATTTGACCCTCAAACCAAGAAGGGGCTTGATTCAAATTGGCGTGATATTTTGATTCAAGATTCATATGAGCCTGGTTCAGTTTTTAAAATTCTTTCAATGACTGCTGCAATTCAGACTGGTACTTATAATCCTAATCAACTTTATCGTTCAGGTTCAATTACTTTAAATGGCTCAACCATCCATGACTGGAATACAAGTGGATGGGGTTCAATTCCAATGTCACAAGCATTTCCTCGTTCAAGTAATGTAGGTATGGCAACGCTCGAACAAGAGATGGGTAATAAGACGTGGAAAGAATACTTAAAGAAATTTCATATTGGCGAAAAAACTAATGTTACTCTTCCTGGAGAAAATCCTGGTTTAGTAAGTGTCAAAAGTAATTTGGACGGTGCCGTTACTTCATTTGGTCAGGGTGTTAATGTAAATGTTATGCAAATGATGCAAGTTTACAGTGCGTTAGCAAATGGCGGTCAGATGATTAAACCACAATTGGTAGATAAAATTGTGTCTCCGGATGGAAAAACAGTCTCATCATTCCATCGTGAAAAAGTTGGTAGTCCAGTCTTTTCTGAAGAAACAGCTAAAAAGACACTTGACTTAATGCAAGATGTTGTAAATAAAGAGTATGGTACAGGACGTGCTTATAAAATAGATGGTACAAGTTTGGCTGTCAAAACGGGAACAGCTCAAATTGCGGGACCAACTGGTGGTTATTTGACAGGTGATAACAACTATGTTTTCTCTGTAGTAGGATTAACGCCAGCTAATGATCCGCGATATTGTGTTTATATTACAATGCGTCAACCACAAAAAATGACTGATGATCCCGAGATGATTTTAGCTCAAATTTTTAAACCTTTAGTTAATAGATTGAGCGTTTCATCTAGCCATGCTTCAGTTACTAAGGTTGAAGTACCAGATGTAACAAATAAGAGTATTAATAAGGCTAAATCTAGCTTAGGTGACAGGGGACTGACAGCTGAAATAATTGGTAATGGTAAAACTGTTGTTCAGCAAGCTACTGCTGCTGGGGTTAAGGTGAATAATGGAACAAAAGTTTTATTATATACAGGTGGTACTGTGAAATGTCCAGACATGAAAGGCTGGACAAAACAAGAAGTAATGAGTTTTAGTTCAGTAACAGGTATCTCGATTACAATTTCTGGTTCAGGCAACAAGGTAACTTCTCAAAATACACCAAAAGATCAGGTAATTAGTCAAAATAGTAAGTTAACGGTAACTTGTAAATAATTTTAAAGGAGTTTAGATTATGCATTTACAGGATAGTTTGATTCCATTTATATCAAGCTTTGTACTGGCTGTCATTAGTTTGCCATTATTTATTGGATATATGATTATGCATAAAGAGGGACAACAAATCAGGGATGAAGGTCCTAAGTGGCATCAGAAAAAGTCAGGTACTCCCACAATGGGTGGTGTAGTATTTGTTTTATCTAGTATTATCTCTTCTATTTGGGTAGGTATCTGGCAACATAATTTAAATAAAAGTATCTGGGTTTTAATTATTGCATTTCTAGGATATGGAATAATTGGATTCTTAGACGATGGGCTCAAGCTCTACTTTAAACGTAATTTAGGATTACGTGCGTGGCAAAAGTTATTGGGGCAAATTATCATCGCTGCTCTTATCATTATTATTGCAGCTGCTGATCATTTTCCATTTGAACTTTATCTTCCATTTATCGGAATGGTAAAAAGCGCAATCCTTTTTATTGCTTTTGTATTATTCTGGTTAGTTGGCTTTTCAAACGCAGTTAACTTGTCTGATGGGTTGGATGGTCTGGCCACCGGATTATCTATTATTGCTTATGGAACTTATGCATTTATGGCTTACCAACAACATGCTTGGGCAGTTTTAATTTTTACTTGTAGTGTGATTGGTGGTCTAGTAGCATTTATTATATATAATCACAAACCTGCCAAAATCTTTATGGGTGATGCTGGTTCTCTTGCATTAGGTGGGGGCTTAGCTGCGGTATCTATTTATTTACACCATCCTTGGTCTTTACTACTCGTGGGAATTGTTTTTGTGGGTGAAACACTTAGTGTGATTTTACAAGTTATTTCCTTCCAAACTACAGGAAAAAGAATTTTCAAAATGACCCCAATTCACCACCATTTTGAAATGCTTGGTTGGTCTGAATGGAAAGTAGACATTGTTTTTTGGATTGTAGGTCTAGTTGGTAGTGCTATCTATTTAATCTGCATTTATTAGGTTTAAATTGTTTGGAGTCGTAGTTAAATGAAACAAGTAAAAACGTATGACGGAAAAAATATTTTAATTTTAGGATTAGGAAAAAGTGGCTTTGCTGTTGCTAAGCTATTATTAAAGCTTGGTGCTAAACTTACTTTAAATGATCAACAAGATTTGAGTGATAATTCAAATGCACTTGAATTAGAAAAAATGGGTGTTCAGGTTATTTCTGGCTATCATCCAGTTGATATTTTTGAAAAAGAAGCTTTTGATTATTTAGTAAAAAATCCTGGAATTCCATATGAAAATCCAATGGTTGAAAAAGCTCAGGCCTTAGATATTCCGGTAATAACAGAGCCGGAAGTTGCTTTGAGTGTAAGTGAAGCCCCATACGTTTGTGTAACAGGTTCAAATGGAAAAACTACTACTGTTATGTTGACTCAGAAAATTATGGATCACCATTTAAGCAAGCAAGGTGGACTTGCCTATGCGGTAGGAAATATTGGTGTGCCAATTTCTGAAGTAGTTGAAAAAGCTACGGCAAAAGATTTATTGGTAGTAGAAATGTCGAGTTTCCAACTACTAGGAGTAACTGATATTAAGCCCAAAATCGCAGCTGTAGTTGATATCTATAATAATGTGCACTTGGATTATCATAAAACATTTGAAAACTATGTTGATGCCAAATTACGAATTACCCAGGCACAAGATGAGAGTGATTACTTTATTGCAAATTGGGATCAAAAAGATATTCTTGAAAAAGAAAAGCAAGCTACAAAAGCAAAAATTATTACTTTTTCTGAAAATGATAGTCATGCTGATTACTATATTGGTGATGAGTATCTTGAAGGAAAAAATGATCATCAATTCATGAAAAAAGATGACATTAAGATTCCTGGTATCCACAATCAACAAAATAGTTTAGTTGCAATTGCAATTTCTAAACTACTTGGTGCAACTAATGATGATATTCAAACAGTTTTAAGTACATTTTCTGGTGCTAAACACCGTCTACAATATGTAACTACTTATAATCAAAGAAGATTTTATAATGATTCTAAATCTACTAATATTGAGGCTGCTAGTGTAGCAATTCCATCATTTAATGTACCTGAAGTATGGATTGCGGGGGGATTAGACCGTGGATTTACTTTTGATGATTTAGTACCATTAATTAAAGAGCATGTTAAAACTGCGGTTCTATATGGAGAAACAAAGTATCTTTTAGCTGATGCAGCTAGAAAAGCTGGAATAAAAGATAGCAATATTATAATTGTAAATACTTTGCAAGAAGCAGTTCCGCGTGCTTACGAAGCAAGTAATGAGGGTGATGTTATTCTCTTTTCACCTGCGTGTGCATCTTGGGATCAATTCAATACGTTTGAAGAACGTGGCGACTATTTTGTAAAATTTATAGAGGATTTAAATACTAAATAAAATGAGAATTATATTTTCCGGTGGCGGAACTGGTGGCCACATTTACCCAATTATGGCGTTAATTGAAAGATTAAAAGAACGTAAGCTTGTAACAAATGAAGATATTTTATTTGTTGGAACTGAAAAAGGACTCGAATCAAAAATTGTGCCTGCAGCTGGCGTTCCTTTTAAAACATTAAAAATTCAAGGTTTTGATCGTCATCATTTACTAAAAAATTTTGAGACTATCAAAATGTTTTTAGAAGCTAACAAAGAAGCAAAGAAAATAATAAAGTCTTTTAAGCCTGATATTGTTTTAGGTACAGGTGGATATGTTTCAGGCGCAATTGTGTATACAGCAGCAAAGATGCATATTCCGACAATGATTCATGAGTCTAACTCAGTTGTCGGTTTAGCAAACAAATTTTTAGCTCATTATGTTGACAAAATTTGTTATACTTTTGACGATGCAGCCAGTCAGTTTTCAGAAAAGAAAAAATTAGTAAAAACTGGTAATCCTCGTTCTCAACAAGTTTTAGGTCTAAATAATAAGAAAATTGATATTGCTAAAAAGTGGGACTTGAATCCAAATTTACCTACGGTATTAATTTTTGGTGGCTCTCGAGGTGCCTATGCAATTAATCAAATTGTTCAGAAATCGTTACCAGATTTGGAGAAAAAGCCATATCAGATAATTTGGGCTACGGGCCAATTATATTATGGTAATATCAAAAAAGAACTAGCATCACACCAATTAAATAAGAATATTAAGATTGTGCCATATATTGATAATATGCCAGCTTTGCTACCAGAGATGACCTGTGTCGTAGCACGATCTGGAGCGACTAGTTTAGCTGAATTCACTGCATTAGGAGTACCAGTTATTTTGATTCCTAGCCCTAATGTTACGCATAATCACCAAATGAAAAACGCGCTTGATTTAGAAAAAGCAGGGGCAGCATTAGTCATTGGAGAAAATGATTTAAATCCAAATAGTTTTGTTTCTTCAATTGATCATATTTTATTAGATCAAAAGTATGCCAAAAAAATGAGTAAAGCTTCTAAGCAATTAGGAGTACCGGATGCATCTGATCAAGTAATTAAAGTGATGGAACAATTGACCGAAAATAAGAAGTAAAGAGAGGTGAGGTAGATGCCAAAAAAGAAAATTACAAAAAAAGATCCAAATGAAGAAATATCAGGTTGGATACGATATAAACAAAATGATCAAGCTAATAATAGTAAAAAGAAGGTGTCTGCCTCATTAAATAAGTTACAAGCTGAACGTAGAAAGTCTTTAACTAAAAGATTAGGTATTATCATTGCAATTTGTGTTATTGGAATTTTAAGCCTATCTTATTATGTTTCAGCTAAAGCAAATATAGCTAGTGTCCAGATAAAGGGTGCCAGTGAACTAAATGGCAATGAGGTTGTCAAAGCTAGTGGTATTACAGCGCAGGATAAGGTAATTCCCCTGCTTTTAAAAAATAAAGATTACAGCTTACGCTTACAAAAAAGATTTCCTGAAGTTGAAAGTGTTAGTCTTCACGTGAACCATTTAAATAATCTAGTCTTGAATGTCAAAGAAAAACCAGTAATTGGCTATATTAAAGAGGATAATGGTTATCGAAAAATATTGAATAATGGTAAAGTAGCTAGTCAAATTATTTCTGATAAACAAATAAATCCGGAAAAGCCTTTATTTATAGGGTACAATAAGAGTGTTTCTTTGGTAGATGATTTGGATATTTATGCAAAATTACCTAAATCTATTCAAAAACAAGTTAAAATTATGAGTGGTCGAACTAAACGATCGACGCAGATCATTTTGGTAATGAAAGATAATAATGTAATCATTGGTAATACGACAACCATTAATAATAAGATTAAGTATTATCCAGAGATAAAAAAACAATTAAGTGAACCATCAATTGTAGATTTGGAAATTGGGGCTTTTTCAAGACCATTATCTGCAAGCGAAAAAGCTAAATTAGGAATTAAATGATTACTATACTATTTCGCTTTTGTTATGGTAAAATTTTTAATAACAGTGAATATGTGGGGGCATAATCATGGATAAGACAGGTTTATTAGTTGGATTGGACATTGGAACAACAAGTGTGAAAACTGTTGTTGCAGATACGTCATCAAATGAATTAAGAGTGATTGGCGCTGCAAGTAGTCCAACAAAAGGAATGCGACATGGCAAAATTGTCGATATTGATCAAACTGCAAGCAGTATTTCATCAGCATTAAAAAAGGTCTCTGAAAAGACTAATTCTAAAATTTATCGAGTTGTTACAGGAATTCCTGTTGGAATGCTCAGATTAGATAGTGCTAGTGGCCTGATCAATATCGGTGAAAAAGGACAAGAAGTTGGGGACAATGATGTTAAACGAGTTTTAGCATCTGCAATCAGCTCTGCTGTTATAGAGGGGCAAGAACCAATAGCATTTTTACCAAACAAATTTTTGATTGATGGCAAAACAGACGTGGATGACCCACGAAAAATGATTGCACATTCCTTAGAAGTACATGGAATTTTACTTACGGCTCCGGCTTCAGATTTGCATAATATTCGTAAGGCAATCGAGCGTGCAGGGTATCAGAATAATTTCTTCGTTCCAACACCATTGGCAATTGCAAGTGTTGCTCTTGATGAAGGTGAAAGAACCTTTGGTTCGATTATTCTTGATCTAGGTGGAGGAACGACGACAGCTACTGTCATTCATGAAAACAAAATTAAATATGCGACAATAGATTTAGAAGGCGGGAACGACATTACCAAAGATATTTCAGTTGTTCTTAATACTTCTAAAAAAGAAGCTGAAAAAATTAAGCAAGAGTTTGGTTATGCAGACCCAGAATTAACTTCACCTGATAATCAATTCCCAGTTAATGTTGTAGGTGAAAATGCACCACAAATGATTGATGAAGAATATTTAAGTGAAATTATTAATGCTCGGTTAGAACAAATTTTGACAAGAATTGGTAAAGGCTTGGAAGCTCATGATGCCTTTCGTCTACCTGGTGGCGTAACAATTACTGGAGGAACCAGCATTTTACAAGGAACTGATGATATTGTAAAAGATATTTATGATGTCAAAGCTCGAATTTTTCAGCCTAATCAAATTGGCCTGAGAAATCCTTTATATGCAGCTAGTTTTGGCGTGGTAAAATATGCCTATGATTTAGCTGATATAGATTATTTAGTAAATAGTGTAATTTATAATTCACCTGTTATGGCTGCTGCTGAAACTCAAGAAAATTCTCCAGAAAAGGTGAAATTTTTCAAAAGAGTGCAGTCTAATAGTGAAATAGCTGGAAAAGAAGATTATAATAAAGGTACTGTGGTATCTCAGCAAAAAAAGAATAATGACAGTACCAGAGATAATAAGAAGAATAAAAAAGGACTCGGAGATTTCTTTAAGAAATTTTTCGATTAATTTAAGGGTGGTTAATTTAGATGGATTTTACTTTCGATTCGGATGACAACAAAAATGCAGTCATTAAAGTAATCGGTGTTGGTGGTGCTGGTGGAAACGCTGTTAACCGTATGATAGATGAAGGCGTTCAAGGTGTCTCATTTATCGCTGCTAACACTGATGTTCAAGCATTAAATAGTAACAAAGCTGAAAACAAGATTCAACTTGGACCAAAGTTAACTAGAGGTTTAGGTGCAGGTTCTCATCCTGAAGTAGGTGAAAAAGCTGCCGAAGAAAGTCAACAGACTATTGAAGATTCTCTTAAAGGTGCAGATATGATCTTTATCACTGCCGGAATGGGTGGTGGTACTGGTACAGGTGCGGCACCGGTAATTGCTAAAATTGCAAGAGAAACAGGTGCTTTAACAGTCGGCGTGGTTACACGTCCTTTCACTTTTGAAGGACCAAAGCGTTCTAAAAATGCAACTGAGGGTATTGCACAATTAAAGCAATATGTTGATACTTTGGTCATTATTGCAAATAACCGTTTATTAGAAATGGTTGATAAGAAGACTCCAATGATGGATGCCTTCAAAGAAGCTGATAATGTTTTAAGACAAGGTGTACAAGGTATTTCAGACTTGATTACCTCTACTGATTACGTTAACTTAGACTTTGCTGATGTAAAAACTGTAATGGAAAATCAAGGCGCCGCTTTAATGGGTATTGGTAGAGCAAGTGGTGAAAATAGAACTGTTGAAGCAACTAAATTAGCTATTTCATCACCATTATTGGAAGTTTCCATTGATGGTGCAAAACAAGTTCTTCTTAATATTACTGGAGGACCAGACTTAACATTATTTGAAGCTCAAGATGCCTCAGATATTGTTTCCAAGGCAGCAGGAGATGGAGTAAACATTATTTTTGGTACTTCAATTAACGCTAATTTGGGAGATGAAGTAGTTGTTACGGTTATTGCAACTGGTATTGATGCAGCTGCCGAAGAAGAAGCTTCAAAAGAAACTGGACGCTTAAATCGCCGCAGTAGAATGCAACAAGCTACTTCAGAAAAGCCAACAACAAATACGCAAGTAACTGAAAATGAACAATCTAATAATGTTTCAGTTGCTGAGCAAACTGCGCAAACAGACCATGAAGATCAAGATTCATTGCTTGATCCAACAAGTGTTTGGAAACAAGATAAAAAAGAAGTTAACCGTCCAGATTTGAATCAAGCTGAAATTGAAGAAGAAAAAAATAATTTTGATTCATTTAGTGCGGATACACAAAAAAGTATTTCACAAATAGAAACTAGTACAGACGATGACGATGATGATATTCCGTTCTTTAAACATCGTCGTAAGCGTTAATTAGGAGGAAAATTATGGCATTTGACAAATTAGGAAGATTTTTTGGCATTGCTGAAGATGACGAGATGGATGAAAGTTCATATGTTGAAGAACCTGAAATGAGTGAAGATGATCAACCAATGAAAAACGAAAGACGTACAAATGTTGTTTCAATTAACTCAGTAAATACTCCAACAAGTAAGATTGTTTTATATGAACCACGTGTGTATTCTGATGCAAAAGAAGTTGCTCAAAATCTTTTAAGCAATAAAGCAGTTATTATTAATTTTGCACGTATGGATGATTCACAATCTCGCCGTATTGTAGATTTTATTACTGGAACTGTTTATGCTTTAAATGGTGAAATTCAACGAGTAGGTGACAAAATCTTTTTAGCTACTCCACCTAAGTTTGAAACAGATGGAAAAATCGCTGAATTGGTTGAAAAGAAAGATAACATTGATTAATGTTATTAGCTTGTATGTGGATATTAAGAATCTTAGCTCAGATCCTTTATATCTATAGTATTTTAATAGTAATATATACGTTACTAACATGGATTCCAAGACTACTACAAACTAAAGTTGGACAGATCTTGGCTAGAATTGTTGAACCATATTTACATTGGTTTGAAAGGCTAATTCCGCCCATTGCAGGAATTTCTTTTGCCCCAATTTTAGCTTTGTTAGTTATTTACTTAGTTAATAATTATGTATTAGTATGGATTGCAAATATTTTAATACACATATTTAGATAAAATTAAATAAGGAACTAAATGATAGAAAAGCGACAAGCAAGTAGTTTTTATCAACATTTTGATCCTGAAGAAAGACCGGTAGTTGATTTTTTTACCGGTCTTTTTAATCGGTTTATTTTTACTTCTGAGCCAATATTAACTGACTTTTTAAATCCCCGAGAAAGATATATTTTTAAAAAAATTGTGGGTAATGAAGCTCAAATAGTAGAATTTGGTGGGTATCAAAATGCTGAAAAAAGACGAATTTATCTTTGTGAATGGGAAGAGAACATCAGTCCAGAGATGTTTGAAATCGTACCAATTCAAATAAATTATAATCAAAAATGGAATGAGTTAAGTCATAGTCAAATTTTGGGTGTATTAACGCATTTAGGTGTGGAATTAAGTACTTTTGGCGACATTATTAACAATAATAAGGTTTGGCAATTTTTTGTTAAGGCAGAACTGGCAAATTTTTTTATAGAGAATATTACTAGAATTGGCCGTAGTAAAGTTGATCTTCTTCCTATTTCAAAAAAAGAAATCGTTGAAGTTGCTGATGATAGTGTAGAGGCAACAGCAGTCAGTGTTACTTTAAGATTAGATGCTGTTGTAGCTGCAGTTACGAATTTATCTCGAAGTCAGGTAAAACGGCAGCTTTTGGAGAAAGAAATTAAATTAAATTGGCATGAAACAACGGAATCGAATATAATTGTTAGTGAGGACGATATTTTAAGTATTCGTCATTTTGGGCGAATAAAAATTATTGGAGTAAATACAACTAAAAAAGGAAAATATCGCTTGAATATAAAATTATGGCAATCGAAGAAAAGGTGAAAATATGTCATTAACACCAATGGATATCCACAATAAAGAATTTAATACTAAGATGCGTGGATACGATGAAACAGAAGTTGATAGTTTTTTAGACAGAATTGTTGATGCTTACGGAGATGCATTAGATAAGAACATTGATATAACTAATGAAAATCGTCAATTAAAAAGACAGATTAGCGATTTGAAGCAACAATTAGCAGAATATGATCGAATTAAGGACTCATTAAATAAGTCTTTAATATCAGCACAAGCTAATGCAGAAAAAATTAAGCAAGATGCTCATGAAGAGGCTCGAAAAATTTTAGATGAAGCAAAGACCAATGCTGCTGATAAAACGAAGGATTTACAAGCGCAATATGATACTTTAAACAATGATTATGAATTGTTAAAAGGAAAAGTTGCAAACTTTAGAGATGAGACCCAAAAACTTTTAAAGGATCAACTTAAAGAGTTAGATGATGAAAACTGGCAATATTATTTAGATCAGTATTATGGCCGTACGCGTCTATATCCTGCAGACGGTGGACAGCCAGTTTTACCTGATGAAACTCCTACGGATGAGACTAATCAAAATGAAAGTAATGGCTCAACAGAGTCAAATGTGGCAAATCAAGAAGTTAATGCAGATGCAATTAATATATCTGTTCAATCTCCGGTTGACAATCCTACATCAAATGAAGTAAACTCTGAACAAGGTTTAGATGAGCATCAACCACAAATCTTGAGTGGGGATTCTCCTAGCCATGAAGAAAACGTTACTCAACCTGCTCCAAAGAGAGACCAAGGTCCAACGATCGTTTTCCCCGATGATTATAAAAACCATTAATAATTTTAAGTCGACAGTAAAACAAGTAAGCAGTTTAGCGAGTTAGTGATGGTGCAAGACTAACAAGGCTGAAAGTTGATCAGCTGCCAATAGACTTAATCGTTTTCCTTACGTTACGAGGAATTAAGTGGAACAATTATTTTTTATTGTTCAATTTAGGTGGTACCACGAGGAAAGCTTCGCCCTATTTGGGTGGAGCCTTTTTTATTTTTAGAAAGGAATTAATATGCGAGTAAAAGATACTTTAAATTTAGGCAAAACTAAATTTAAGATGAGAGGAAATCTTCCAGTTCGCGAAGCACAATGGCAAAAGGAATGGGCAGATAATGATATTTATCAAAAGCGTTTAAAGTTAAACGAAGGACACCCTCGTTTTGATTTACATGATGGCCCACCATTTGCTAATGGTAATATCCACATGGGTCACGCTATGAACAAGATTTCTAAAGATATTATTGTTCGGTACAAGGGTATGAAGGGCTTTTATGCGCCATTTGTACCTGGATGGGATACTCATGGGTTACCAGTTGAACAACAGTTGGCTAAAAAGGGTGTTGACCGTAAGACCATGGATCGTGCCAAATATCGTGAATTATGTCGTCAATTTGCCGAAGAACAAGTTCAAAAGCAAAGGGCTGATTTTAAACGTTTAGGTGTAATGGCAGATTGGGATCATCCATATATTACTCTTCAACCAGAGTTTGAAGCACAAGAAATTCGTGTCTTCGGTAAAATGTTTGAAAAGGGCTTGATTTACAAAGGTAAGAAGCCAGTATACTGGTCATGGTCAAGTGAATCAACTTTAGCAGAAGCAGAAGTTGAATATCATGATGTAAAATCTCCTTCCATCTACATTGCTTTCCCAGTTAAAGATGGTAAAGGAATTTTAGATGAAAAGGATACTTACTTTGTAATTTGGACTACTACTCCTTGGACAATTCCTTCTAACCAAGGGATTACTGTTAACCCACAATTTGATTATTCAGTAGTTCAAGTGGGCGATAAGCGCTATGTTGTTGGTACTGATCGTTTAGATGCTGTTGCTGAAGATCTTGGTTGGGAAGATTATAAAGTTGTGCAACATTTAAAGGGAACTGAAATGGATCGCATGGTCGCTAAGCACCCATTATACGATCAAGATAGTTTAGTGATGAATGCAATGCACGTTACATCTGGTGATGGTACCGGATTAGTACATACCGCATCTGGCTTTGGTGAAGATGACTACAATGTAGCTCAAAGATATGGTTTACCAGTCTTTAGTCCAATGGACGCACAAGGTCGTTTTACTGCTGAAATCCCAGATCCCGACCTTGTAGGTATGTTTTATGATGATGCTAATAAGGTAGTTAGTGACAAGCTTGAAAAAGCTGGGGCATTATTGAAGCTTAGTTTCTTTACTCACTCATACCCACATGATTGGCGTACTAAGAAACCAGTGATTTATCGTGCAACTACTCAATGGTTTGCTTCCATTGACAAGATTCGTGATCAAATTCTTAAACAAATTGATGAAACTAAATTTACTCCATCTTGGGGTAAAACACGTCTTCACAATATGATTAAAGATCGTGGTGATTGGGTAATTTCACGTCAACGTGCTTGGGGTGTACCACTTCCAATTTTTTATGCTGAAGATGGAACTCCAATTGTTACTCCAGAAACTATCGAACATATTGCTGAAATCTTTGCTAAGGAAGGTTCCAATGCTTGGTATACTCATACTGCAACAGAATTACTTCCTGAAGGCTTCAAATCAGAACATTCTCCAAATGGTAAATTTACCAAGGAAACTGATATCCTAGACGTTTGGTTTGATTCTGGTTCATCATGGGCTGGTGTGTTAGAAGCACGTAACCTTGGTTATCCTGCAGATCTTTATCTTGAAGGTAGCGACCAATACCGTGGTTGGTTTAACTCAAGCTTGATTACTTCAACTGCTGTTAACGGGCTTTCTCCATATAAGGCTACTTTATCTCAAGGATTTGTGCTTGATGATAAAGGCCACAAGATGTCTAAATCATTAGGAAATGTTATTGCACCTAATGACGTAATTAAGCAAATGGGTGCTGAAATTATCCGTCTTTGGGTAGCAAGTTCAGATACTACTTCTGATGTTGCTGTTTCACAAGATATCTTACGTCAAAGTGCAGAAAGTTACCGTAAGATTAGAAATACTTTCCGTTTTATGCTTGCCAACACTTCAGACTTTGATCCAAAGGCTAATGCCATTGCTTACCCTGATATGGCTGGCGTAGATCAATACATGGAAGTAAAACTTAATAAGTTGCTTGATGAAGTTTATGCTGCTTATGATAAATATGACTTCTTGACTGTTTATAAGAAGATCTTGAGCTTTATCTCTAATGATTTGTCAGCATTTTACCTTGATTTGGCTAAGGATATTCTTTATATTGATCCCGAAAATAGTGAAACACGTCGCTCAATGCAAACAGTCATTTACAATATCCTGGTTAAATTAGCTAAAGTTTTAACTCCGGTATTGCCCCATACTATGGAAGAAATTTGGGGCTTCTTAAAAGAACCTGAAGACTTCATTCAATTAACTAATATGCCTGAAATTGAACACTTTGCTAATGAAGCGGAAATTTTAGCTCGTTGGAATGAATTCATGAAGGTTCGTTCAGATGTCTTAAAGGCATTAGAAGTTGCTCGTAACAATAAAGTAATTGGTAAATCATTTGATGCAGCAGTTACTATTTATCCAACTCAAGCAACCGCTGAATTACTAAAAGAACTTAATGCTAATATTCGTCAAATCTTAATCGTTTCTGATTTAGACATTAAGAGTCCAGATGATGAAGCACCAGCTGATGCCCAAGATTTACCTTCAGGTAAAATTGTGGTGAAACATGCGGAAGGTGAAGTTTGTCCAAGATGTCGTCGCATTACTACAGATATCGGTTCTGATCCTAATTTCCCTAACTTATGTGCACGTTGTGCTAAAATTGTTAGTGAGAATTATCCAGAAGCAGTTGAAGAAGGACTTGATGATTAATGCGAACTGGAACTGTAACACAATTTGATGAAAATGCACCTTATGGATTTATTGAAGACGATTTAACGCATTCGACTTATTTTGCCTTTTATAAATCTATTAAAGAAGATGGCTATAAACGTCTTGAAGTTGGTCAACGTGTTCGTTACCAACTTGCACAAGGTAAAAAGGGGTTGCAATGTATTAATATTTACATTGAACGTGGCCATAAAGAGGAGAATTAAATGGATTTAACTGAGACCGAAATATCAAATAATCCTGTTTTTGAAGGAAAATTAATTGATCTCAAAGTTGAAACGGTTAGTTTACCAAATGGAAAAACTGCTACGCGTGAAGTAGTAAAACATCCCGATGCTAGTGCAGCTATTGCAATTAATAGTGAGAAAAAAATGTTATTGGTCAAGCAGTGGCGTGAACCAATTAAGCAGCTTACTTTAGAAATTCCTGCTGGATTAATTGATCCAACTGATAACTCGCCTTTAGATGCAATGAAGCGTGAACTTAATGAAGAGGGTGGCTATAAAGCTGAATATTGGGAAAAGGTTTCTGAATTTTATCCTTCTCCTGGATTTAGTGACGAAAAGATGTATCTATTTTATTGTGATACGTTAACTAAGTTAGATGAAACAGACAAGCGACCACTTGATGAAGATGAATTTTTAACACAAGAATGGTATAGCTTGGATGAATTAAAGCAATTAATTTCTCAAGGAAAAATTGTTGATGGTAAAACAGTGACCGCAATTATGTTCTGGGAAAATATGTTACTAACTGGACAACAAAATAATGACTGAAAAAAGATCGCAATATCGTAAGGAGCATCAAAAAGATAGTTTATCGCGTTTACTGAAACGAGCAAAAGCGCCATCTCATGATAAAGTAGATGTTAATCTAGAATTTACTCGCTCTTCTCAAGAAGAGAAGAAAGTAAGAACTCCCTTTGTGGAAGATACTAAAGTAAGCGAGCAGAGACTTGCACGTTCTACGCAAAAACAACTAAGTCTGAATGAGGAACGTGAAAATAAAATTAGTCGTTTGAAGAAGCGATTGAATCTTGCGATATTAGTAGTAATTTTATTGTTAATTTTAGTTTTTGTAGCATTATTTAATTTATAAAAAAGAAAGAGAATCAAAATGAAAGTTGCAATTATTGTACCAATGGCTGAAGAAGCCGAATATTATAAGCAACATTTCCATTCTGATGACAAAAAAATGTTCGGATCAACAGAATTCGAACATTTTTCTGTTAGTGGGAATGATGTTTATATTGGATTAAGTGGAATTGGAAAAGTTAATGCAGCCATGAATTTAACTGCTTTATTGGCAAATGAAAATATTGACTTGATCTTTATGACCGGTTCAGCTGGCTCAATGAATAAAGATATTCATCAAAAAGATTTAATCTTGCCCAATAGTTTTACCTATCATGATGCGCATAATACCAAGGCTGGAAATTATGTTGAAGGGCAAATTCCTCAAGAACCAGCTCAGTTTGAACTTAATAGTGAGGCAAGAAGTAATTTCTTAAATTATTTGAAGAATAATAACATTGACTTTAAAGAGGGCTTAATTGTCACAGGAGATAGTTTTATTGCTTCTAATGAGCAAAAAGAAACAATTAAGAAAAACTTTCCAAATGCTTTAGGTGTTGAAATGGAAGGGGCTGCTTTTGCTCAAGTAGCTAGCAAGTTTAACGTTCCTTTAGTTGCTTTACGCGCTATCTCTGATAATGGTGATGAAGGAGCAGATGAAGATTTTGATACCTTTGTCAAAGAAGTCGGCCAAAAAGCAGCTACAATTATTTCTTCCTATTTAGATAAAGAAGTGTTAAATTAGTATTAAACATTCACTTACAAAAAGAAAGAAAGATTAATTTTGACTAAAAACATATATCTCGATAATGCAGCTACTACACCAATGGATCAAAGGGTAGTAGAAGTAATTAGTAAAGAAATGGCTAATGATTTTGGTAATGCTTCAAGTCAACATGCTTTCGGCCGAAAGGCACGTGAAGCAGTTGATCATGCTCGTGATATTCTAGCAAAATCTATCAATGCAAAACCCGGTGATATTATTTTTACATCTGGTGGTTCAGAAAGTAATAATACTGCTATTTTCGGAACGGCTAAAACTCGTAGTGATATTGGAAAAAAGATTATTACTACCAAGATCGAACATCCTTCTGTTTTGAATCCAATGAAACAACTTGAAGAACAAGGCTATCAAGTGGTTTATTTAGATGTTGATCAAAGTGGCCACATCTCATTAGAACAATTAAAGAAAGAATTAACACCTGATACCATTTTGGTTTCTATTATGGCGGTCAATAATGAAGTAGGGTCTATTATGCCTTTGGAAGAAATTGGGGCCCTTGTTGCACCAACAAATGCTTATTTCCACGTTGATAATGTTCAAGGATATGGAAATATTGAAGTAGATGTAAAAAAGATGCACATTGATCTTTTATCCACATCGGCTCATAAGATAAATGGACCAAAGTTTTTGGGCTTTTTATATGAACGTGATGGTTTAAATATCTCTAATTTATTACTTGGTGGCGAACAAGAAAAGAAACGTCGTCCAGGAACAGAGAACGTACCTGCAATTGCTGGTTTTGGTGTAGCAGTTGACGAAGAAAGTAAAATAGATAAAGAGACTTTGCAAACAAAATACGCTCGCTTGCAACAAATTATTTTAGATAATTTGAATGATGCTAAAATTGATTATGCAATAAATGGCGATGTTACGGGAGAAGTTTCTCATCATGTTCTTAATCTTTGGTTGAAAGGAATTAATACTTATTCGGCTTTAACAAATCTTGACTTGGCTGGTTTTGCTGTGTCGGGTGGTTCTGCATGTACTGCAGGCTCACTTACTCCATCTCATGTTTTAACTGCAATGTATGGGGCAGATTCCCCAAGAATTGCTGAATCAATTAGAATTTCATTTGGTCGTTTTACTACTGAAGAAGAAGTAGAGGAATTTAGTAAGGCTTTAATTAAAATGTGTCAGCGATTAAGTAAATAATTTGATAAGTCGTCTAATTAAGAACTTTTAGACGACTTATTTTTGTATAATTAAGTAAATAAATAATTTAACTTGACACTTATTTTAAGTAAGCTAAAATAATAGAGAGAAATGATAGATATGGCAAATACAATAATAATTAACGGTGATACTAGAAAGTTTACAATTGATCCAAATGTTAAACGTTATGCATTGATAGACGTTGGCTTCAAGCAAACTAAACGTGGCAATTTTGTATATGATCGTCCACTATATAATGATTCACCATATAATGCTACTTGTAAGCTAAAAATAACTATTAACGAAGAGATGAATCACCTTACGATGGTTATAACAGATCGAAGTGGATTACAAAAAGTTAATATTTTTAAAAACGAACAGTTAAGTGAAATGGTTAAGCTACTTGATTACACATTAAAGGATCTTGAAGATCATCAAATTATTAAATTGGCCTAAATTTAAAGGAGAAGGATTTAAATGGTAGATAACAGCAAAATCAGAGTTGTTGTAGGTATGAGTGGAGGAGTTGACTCATCAGTTTCAGCACTTTTATTAAAACAACAAGGTTATGATGTTGTTGGTGTCTTCATGAAAAACTGGGATGACACTGATGATTCAGGCGTTTGTACAGCAACTGAAGACTTTGAAGATGTAAAAAAGGTTGCGGATAAAATTGGTATTCCATATTATGCCATTAATTTTGAAAAAGAATACTGGGAAAGAGTATTTGAGTACTTTTTAGGAGAATACAAAAAAGGTAGAACTCCAAATCCTGATATCATGTGTAATAAAGAAATTAAATTTAAGTCATTCTTAGATTTTGCAATGAGCTTAGATGCAGATTATATTGCTATGGGACACTATGCTAAGACAAGTACGGATCAAAACGGACTTGTTCATATGATGCGTCCAAAGGATGGTAATAAGGATCAAACATATTTCTTGAGTCAATTATCACAAGATCAGCTTAAGAAGGTAATCTTTCCACTAGCTGATTTAACTAAGCCACAAGTGCGTGAGATTGCTAAAGAAGCTGGTTTAATTACTGCTAATAAGAAGGATTCAACTGGAATTTGTTTTATTGGTGAAAGAAACTTTAAGAAGTTTTTGAGCGAATTTTTACCTGCTAAGGCTGGGGAAATGGTTACCCCTGATGGTAAAGTTGTTGGTGAGCATGCGGGCTTGATGTACTACACTATTGGTCAAAGATCAGGACTTGGTTTGGGTTCTACTAAGGAATCAACTGCTCCTTGGTTTGTAGTTGGTAAAGATTTAGAAAATAATCGTTTAATTGTAGAACAAGGCTATGACAGTAATTTACTTTACTCAACTAGTTTAGATGGAAGTGAAGTATCTTTCTTTACAGGGATGCCAACTGAAGATTTAACTGTCAAATGTACTGCTAAGTTCAGATATCGTCAAGCTGATGTGGGTGTTACTATGCATTATAATGCTGCTAAGAATACTGTTCATGTTGATTTTGATGAACCTGCACGTGCAGTTACTCCAGGACAAGAAATCGTCTTTTATCAAGGTGATGAATGTTTAGGTAGTGCGACAATTGATAAGGCATATCAAAACGAAAAGCAATTACAATTAGTATAAAAAGAGGCCAATATTACTTGGCCTCTTTTTTTAAGTTCTCTTGTAAAACAATAGTAAAAATCATTATAATTATTAATATAATGATGGGAGATTCGTATTTATGAAGTTATATTTTGTTAGACACGGGAAGACACAATGGAACTTAGAGGGACGTTATCAAGGGGGAGGAGGGAACTCTCCATTACTCCCAAGTAGTTATGAAGATATAGAAAAATTGGCTGAATATTTAAAGAAAAAGCAAGTTAAATTTCAAGCATTTTATGCTAGTCCGCTTGAAAGGGCAGTTACAACAGCTAAAACTCTAAAAAAGGACATGGGCATACAAGTGCCGGTAATAGAAGATAGACGGCTTAAAGAGTTCAATTTAGGCGAATTAGAAGGGATGAAATTTGTTGATGCTGAAGCAAAATATCCTGATCAAATTCATGCATTTCGCTTTGAACCAAAAGATTATGACTCATCAGCATTTAATGGTGAAACGTTTGAACATATGATTAAACGTGGCAAGGAGTTAATCGAAGATATTGTCAAAAAATATCCCAAAGCTGATGATAATGTTTTATTAGTGAGTCATGGGGCAGCTCTCTGTGCTTTAACGCGTACGTTAGAAGGGTATGAGATACCTGATATTAGAAAGCGTGGAGGTTTGACTAATACAAGCTTAACCGTACTTGAAACAGATGATGGTGGAAAGACATTCCAAGAAAAATTATGGAATGAAACTTCATATTTAGATCGAAAAATTACAAGTAGGGATACTATTTAATGGATAAGAATATTGATAAACTTTTCAACAATAATGAGAAAGACCAGGCTTTCCATTTATTAGTAAAAAAAATTGATCAAGATCCAAAAGATATTGAAAATTATCTTCAATTATCAACTTACTTGATAGAGGAAAATTCAATTGATCAAGCTTTGGAGCTTTTGCAAAAAGCTCAAGGAATTGTAGCAGATCCAGAAAAATTAACATACAATTTAGCAATTTGTTACTATCTTTCAGGTGACTTTGAAAGGGCTTTAGCACTTATCGATACCTTACCTAATGATGATGAAACTTTATATCAAAAAGCTTTAATTTTTATGAAGTTAGGCCAATTTCAAAAGGCTTTGGCATATGCTTTAACAATTAAACAAATAGATAACCGAGTTTTAGAATTGTTAGGAGATATTTGGCTAAGCTTAGGTGAATTAACGACGGCACAAAAGCAATTTGAGCTAATTCCTAAGAAACAGCGATCTGCTAAAGTTAACTTTTTGTTAGGATTAACAATATTTGATCATGATCGTGATCAAGCACAGAAATATTTTGAGTTAGCAAAAAGATTGATCCAATCTATTTTAAACAGGCGCAAAATCAGTATGCTGCTCTGGTCAAACTGCTTAGGGGAAAAAATGAGTGAAACAGAACTAACTGGCAGATTAAATAATATTGTTTTTGAAAATGATCAAGATCTTTTTAAAATAATAGATATTGATCTTATTAGCCAATTACCAAATTATGAGCAAGAAAGTATCCGGGTAACAGGAAATTTTGGAGAACTTCAGTTGGGATCGACGTATAAATTTAAAGGAGAACTCATAGTTCACCCAAAATTTGGACCTCAATTTAAAGCATCAAGTTATGAACAACTGCTTCCCCATGAAGAAGACAGTCTAACAAAGTATCTAAGTTCCGATCAATTTCCAGGTATTGGGAAAAAAACTGCTGAAAAAATTGTTACAACATTGGGGACCAATGTATTGGATACTCTTAAAGATAATCCTCATCAGATAGATAATTTAAATTTGACTCCTAAACAAAGAGATAGTCTTTTATCCGGTGTTAATAAAATGGATTCTTTATCTGAAGTAGTTTTAAAACTTGCAAAATTTGGTATTAAAAAGAATGTAGCAACTTTAATTTATAAAAATTATCATGGTCAAGCATTAGAAAAAATTCAGGCTGATCCTTATGATTTAATCAGTGAAATTCGCGGTTATGCGTTCAAAACTGCTGACGAAATTGGAGTGGATTTGGGAATTGAACCATATGATACACGTAGAATTAAAGGTGCAATATTTCAAATTTTACAAAGTGCATTAGCTTCACAGGGAGATACTTTTGTAAAACTTGCTGATTTATTAACTAAAGCTAGTGAATTATTATCTATTAATGAATATGATCCAATTGCTACTACTCTTAATGAACTTCAAAAGCAGGGAAAAGTAGTTGTTGATGATGATAGCGCAGCCTTACAAAATATCTTTCAGGTAGAACAAGATATAGCTCAAGAATTGAAGCGCATAGTAAATACGCGTCCGAAAACTAAACAATTTTCTGATCAAGAAATTTCTTCAGCGATTAAGAAAGCTGAAAAATCTTTAAAAATAAAATATGATGAAACTCAAAAAATAGCAATAAAAAATGCTATTCAAAATCCTGTTACTATTCTTACAGGTGGTCCCGGTACTGGAAAAACTACAATTATTAATGGAATTATCTTATGTCTACAAGAACTAGCCCAAATTCCTTCAGCGAGTATTTACAGTGATGACCCACCAATTTTATTAGCTGCTCCAACTGGTAGGGCAGCTAAAAGAATGAGTGAGATCACTGGAATTAATGCCAAAACAGTACATCGGTTATTAGGATTAGGGATTGGTGAAAATGATGATACTGAGTTAAACGAATTAAACGGCGACATGTTGATTGTAGATGAAATGTCGATGGTTGATATGTTTCTTTTTCGTCTACTAGTTAAAAGTATTGATTCAACTAAGCACATCGTTTTTGTGGGAGATCAAAATCAGTTACCATCAGTTGGAGCCGGAAATATTTATCATGATTTGATTGCTTCTCGAGCATTTCCTACTACCCAGTTAAATACTATTCATCGTCAAGGAGAAGATTCTTCAATTATTAAATTGGCTCATGCTATCAATGAAGATCAAAAACTAGCTGAGAAAATAATTTTTGGGAAAACTGCTAATTATTCTTTTATCCCTTGTAAGCCTAATTTAGTTGGCCCCGCAATTGAGCAAATTGTTGATTATGCACTTAAGAAGGGGTTTAAAAAGGATGAAATTCAGGTTTTAGGTGCGATGTATAATGGGATTGGCGGAATTAACCATCTTAATGATTTAATTCAAGATATTATTAACCCTGCAACCGAGGATATGAATAAAAGAAAAGAATTAAAAGCTCATAATGAGGTCTTTCATATTGGAGATCGCATCCTCCAATTACAAAATAATCCTGAAAAAGATATCTATAATGGTCAAATCGGAAAAGTAATAGGGATTGATGAAGAGAAGAACAAAGAGTGTCTTGTCGCGAATTTTGACGGAAGAGAAGTAAAATTTGATAGTAAAGATTTACTTGATATAACGCGTGCATATGCCATTACTGTGCATAAGTCACAGGGGTCAGAATTCCCCTTAGTTATCTTAAATTTGACGATGCAAAATTATATGATGTTACGAAGAAATTTTTTATATACCGCTATTACACGTGCGTCCAAGAATTTGGTGATGGTAGGTGAAAAAAGGGCGTATGAAATGGCGCTAAGAACACCTGGAAATAATCGTCAAACTGGACTAACTAAAAAGATTCAAAAGATTCAAAAGATTCTTGAAATTGAGCTAACTAATTCAATAAAAACTAATTTAGAATTAAAATCAGATACTCAATTGAAGGATGGTTCTCAAATTGAAGATAAAGAAAAGATAAGCAATTCAGAAAAAATATTAACGCCAGAATTAATTTATTCAGGAAAAATTGATCCGATGATTGGAATGGAAAACATAAAATTAGGTTAAAAAAAGCCATTGAGTATTATATTACTCAATGGCTTTTTTAATGTAATAAATTAAATTTATCTATATGGAATAATAAATCAAAATTTTTACTACCTAATTCCTCACCGTCTAATTGTCCATATTCTAGATCTTTTGTACTTACTTCTAATTCTTTTGCACCATAATAGTGAAAATTAGGGTCTTTTATTTGTTTTTTGGTAATGATCATTTTGCTAAAAAGATAGATAAATTTTAAAAGAGAAGGTTTTTCTACGATTACGACATCTAATAAATGATTAGTAGGGCTTGCCTTAGGTAAGATTGGGACTCCACCGCCAAAAAACGGATGGTTAGTTGTAGTAACAAGATACGCATTATTAAAAGAATGAACTTCATCATTAACTTTAATTGTGACGGGAAAACCTGGCTGGTTGAGCACCGCCTTAAAAACGTTAAGACCATAAGAAAAATGGCCCCAGCGTTTTTTAGAATTTGAATTATTGGTTTCTGCTACCACATATGCATCCAATCCAATCCCTAAGTTATTAATGAAATATCCTTCATGTTGGTTATTCACATTAAAATAATAACCACAATCAATTTCAGTTACTTCAGGATTGGTACACAATTTATTAATTAGTGCTTCAGGCGAAGATTGTAAATTAAGCGCACGCGCAAAGTCGTCGCCTGTACCAGATGGTAAATAAGCAAGCGGTGTAGAGGGGAAGTCTGATTGTTTAATGCCATTTAAAACTTGATTTAAAGTTCCATCGCCACCGATTACTATAAGATAAGTATTCGGATCATTTTGGAGCTCATTTGCTAATTGCCGTGCAGCTTTAATGAGATAACGTGGATATTTTGAGAGAATTGTCTCATATTCGATATTTTGCTGCTCTAAGATTTTCGTAACTTTGCGATAAGAAAAGGTACCACGATCTGCACCTGATTTTAGATTAACTAATAGATAAAATTTTTTACTCATAAGTATATGTTCTAAAAAATAAAAACCCTTGATGGGTTTTTACTTTAATCGTTTTTTATTGGATTTTGGTCTTGTTCTTTTTTCTTACCTTTTTTGTAAGTTTTTTCGTTTCTATTTTTATCAATAATCATTGGTAAAATCATTGGACGTCGTTCAGTGCGAGAATAGAGAAAATCTTGTAAATTCTCAATAATCGTCTTCTTTAATTCACGTTCATCTGGTTTGGATTTCTTTGCCATTTCTCCTCTTAAGATATGGTAAACATGCTTTTGGGCAGCACTAATTAAATCTGTAGATTCACGCATATAGACAAAACCACGGCTGAGAATATCTGGACCAGCTAAAACACGTTGGTGTTCATAGTCTACCGTTGCTACCACAACTACGAGACCTTCTTCAGCTAAGATTTGACGATCTCGGACAACAACATTACCAACATCATCAGATCCAGAAGTATCGACGTAAACATCTGGAATGTTGATATGACCTGCTAATCTTGAAGAGTCTCTGGTTAAGGCTAAAACATCTCCGTTCTTTAATACAAAAGTATGATCAGCTGGCATACCTGTTTCTTGGGCAGTTTGGGTATGAACTACTTGCATCCGATATTCACCGTGAACAGGGACGAAGAACTTAGGTTTCATTAATTCAACTAACATTTTTTGTTCTTCTTGTCCGGCATGTCCAGAAGTATGCACATTATGAATCTTTCCATGAACCACCTTTGCACCAGCTTCAGTTAACTTATTAATTAAATGGTTAACACTGGTAGTATTTCCTGGGATAGGGTTAGATGAAAAAATCACTGTATCATTTGGTTGTAAAGAAATCTGACGGTGTGTACCGTTAGCAATTCTTGAAAGAGCAGCTAGTGGCTCTCCTTGTGACCCAGTACATAAAATCATTACCTTTTCAGGAGGAAGTTTATTTATTTCACTGGCATCTACAATTGTACCGTCTGGAATAGTTAAGTAGCCTAAATCAATACCGTTTTGAACTCCGTTTTCCATTGAGCGGCCAAAGATGGCTACCTTTCTACCAGTATCAATTGCAGCTTGAATAGCAGTTGATACACGATAAAGGTTAGAAGCAAAAGTAGCAAAAATTATCCGGCCATCAATACCAGTAATAATGTTATGGAGTGATTGTGCAACAAATCTTTCTGACTTTGTAAAGGTAGGAACTTCTGCATTTGTAGAATCAGAAAGTAGGGCAAGTACACCTTCCTCACCAATTTTAGCCATTTTTTGGAAGTTTGGTGCTGGTTGATTCATAACTGGTGTAAGATCAAATTTCCAATCTCCAGTAAAAACTACGGCTCCTTCTGGAGTATGAACAGTAATTCCAAGTGTATCGGGAATTGAGTGAGTAGTTCTAAAGAAGGAAACAGAAAGTTTAGGAAACTTTAATACTGTATCTTCGAGTTCTTCATGGAGTTCAGTAGTTTTTAAAAGACCATGTTCTTCAAGTTTGCCTCTAATTAATGCCAAAGCAAAAGGTGGGGCATAGACCGGAATTTCAGGGATTTTCTTTAATAAGAATGGAATTCCCCCGATGTGGTCTTCATGTCCGTGACTAATAACTAAAGCTTTAATTTTATGACGATTCTTAACTAAGTAAGAGTAGTCAGAGATTACATAGTTAATTCCCATTTCATCATCTTCAGGGAATTTGATACCGCAATCCATGATGATGATTTCATCTTGGAATTCAACGCAGTACATGTTACGGCCGATTTCGCCTAAACCCCCAATAGCGTAAACGCCGACTTCATTATTTTTTAATTTGACAGCCATTAATCCTTAGATTCAATAGTTGTAAGCTTAAATTCTGGATTTTGCTTTTCATAAGCAAGGGAATTACCAGTTAGTTCTTGGATGAGTTCAATATTATAGGGGGTGTTATCCTCAACCAATTTTCTTGCTTCAACTAAATTATCTGCTTCAAGATAAAGAGTTTGAGTTGTTTCTCTTCTTGGATTAACGATCTGGTCTTTTTGGTATAAAACTTTATAGATCATTTGTTAAATCTCCTTATATATAAAACGTTCAAATGTGAGTCAAAACTAAATATTTGACTCAATAGCTATTAAAATTTTACCATAAATTATAATGTAAGTATATAAGATGAATTTGTAATATCTATTAATATATAATTGACAAATTATAAAATTATAAGTATTATTATTAATGTAGATGAGTGGTTATCATCTACATTAGGAGTATCTTCATTCTTCTTAAGTAACATGGGAGTGCTAGCGTGGTGCTAGCACTTTTTTTGCGAAAAAGCCTTACAATAATTTATATAAACATGTTGACAAAAAGACCAGGAACTCGTGATGTGTTCCTGGTCTTTTTATAGTATTGAAATTTTAGGAAATTACAATAGTATCTTCGTCCATTGAAAATGGATTTTCTTTATTTATACGATCATAAAACAAATGACCATTAAGGTGATCAATTTCATGAGAAGCCACAATTGCAGGATAATCTTTTAGACGAATGGTTTTTTCTTCACCGTCAACAGTATAATAATGAATTTTTAATTTGTCTGGTCGAGGTACGTACCCTTCAATGTCTTCGTCAACACTTAAACAACCTTCTCCTTCAGCAATGCAAGCTTGTCTAACAGATTCAGAAAGAATCTTAGGGTTTACAAAAACTTCTTTAAAGATAATTTCGCCTTCGTTATTTGGAACTAATAATGCAGCCATTTGAATACTACGACCAACTTGGGGAGCAGCTAAACCAACTCCAGCTCGTAATTGATGCTTTTCTGCAATTTTTGGATCTTGTGAGTTGACAAGGTATTCCATCATTTCCTCAGCAAATTTTTTGTCTTCATCGGAAAGGGGAAAAGTTAGTGGCTTAGCTACCTTTCTCAAAACGGGATCGCCATCGCGAACAATATCATGCATTAAGATCAAAATAATTCTCTCCTTAACTTAAGAATATATAATATAAAACTATATTGAAATAGAAATTTAATTAACAAACTTATAACAGTTTATAACATTTTTAATGATTATTGAAGTATTATCTACCTTTAAATCGTAGACCTTATTGACGTTGCTCCAATATTTTGTTAAAATCTTCAACTGAAACTATACAGATGATAAAGCTTCAACAAACTGCAATTTTATTTTTGCATAGAAGGGCTGTGACTGGAGTCACAGTTTTTTTATGAAATTCAGGGAGGAATTTCTTTTGGCAACAAGAGACGATGTAAGAAATATTGCGATTATTGCGCACGTTGACCACGGTAAAACTACTTTAGTTAACCAATTATTAAAGCAATCCGATACTTTACCAGAGCATATGAATCTTGAAGATCGTGCAATGGACTCAAATGATATTGAACGTGAACGTGGTATTACTATTTTATCTAAGAATACTGCGGTTAAATACGGCGATACTACTATTAATATCTTGGATACGCCAGGACACGCCGACTTTGGTGGTGAAGTAGAGCGTATCATGCACATGGTAGATGGTGCACTTTTATTAGTTGATGCTTATGAAGGTACCATGCCTCAAACACGTTTCGTGTTAAAGAAGGCCTTAGAAGCTGGAGTTAAGCCAGTTGTTGTAATTAATAAGATTGATCGTCCAGGTGCGCGTCCACAAGAAGTGTTAGATGAAGTTCTTGAATTATTCATCGAATTAGGAGCAACTGATGAACAACTTGATTTCCCAGTTGTTTATGCTAGTGCATTGAATGGTACTTCTTCATATGATTCTGATCCAAGTAAACAAGAAGAAACTATGGATCCAATCTTTGATACCATTATTAAGAGTATTCCTGCACCAGAAGATACTGCTGATCAACCATTGCAATTCCAAATTACTATGCTTGATTGGGATGACTATGTTGGTCGTATCGGTGTAGGTCGCGTTTTCCGAGGAACTGTTAAAGTTGGTGACAACGTTACAGTTATGAAACGTGATGGTTCAACTCAAAACTTTAGAGTAACTAAATTATTTGGTTACTTCGGTTTGAAGCGTAATGAAATTAAAGAAGCTAAGGCTGGCGATATCATTGCTATTTCAGGTATTAATGATATTTATGTTGGTGAAACTATTGCATCAGCAGATAAACCAGAAGCTTTACCACTTCTTAATATTGATCCACCTACTTTACAAATGGACTTTGTTGCTAACGATTCACCATTTGCTGGTCGAGAAGGTGATCAAGTTACACCTAAGAAACTTGAAGATCGTTTAATTCGTGAAACTCGTACTGATGTTTCCTTAAAAGTTGAACCTACTGATAGAACTAACGCTTGGACTGTTTCTGGTCGTGGAGAACTTCACCTTTCAATTTTAGTTGAAGAATTACGTCGTGAAGGATTTGAATTACAACTTTCACGTCCTAAAGTAATTTATCGTGAAATTGATGGTGTAATGAGTGAACCATATGAAACTGTTCAAGTTGATACACCAGATGAATATGTAGGTTCTGTTATTGATTCTCTTTCACAAAGAAAAGGTGAAATGAAGAATATGGAATCAACTGGTAATGGTCAAACTAGATTAGAATTTTTAGTTCCATCTCGTGGTTTGATTGGTTACAACAACGAATTTATGTCTCAAACAGCTGGTTATGGTATTATGAACCATACTTTTGAAAAGTATGCTCCAGTAATTAAGAATTGGGAACCAGGCCGTCGTAATGGTGCTTTAGTTTCGATTAACCAGGGTCAATCAACTACTTACTCACTTCAATCAGTTGAACAACGTGGTGAATTGTTCCTTGGAGCTGGTGTTGAAGTTTATGAAGGTATGATTGTGGGTCAATCATCTCGTGAACGTGATATTGCCGTAAACGTCACTAAAGGTAAGAACTTAACTAACACTCGTGCTTCTGGTAAGGACCACTCAGCTTCTATTAAGACTCCTAAGAAGTTAACTTTGGAAGAATCTCTTGAATTCTTAAATGAAGATGAATATTGTGAAGTTACTCCACAAAGTGTTCGTTTACGTAAGAAGATTTTAAACACCAATGAAAGAAAGAAAGCCGACAAGAAACGCGGTAAGTAATTTAAAGATAATCTTGAAAGACAAGGATGATTAATCCTTGTCTTTTTTTATGTCTTAATTCAAATTATTGCATGATATAATATAAGCAATTAACTGAGAGGAAGTAAGCAAACGTGCGAAAAAAAATTAAGTATTTAGATTATTCCATCTTAATTCCTTATCTTATTCTTTGTTTGTTGGGAATTATTATGGTATATTCAGCGAGTTCTGATATTTTATTAGTCAATGGCTTCAAGTCAACAGTCTATATGTCACGTCAGATAATCTATTTTGTTGCAGCATTTGTTTTATTTGGTATTCCAACTTTTGGATTAAAGCTAAAAATATTCAAGAATAAAAAATTTGTCTTATCTTATTTAGGGATTTCTGCTGTCTTACTTTTATTTTTAGTTGCGCTAAAAATAATTAGTCATGGTCAAGCAGCTGTTAATGGTGCGGTAGGCTGGATCAATTTAGGGTTTATTAATATTCAACCTGTTGAGTTAGCCAAATTGTCTCTGGTACTTTACTTAGCTTATGTTTTAGATCGGCGAGATGGAAAAATTATTCCAGGTCAAATCCGAGAAAATCTTTCTGGACCAACAATTATTTCTTTCTGTATGATTGCTTTGGTAATAGTTGAACCTGATTTTGGTGGTTCAGCAATTCTCTTTATGATTGTATTTGTGATGTATTTGGTTTCAGGTATTCCGACAAAATTAGCGTTAGAATGGTTAGCTACCTTATTTATCGCCATTATTTTATTAGTTTTTGTCCTACTCGTTTGGGAACCTGGATTTATTAAAGGATCTTATCAGTTTCAACGTTTACTTGCATTTGCTCATCCCTTCGAATTGGAAAAAACAGGTGGTGCACAACTAGTTAATTCTTACTACGCAATTCACAATGGTGGCTTGTTTGGATCTGGCTTAGGAAATTCAATGCAAAAACGTGGTTATTTACCTGAACCTTATACTGATTTTATTCTTTCGATCACGGCAGAAGAACTTGGTGTAATCGGAGCAATCGCCATTGTTTCACTATTATTCTTCTTAATGTGGCGTATTATGGAAGTAGGAATTCATGCTCATACTCAGTTTAATGCCTTAGTATGTTTTGGTGTCACAACAATGATTTTTACCGAAACCCTATTCAATGTGGGAGCAGTATTAGGTTTACTTCCAATTACAGGGGTTACTTTACCCTTTATTTCGTATGGGGGTTCGTCACTAATAGTTTTAAGTGCAGGACTTGGAATCGTATTAAATATTGCGGCAAGTGAGCGTAAATATCTTATGGAAAGCGAGACCGTACAATAATGGGATTGGTTTATCAGGATAATTCTAAGCATCACATAGAAGCTAGAAAAAGTATTATTGTTTGGCTTTATAATGCAAGAGACCAGTATAAATTGAGACACTTCGGTGATATTGTATATTTTTCAAGAAAAAACAAGTACGTTATTATTTATTTAAATGCGGAACAAGTTGATCAAACAATCAATTCTCTTAAAAAAGAAAAATTTGTCAAAAAAGTTGAAAGGTCACAGCAAGATAATTTAAATTTCTCAGCTGAATACGAAGAAAAATTTATGGAAGACTTGCGACTTCAAGCTGAAGAAATGTTAGATAAAGGAGAGACACTTAATTGAGAGTTATTTCTGGAAAATATGCTAAAAGAAATTTAGTAACGCTAAAAAGTAATAGTACGAGACCAACTAGCGATAAAGTTAAAGAATCTCTGTTTAACTCTTTAGGTCAGTTTTTTTCAGGAGGACGTGTTTTAGATCTTTATGCAGGTAGCGGAGCCTTGGGAATTGAGGCGGTATCCAGAGGCTATGAGGAAGCATATTTAGTTGATATCAGTGCCCAAGCTTGCAAAATTATTCACAAAAATGTTGATTTAACTAGAGAAGCAGACCGATTTAAAGTTTTAAAAGCAAGTGATTTTAAGGCTTTAAAAATGTTGGCTGAACATGGTAAGAAGTTTGATCTTATTTTTTTGGATCCACCATATGCAAAAGAAAAGATTGTTAAAGTGATGAAAAAATTGCAGGAACTAGATTTGCTAAATAAGCATGCCTTAGTAATTGCAGAAACTGATGAACATACGGAATTACCAGTGATAGATGGCTTTAATTTGAAAAAGAATCATCACTTGGGAAGAACCAAAGTTAAGATTTACGAGAGGATATAATTTATGGTAAAGGCAATTTTTCCAGGAAGTTTTGATCCTTTAACCAATGGTCATTTAGAAACTATTAAGACAGCTGCAAAAATGTTTGATGAATTGTTTGTGGTAATTATGACCAATACTCAAAAAAAATATTTATTTGATGAAAAAGAGCGAGTTGAATTGGCAAAAAAAGTATTGAATCCAATTACGAATGTTGAAGTAATTGGTCGCCCGCTGGAACTTACCGTTGACGTAGCACGAAAACTGCATGCATCTATAATTGTTCGTGGTCTTAGAAATGATGCTGATTTTAATTATGAACGTGAAATTGCCCAAATAAATAAAACCCTCGCCCCAGAATTAAATACAGTTTTTTTGTTAACTAGTCCAGAGAATAGTTTTATTTCTTCATCGATGATTAAAGAAACAGCAATGTTCGGGGGAGATGTAACTAAACTTGTTCCTAGTGAAGTAGCAATTGGACTAAAAAAGAAAGTCAATCAACATGAATAAAAAAGAACATTCAAAATCTAAGATAAAAAATTGGCTGCTAATAATAGCAGCATTTTTTGTTGCACTTATAATTTGTCTTTGGCCGACTAATTATGTGATTGAAAGCCCGGGTCAAGCAAGTCCGATAAGTAGTTTGATAAAAACGAAATCAAAATATAATTATCATAATTTATATTATGTTACCGTATCTGAACGTCCCGCAGTTTTAATAGATTATCTTACATCTTATTTAAGACCCTTTGATAGTCGATATACAAAAAAGGAAATTCAAGGGGATGCTAGCAATAAACAATATAATGAAATTCAAAAGTATTATATGCAGACTAGCCAAAATAATGCTCTGGTTTATGCAGCAAAAAAAGCTAATGTACCATATTCCCAGAAATATCTAGGCGTTTATGTGATGAGTATTTTATCTAACTCAACATTTAAAGATAAGTTGCAAATTGGTGATAACATTCAAGCAGTAAACGACAAAAATTTTAGGTCTACTGCACAACTACAATCTTATCTCAATCATTTGGCACCTAATACTCCAATAACACTTAAGGTAATCAGAGCTAAGCATTCTTTAACAATGACCGGAAAAACAGTCAAAATAGCAGGAACTAAGCAAGTTGGTATTGGCATTCAGTTAATTGACCATTCGCAAGTTAAAACAATTCCGCGACTTGCAATTGATGCAGGTGATATTGGTGGACCATCAGCTGGCTTAATGTTTAGTTTGGCTGCTTATCAATACTTTATTCATCAAAAATTATCAATAACCAAGGTTGCAGGAACTGGTACGATCGATGAAAAGGGACATGTTGGAATGATTGGAGGAATAGATAAAAAAGTTGTCGCTGCCAGTAAGCAAGGAATAAAAGTATTTTTTGCTCCTGCTGAACAACCCGTTGGAATTAAACAAAGAGATACAAATTATGCTGAAGCTGTTAGAACTGCAAAAAAAATTCATACTAAAATGAAAATAATTCCAGTAAATAATTTTAATGATGCTCTTTCTTATTTAAATACACATAAAATTTAAAGCTTTCATTTGAAAGCTTTTTTTATGATAAAAATTGTCGAAAAATGCGTAATTAGTTATGAGGTGATAAAAATGGATTTTGAAAAAATCAAGAAAATTATTAAAGAAAATAAGAAGTACTGCTTAATTGGAATTTTATTAATTGGAATAATGTTTTTTTATATTAATGCTCAAAAAAGCGAGGTTGATAATTCTAATTTACTTCCACAATCAAGTCAAAGTTCTCAGTCAGCCAACAAAAGTGCTCCATCTCCAAATTTATCATCAAATGCTTCAACGGCTCCTAAGACATCTGCATCAACTAAAATTACCTGTGATATTTCAGGGGCTGTGAAACATGGTGGAGTATATACTTTGAAAGCAGGAGCTCGCTTATTAGATTTGATTGATGCAGCAGGAGGGCTAACAGAAAAAGCACAAATCAAAGCAATAAATCGCGCTCAATTATTAAAGGATCAAGATCAAATATATATCCCACATGATGGTGAAAAGGTAGATCCCGTTATGCCTACTGGAGGACAAAACTCAAATACTTCAACTGATAATACCAACAAAGAACAAATTCACTTAAATAGTGCTAGTGTAGCTGACTTACAAAAATTAAGTGGAATTGGTCAAAAAAGAGCGGAACAAATTATTCAGTTTAGAGATGCAAACGGTGGTTTTAATCAAATAGAAGATATTACTAAAGTATCAGGTATTGGAGATAAAACCTTTGAGAAGTTTAAAGACCAATTGGCTTTATAATTGTCTTAATCCTGGATATTTGTTTCTTTTAGGATTATTGTTTTCGCTTCTTTCAATTTATTATTTTGAAGCAAATACAACATTGCAGCACTGTTTAGGACTTATTATTATTGGATACCTGATGAGTCTGATTATGATTAAATATAATCGCAGCCTAAATATTTTCATGTTCTTACTAATTATCGTATTTATATTTTTAGGAGATAAAGTTAAGTCTAAATATAGTACGTGTGATTTAGGTAATAGTATCGTCCTTCAACCGGATCAATTAAAGATCAAGGAAGGATTTGGGCATGGAGAAGCTAAAATAGGAAATGATAAAATTCTAATTAGTTTACCAGTATCGCAAGAATTAGAAGCGGCTTTGAATAAAAATAAAACAGTGATTCTTACCAATTTAGTTGGACAAACGCAAGAAATAGAGCCAGCCACTAATTTTGGTCAATTTGATTATCGAAAATTTTATGCTAGTGAGCATATTTATGAGCGGGTAATTTTAAAAAATTATCAAATTTTACCTAAAAAAAGAAACTTAATTGACTATTTTCATGGTTTACGTAATCAATTAAAAAATTTTTGTTTACAATTGCCGAGGTTAGTTGGCTTTATGACAAGTGAAATGTTACTAGCTGAAAATTTGGATAGTAAAAATCAAACTATTCTTGATAGTTATCGAAATTTGGGTGTAATTCATCTCTTAAGTATTTCTGGGTTGCATGTGGGACTATATACTACTTTTATTTCAATTATTTGCACTTTGTTGAAACGAGATGAATATCAAACTTTTCTCATCTGCATCCTTGTCTTGGGAATAGAAATTGCTTTAGCTGATTTTCAGGCTGGCTTTGTTAGGGCAAGCTTAGGCTTTTTTCTAGGAAAAATATTCTCTTTGAAAAATATCCCCCTAACTAGGGGAGATCGTCTTGGGTTAGTAGCACTAATTCACCTATTTATAAAGCCACGCTTATTTTTTAATTGTGGTGCAATCTTATCATATTTATTGGTTTTGGGCTTAGAATTAATTGGCGAAAAAGGAGCAATTAAACAGGGATTATTGTTGAATCTCTTAATTACACCAATCTTGTTAAATAATTTTTATCAATTTAATGCTTTAAGCCTTTTATTTAATTTTATAATTGTACCAATTTTTAATTTTTGCTTGTTACCTTTAACGCTAATTGGTGTAATAACTTTTAAATTATGCCCTGGTCTAACTTTCTTTATTGAAAAAATTTTTCATATAGTTATGGAACTCATGGAAAAATTAGCCAGAACTAATTTAGGGATCATCAATTTTGGAAAAATTAACTGGTGGCAAACTATCTTATTATTGCTTCTTTCATTAGTCATTATTATTTATAGTCACAAGAAACAGCAAAAAAGACTCTTTTATTTAAGTTTATTGATGACCTATGTGGTTATTTTCGTATCAATACATTTTCCTTTGTACGGTAGAGTCTCAATTATAGATGTAGGCCAGGGGGATAGTATTTTAGTTACTACACCGTTTAAACGCAAAGCCTACTTAATTGATACAGGAGGAAAAGTGAATTTTGGTAAGAAAAAATCAAGTCCTCAAATAAATCGTATTACATTACCTTATCTTTATGCACAAGGAATTGATCATTTGGATGCAGTTTTCTTGTCTCATCAGGATGCCGATCACATTGGGGATTTGGGACCATTATTAGATCAAGTACCCGTAAGAAAACTGTATTTTGCTCAAGGTTTAAACGAGAATCCTTCATTTATTAAAAGAATTAATGGAAAAGTTAAGCATACAAAATTAGTACCATTACTTGCTGGAGATGTGGTTAAGAATAAAGATATTACTTTTCATGTGATGTATCCATTTTTACCAGGAACCGGTAAAAATGAAGATTCACTTTCGTTATATTTTAATTTAGGCGGTAAAAGTTGGCTTTTTACTGGAGATTTAGATCAGGAGGGAGAGAAAAAACTTATTCAGCAATTTCCCATACAAGTGGACTACTTTAAACTGGGACATCATGGAAGTAAAACATCGTCTAATCCCGAATTTTTAAAAACTATTAATCCCCGACTCGTTTTTATTTCTGCGGGGAGAAATAATCGTTTTGGACATCCTCATTTAGAAACACTTCAAACGCTGGAGTCGTTAAAAATTCCATATTATGCAACTCAAGATAGTGGTACAATTACATGGACATATTATCCACTAAATCGTCAGAATAAATTTACAACTTTTAATCAAGGATCTTTACATGGCATTAATTGAATTATTCAAACCCACGAATTTAAAAAATAGTCACACTTTAATTACAGGACCAGATGCATATTTAAATGATTATGTTGCAAAAGATTTTATTAGACAAGAAAAATTTAAAAATTTAGAACAAACTATTATTGATTGTAGTGAAGATGGGATAGAAGAATTAATTGCAAACTTAACCGAGTCCTCATTATTTGCACAACAAAAATTGATTGTTGTTAAAAATCCCTTCTTTTTGACTGCAAGAATCGCAGATAAATACAAAAAACAAGTAAATAAATTACAACTAATCCTTGATCATCTACAGGAAATAGAAAATATCCTAGTTATTATTGCAAGTTATGAAAAAATAGATAAACGTAAAAAAATAAGCAAAATCTTGTTTGATCAAGTCGATGTAGTTGAAACTAAATACCGTCCTTATGAAATAAGTGGTCTGATAAAGGGAATCAGTAAGAGTGAAGGCTATACTATTACTAATCAGGCTTTACAATTACTAATTCAACGTAGTGACCAGGTATTAGATACAGCTTTAAATAATTATGTTAAATTAAAAAGTATCAGTGAAGATCAAAAAATAAGAGAGTCTTTAATCGAGCAGAATGTTGATCGCTCTTTATCTGAAAATATATTTGAGATCCTAACTGTCGCTTTTAAAGGAGATTACGCTCAAGCGAGTGCTAGACTGGATGAGCATTTACGCGAAGGAAATAATGCTATCCAAATATTAGGAATTTTTGAGTCGCAAATAGAATTTTTAATGGTTGTGAAGACGTTACAAACAAGAAGATGGACTAGAGAACAAATTATAAAAGAATTAAAGGCAAATCCGTACAGAATTAAATTAGCAATGCAAAATGTGGTCACGTTAGAAAAGTTAAAATACTTATTGCAAAAGTGTATTGCGCTTGATTTTGGTTATAAAAATGGGCAATATCGAGGTAATGAATACCTTAAGATGTTTATATTGTCACTTTAGAATAAAAAAGACAGGAGTTTTAACTCCTGTCTTTTTATGATTAAAAATTATTTAGCAGCAACTTTTTTTGCCATACGTGATTTATCACGGTTAGCCTTGTTCTTTGAAATAAGACCTTTTGAAACGGCCTTATCAAGAGCACGAGCAGCTTTAACTTGTAATTCGAGGACGTCCTTTGATTTGGCTTCAACAGCTTCGTTGAACTTTCTGATTTCAGTTCTCAATTTACTCATTTCAGAAGCATTACGCTTGTTAGCAGTAGCAGTAGTTTTAACACGCTTGATTGCAGATTTAATTTGTGGCATGAATTTCACCTCGATAAAATATAGATTTACCAGTTAATTGTACTAAATGAGGCAATAGCTTGCAAGATAAATTGTACTTGCATTTTTAAATTCTTACAGGTATCATATAACCTTGTTGGAACCATTAACGCTGTTTTCACGTTGCCGACGGTAAACGATGTTAGTGGCAATTATATATAGAGAGGTATTTATTCATGGCAATTTCAAAAGAAAAAAAAGATGAATTAATTAAGAAGTATGGTCGTCACGAAGGTGATACAGGTTCTCCTGAAGTTCAAATTGCTTTGCTTACTGACGAAATTAACAACTTGAACGAACACTTAAAAGAAAACAAACAAGATCACCACTCATACCGTGGTTTGCTTAAGAAGATTGGTCACCGTCGTAACTTACTTCGTTACTTAAGAAATAAGGACATTCAACGTTACCGTGACTTAATCCAAGAATTAGGTTTACGTCGTTAATAATAAATATTTGCATTGCACACAAAAGACAGAATCAATTTGAGGCTGTCTTTTTTTGTACGCTTTTAAAATCATGTCTTAATATGCTAAAATTAAATAGACAAATTTCGTTTTGATCATATTGATCCACAAGAAAATTGAATAAATGTATAGAAAGAAGAAAATTATGGCACAAAACATTAAGATAATGATGTTGGGTGGCGTGCGTGAAAATGGAAAGAACATGTATGCTGTTCAAGTTGACGATGAAATTTTTATTATGGATGCTGGACTTAAATATCCAGACAGCTCAATGCTTGGAATTGATGTCGTAATTCCAGATTTAGACTTTTTCAAAGAATATGGCGATCGAATTGCAGGAATCTTTTTAACTCATGGTCATGATGATGCAATTGGAGCACTTCCATATATTTTGCGCAATCATGATATTCCAGTATTCGGTTCTAAACTTACAATTGAATTAGCAAAAATTGCAGTTCAACGTGAAAATAAGCGTCGCAAAAACAATTTATTCCATGTAATTGATGCTGATACTGAAATTGATTTTAAGAATGCAAGTGTATCTTTCTTTAAGACTACGCATTCACTTCCTGATTCACTCGGAATTGATCTTTCTACAAAAGAAGGAGAAATTGTTTATACTGGTGACTTTAAGTTTGATCCATCAGCTAAAGAAGGATATCGAACTGACTTTGTTAGATTATCCGAAATATCTCAAAAGGGCGTTTTAGCTTTATTAAGTGATTCTACTAATGCAGAAGCGGTCTTCCCTAACGATCGCCAGTCATCAATTCAAAACTATATTCTTAATACCTTTAATAACCATGAAGGTAGAATTATTGTTGCTTCTAAAGCTTCTAATATTGTTAGAATTCAAGAAATTTTCCAAGCAGCAGCAGCAACCGGACGTCATGTCTATTTAACCGGACGTGACATTGGTAAGATAGTTTATACTGCAATGAAATTGGGCTATCTTGATGTTCCAAAAGATTTATTAGTTCATAGTAAAGATTTAAAGAAAATCCCAGACAACGAACTAGTAATTCTGGAAACTGGTAGAATGGGAGAACCACTTAAATCACTTCAAAAGATGGCTACTAATCGTCACCGTTTGATTAAGATTAAAAAGGGAGACATGGTGTTTATTGCAACGACTCCTTCTCATTCAGTAGAAACTATGGTAGCTCAAACCAGCGATATGATTTATCGTGCTGGTGGTACCGTAAAACAATTAGGCCGGGAACGTCATACGAGTGGTCATGCTACTGGACGCGATTTGCAAATCTTAATTGATACCATGAAACCTAAATTCTTGATTCCTGCAATTGGTGAATATCGTTTGCTGGAACTACATAAGAATTTAGCCGTTGAAGTAGGTATGGATCCTAAAGATGTGTACTTAACTAAGAATGGTGACGTCTTAAAATTAGAAAAAGGTAGATTCTACCTTAGTGATCCTGTTCCAGGCGAAGATACGATGATCGACGGCTCAGGTGTAGGGGATGTCGGAAACATTGTTTTAAGAGATCGTGAAGTTTTATCAGATGATGGTGTCTTCATTGCTGCAGTAACAATTGACCGCAAAAAGAAAAAGATTGTTTCTGAACCATTAGTATCAACTAGAGGATTTGTTTATATCAAGACAAACCACGAGTTGATGAATGGTGCGGTAGATGCTATCAAAGAAGCAATTGCTAATAATTTTGAACATAAACGTTTTGATTGGACAGAGTTAAAACAAGATGTAAGAAATAGCGTAGAAAAATTTTTGTATAAGCAAACCGGTCGTCGACCAGTTGTACTTCCAGTCGTAATGGAAGTAAATCAAAATAGACATCGTGCGATGGTAAAACGTAATGAGCTTCACAAGGCAAAAGAAGAAATAAAAGATAAGAATGCTCGCCCAAATCGCTCTCAAACGTCTAATACTACTAGTTCAAAAAATCAGCGTCCACATAAAAAAGCAAATAATAAGCAAAATCATAGTAAAGATAACTTAGCACAAAAGAAGGCTTAAGAAGATGAAAAGTTCTAGCCAAGAAAATTTAGTTATTTTAGCTCACCAAGCTAAAGAAAAAAATGATTTACCGCAAGCTAAGCAGTATTTGCTTGAAGCTTTAAGAATTGGACATAATTCTGCGATAGTTTGCGAATTATGTGAAATTTACTTAAGTGAAAAAAAAGAAGATCAGGCATATAGTCTAATTAAGGAAGAGCCTGATCTTTTTTCAAATCAAGATGTCTTTCAAACTTACCTTTTAGTTTTAAAGGCGTGTCACTTTAATATTGAAAAATTGCAGTTAGAATATCTGTTAGGTAAAAAAATTCAAACCGAAATCATGCCGGTTACAGAAGTAGACCAACAAAACATAATGCAAAATTTTCGCCGCTTAACGAATATAACTGAATCAGATTATTTAAAATTATTTAAATTAAGTAAGCAAAATTTTGTACTTCTTGCACAAAGTCTCTTACTTGATCCGAGTCAAAATTTTGCTTTACGTCTGTCCTTGTGTGAAGATTTAATAAAGCTAGGTATCGATCAAGAAATACAAGTATTTATTTTAGGAAAAGTTAAAACATTTAATCCAAAAAATACAATGCTTTTGGAAAAAGACCCAATTTATCGTGAAGTATGCACCAGCATAGCAGATTATTTACGTCGCGATCCAAGTAAGCTGACCCTAATGATCGGAGAATTAAATATTGTGATGGGGTTACTTTATCCTAAACTACATGATTTCATTTCACATCCAGATCAATTTGCTCATGATTTTCGTAAATATATTGAGGAAAAAAAGGGTGGCAGCAACCAAGAGCTATTAAATGAAATTTATCAATTTTTAGCACAAGAGAGGCTTAATGATCATTTTAATTAATAATATTTACTAATTTTCCCAATTAAAAAGGTTTACTTTTTTTCTAGATTTAGTATAATCAACTAAGGATATTTTCAAAGGGGTAGAAAGCAATTAAAGCTATGCTTTTACCTTTGAAAGTAGTATAATAATCAACAGAGAATTATCCGTTACTTACTCAACGGACTTCTTGCAAATTTACAGGAGGGTCATTTTAATGGCAGAAAAAGAACATTACGAAAGAACCAAGCCGCACGTTAACATTGGTACTATCGGCCACGTTGACCATGGTAAGACCACTTTAACTGCAGCTATTACTACTGTTTTGGCTAAAGAAGGTTTAGCACAAGCAGAAGATTACTCACAAATCGACGCAGCTCCAGAAGAAAAGGAACGTGGAATCACTATTAACACTGCCCACGTTGAATATGAAACTGCTAAGCGTCACTACGCTCACATGGATGCTCCAGGACACGCCGACTACATCAAGAACATGATTACCGGTGCTGCACAAATGGATGGTGCCATCTTAGTTGTTGCTGCAACTGATGGTCCAATGCCACAAACTCGTGAACACATCTTACTTGCTCGTCAAGTTGGTGTTCAATACATCGTTGTATTCTTGAACAAGGTTGACTTAGTTGACGATCCAGAATTGATCGACTTAGTTGAAATGGAAGTTCGTGACTTATTAACTGAATACGATTACCCTGGTGATGATGTACCAGTTATCCGTGGTTCAGCTTTAAAGGCACTTGAAGGCGATCCAGAACAAGAAAAAGTTATCATGAAGTTAATGGACACTGTTGATGAATACATTCCAACTCCAGAACGTGATACTGATAAGCCATTCTTAATGCCAGTTGAAGATGTATTTACTATCACTGGTCGTGGTACTGTTGCTTCTGGTCGTATCGACCGTGGTACTGTTAAAGTTGGTGACGAAGTTGAAATCGTTGGTTTAAAGGATGACATTGAAAAATCAACTGTTACTGGTTTGGAAATGTTCCACAAGACTCTTGATCTTGGTGAAGCCGGCGATAACGTTGGTGTATTACTTCGTGGTATCGACCGTGACCAAATCGAACGTGGACAAGTTTTAGCTGCTCCAGGTTCAATCCAAACTCATAAGAAGTTTAAGGGTCAAGTTTATATCTTGAACAAGGATGAAGGTGGTCGTCACACTCCATTCTTCTCAGATTACCGTCCACAATTCTACTTCCACACTACTGATGTAACTGGTAAGATTGAATTGCCAGAAGGTACTGAAATGGTTATGCCTGGTGATAACGTTGAATTCACTGTTGAATTAATTAAGCCAGTTGCCATTGAAAAGGGTACTAAGTTTACTATCCGTGAAGGTGGTAAGACTGTTGGTGCTGGTCAAGTTACTGAAATCCTTGACTAATTCTAATAGTAAAAAAGATGTGCTTTGCACATCTTTTTTTTTACCAATTTTTGATAATAAGAGAGAAATATCTGAAAAAAATCCTTGTAAATTTGTGTTTAGAGCTAGTTTAGGGTAATATAATTAAGTGTGCAATAGCAAACCCAAATTTGACATCGGAGGTATTAATTAATGTCTGTAAAATGGGAAAAGACCGGTAAAACCACCGGTGAATTAACTTTTGAAATTTCAGAAGATCAAGTTAAAAAAGCTTTAGATCAAGCATTTAAACGTGTTAAGAAGAACTTACGTGTTCCAGGATTTCGTAAGGGTCACGTATCTCGTGTGATTTTTGACCAATTTTATGGTGAAGAAGCACTTTATGAAGATGCATTAAACCTTGTTTTACCAGAAGCTTACACAGAAGCTGTTAAAGAAGCTGGTATCGATCCTGTTGGACAACCTCAAATCACTCCAGTTTCAATGGAAAAGAACAAGCCTTGGGTAATGAAGGCTACTGTTTCAGTAAAACCTGACGTAAAATTAGGTGATTATAAAGGAATTGAAGTTCCTAAGCAAAGTAAGCGCGTTTTAGTTAAAGATGTTGATGCTGAACTTAAGAAGCGTCAAGAACAAAATGCTGAATTAGTATTAAAAGATGGTAAGTCTAAGAAGGGTGACACTGTTACTATTGATTACGAAGGTACTATCGATGGTAAGAAATTTGATGGTGGAAGCGCCCAAAATTACTCACTTGAATTAGGTTCTAATACATTTATTCCAGGTTTTGAAGATCAACTTGAAGGTCACAAAGCGGGTGATGATGTTGACGTTAAGGTAACATTCCCAGAAGATTACGGTGCAAAAGATTTAGCTGGTAAAGAAGCTCACTTTGCTACTAAGATTCATGAAGTTAAATCTAAAGAATTACCTAAATTAGATGATGAGTTTGCTAAAGATATTGATGACTCTGTAGAATCACTTGATGAATTAAAAGATAAAATCAAGGCTGATTTAAAGAAACAAAAAGAAGATGCAGCTAAGGCAGCAATTCAAGATGCAGCTATTACTGGTGCTGTGAAGAATGCCAAAATTGACGAAATTCCTCAAGCAATGATTGATGAAGACGTACAAAATCAATTGAATCAATACTTGGGTAATATGCAACGTCAAGGTATTGATCCACAAACTTACTTTAAGTTAACTGGTACGACTGAAGCTCAACTTCGTGATCAAATTGCCAAGGATGCTGAAGAAAGAGTTAAGACTAACCTTGTGTTAGAAGCAATTGTTAAGGAAGAAAAACTTGACGCAACTGCTAAAGAAATTGAACAAGAAATCAAGGATTTAGCAAAAGAATACAACATGGATGAAAAAGTTGTACGTAATACTTTGTCAGATGATATGCTTAAGCATGATATTGCTATTAGAAAGGCTATCGATTTAATCACTGATAAGGCTAAAGAAGTAGCAAAGAAATCATCAACTAAGAAATCAACTGCAAAGAAGTCAACTACTAAGAAGTCTACTGAAAAGAAGACTACTAAGAAATCTTCAACTAAGAAATCTGATAAGGACTAATTAGAGTAAGAAGAGAAAAAAGGGAGCGGCTCGAGGCCGCTCTTTTTTTGAAACAAATTACTTTACGATATTTTTTATTCATGATAAAGTTACTGTGCTTACTATTTATAAGGAGGTTTTTAATTTGCCTATTGATACTAAAGATACAGAAGAAATTAAATGTTCTTTCTGTGGTAAATCACAATCTCAAGTTAAAAAGATCGTTGCGGGTAATGGAGTTTATATCTGTAATGAATGTATTGAACTTTCAAAGCGCATAGTTGACGACGAATTGAAGGCAGATTCTTTGAAAGAAAGCAAAGATTTGCCAAAGCCAATGGAAATAAAAAAACAACTTGACGAATATGTTATTGGTCAAGATCGGGCAAAAAGAGTCTTATCAGTGGCAGTTTATAACCACTATAAACGAATTAATCAGATGGAAGTAGAACAAGACGGGACTGAACTTCAAAAATCCAATATTGCTTTAATTGGACCAACTGGTTCAGGAAAAACTTATCTTGCTCAAACATTAGCGAGAATTTTAAATGTTCCATTTGCTATTGCTGATGCGACTACTTTGACTGAAGCTGGTTACGTTGGTGACGATGTTGAAAACATTTTACTTAAATTAATTCAGAATGCTGATTATGATATTGAACGTGCCCAAAAAGGTATTATTTATATTGATGAAATAGATAAAATTTCCAAAAAAGCTGAAAACATGTCTATTACACGTGATGTTTCAGGTGAAGGGGTCCAACAGTCACTTTTGAAGATTCTTGAAGGTACAATGGCTTCAGTTCCTCCTCAAGGTGGCCGTAAGCATCCCCAACAACAAATGTTACATATTGATACAAGTAACATCCTTTTCATTGTTGGTGGAGCCTTTGATGGTATTCAATCGATCGTTAAGAATCGTTTAGGTGAAAAAACAATTGGTTTTGGTGCTGAAAATGGTTTTAATACTAAAGATGCTGATAACTGGCAGAAGTATTTAACTACAGGAGATTTAGTGAAATTTGGTCTTATTCCCGAATTCATTGGTCGTATTCCAATTATTAGTACTTTAGATCGACTTGAAGACAAAGATTTGATTAGAATTTTGACTGAGCCAAAAAATGCATTAGTAAAACAATATCAAAAGTTATTTTCACTAGATAATGTTGATTTAACTTTTAGTGATGGTGCTTTACAAGCAATAGCTGAATTGGCTATTAATCGCCATATGGGTGCGAGAGGTTTACGTTCAATTATTGAGAATGCATTGATGGATGTAATGTATCGTACACCGAGTGAAGATAACATTGAAAGCGTGCAGGTAACAAAAGACGTAATTACCAAACATGCGCAACCACGAATTACCTATAAAAAGGACAATGAAACAAAAGATGAAGAAGTGGTAGGAAAGGCTAAAAAATGAAAATAAAATCAAGTGATTTTATTATTAGTGCTGTCGGTGAAAAACAATTCCCTAAGGATGATTTGCCAGAATTTGCCTTGGCTGGGCGTTCTAATGTGGGAAAATCTAGTTTAATCAATACCATTGTTAATCGTAGGAAATTGGCGCGTACCTCACAGCAACCTGGAAAAACACAAACTTTAAACTTTTATCTCATTAATGAAGATTTGTACTTAGTTGATGTACCTGGTTATGGTTATGCTAAAGTTTCTAAAAAGCAGCGTGCGAAATTTGGTGAAATGATCCAAGATTATTTAGAAACAAGGGCTGACTTAAAGGGATTAGTTCTTTTAGTGGATGCTCGCCATGATCCAACAGCCGATGATATCAATATGTATAACTATGCTTTAATGTTAGATATTCCTATTTTGGTAGTTGCAACTAAAATGGATAAGTTGAAGAAAATGGAAGCTAGTCAAATTAAGCAAAAAGTTGGCAAAAGCTTAGATTTAAATCATGATAATGTCTCATTTTTACCGTTTTCAAGTGTTACTAAATTAAATGTTGATGAATTTTGGAATTGGATCCAAGCTAATATGTAAAATAGGAAATAGACTTAGTTCTATTTCCTATTTTATTTTGTCTACAAGAACTTTTATAATATAAGAAGTTAAAGGAGATAAAATTATGACACAAATTTGGCCAATTTTTTTAGCAATCTTATTAGTGCCATTCATTGTTATGCTGTTTAAAGAGCAAGGTCATTTTGAATTTATCAAAGCTTTGATCCTGTTTGCTGGAATGTTAATTACATCAGTCATTCTTTTCTTAATTCTTTTGTATATTGCCTTTTTAACTATGCATTTTAATAAAGAATTAAAATTGGGGAATCTATTTATTCTATTGGCAATCATGATTGTGATTGTAGGAGAATTTTTATATTTAGGATTAAGAATTGGCAATAAATTCTTTCCCTTTGAAACTACAATTTTTACTATTATTGAATATTATATTCAATGGACTTTGATTTATTTTACGGTTTATCAAGCGATCTTTGCAAATATTGATAAAGTATCACACTGGGCAAAATATATTAAGGTCGGAAATATTTTAGATCCAAATCTGCTAGCAGTTGTAATTCTACCATCGTTTATGTCTGCATGGATTAGCATTGTCTTGTTCAAAAAGCATATTAAGGCTATTTAGCTAAAGGAGTATATATTTTGAGAAAAATAGTTTCATGGGTAGTCAGACTGGTTATTTCTATTGGCATGGTAATTACAATGTCGTTAACCTTATCATCTAATATTTCAATGCAAGTTTCGACAAAAGGCATTGTTAAAGAAGCGATTAATAAGACTGCTAACCAGTATGGAGTAGGTAACGTAGTAAAGAGTAGTTGGGGTATTCTTAATGCATTGGGACTTGAAGATCAGATTTTTGATCAACTTCCCAAAAATTTAAAAGTTACAAGCTCATATTTAGATCTTTATAATTTAGCCAAAGCATATCAAGATAAGGGTGAAGTATCAGGTAGTCAACTTGGATTACCTTATCAAACTGACCAACAAAAAACTATTAGTGATTTAGTAACTAAGTATGTAAATAATGCCTTAGAACAAAATAAGTCAGAGATAAATCAAGGAATTAATTACTACCAGATGATTTTTTATGCTATTATTGGCCTTTATTTGTTGGGAATTATTTTGGTATTATTTGGTAAAAGATTTGGTGTCTATCCATATTTGCTAGCTGCGCTAGGTGGATATGCCATAATTGCTTTTGTGACTAGCCAAGTACAAACACAATTACAAACTGAAATTTATCAGGGCATAACTGTTACTATGGCTAATAGTTTTAACAATAGTATTGTCCTCGCAATTATTATCGGTATTATCTGGTTTTGGTGGGCAACTATTGAAAAGAGAAGGAAGAGAAAGCAAAGAATATCCAATAAGAATGACTATCAAGGAAAACATGCTGCTTCATAATTAAGTAAATCTAAGCAAAAATAAATTTAGTAATTTGAATTCATGATATACTTAAGATGTAAAACTTGCATTATCAAAAACATCGGTACTTTTCCGATGTTTTTTTATCACAAGGGACAAAAAAGAAACAAAATTTATGATAATATTGAAATTTACTGAATGTAGAAATTAGCGAGAAGCCCTAGAATAAAGGAAAGGTTGGTTGAAAAATATGAAAAAAATCTTGTTTGTTTGTCATGGTAATATTTGTCGCTCACCGATGGCGCAATTTATTATGCAAGATATTGTTAATAAAAATGGACATCAAGCAGACTACCAAATTGATTCTGCTGCTACAACTACCGATGAAATTAGTCCAACCGGTTTAGGAAATGCAATGGATAATCGCGCACGAAGAGTGCTAGATCAACACCAAATTCCTTTTAAAAATCATTCTGCACGCTTAATGACCAAAGCAGATTATCAAAATTATGATTATTTAGTTGGCATGGATGAAGAAAATCTCTACGATATGAATAGAATTTCAAGTGGGGATCCTGAACTTAAGGAAAAGAAATTATTATTTTATGCTGATTCGATGGCTGATGTTGATGATCCTTGGTATACCGGTGATTTTGAAACTGCTTATCAAGAAATTAAACGTGGCTGTCAATCTCTTTACAATAAAATTGAAAATCTTAATAACTAAAAAAGGCACTTCATTATGAAGTGCTTTTTATTAATCCTCAATAAATTTTACTGCTGTACCGTAAGCTACAACTGATTGCATATCCCCGGCAATTGAAGCTGAGTCAAATCGCATCATGACAACAGCATCTGCACCTAAATCCAATGCTGCTTCACGTAAGCGATCAATTGCTGCATTACGTGAATTAGTTAGCATTTTGGTATAACCTTTAATTTCACCACCCACGAGACTTTTAAGACCTGCGCCAAAATCGGATATTGCATTACGTGATTGAGTCGTTACTCCAAAAACTTCACTAATAATCTCGTATTTTTTGCCTGGAATTGTTTCGGTAGTAGTGACTAAAATTTTTTCCATAAAAAAACCTCCCAAATTAGTTAGAATTAATTATACCTATCGGGCTAACTAATTTGAAGAGGTTGATCTTATTTATGTGATTTTGGAAAACGAATTTTTCTTTGTCGAAAGAGATCAATAATTAATTTGAACAGACCGTAAACAATTAAGAAAATTCCTAAAGAAATTATTGCCTGAGTACTTAAACTTTTTGGTTTGATCATAATCAAAATACCAACGATGAAAGCTAAGATAGCTTCAATTACATCGATGATGTTTCGTAGAACACCTTCAATGCGCTTAAAGATGACTGCTCGCAGTCGATTGTAAGCAAAACCAATTAAGAAAATACCAATTACAAAGTGGGCTAGGAAAGCTAACCAGGTACTATTAGAGATGATGCCCATGCAAAAGGCAAACACTACTAAATATGTAATAATAAAAAATCGTTTTGACTTAGAATTGAGCTTGGCATTCCCGGTATGAATAATCTTGAGACTACTCCAAAATAGACCAAAGAATGCAGCCAACAATCCAAGAGCTCTAAAAGCATAGTGAGGCACTAGTAAAGCAATTATTCCAATTACCATACAAGACCATCCAATAATTGAATCACGTGTGATAAATAACCGCTCTAAGTGCAGATTACGAATTTTTTCCCAAATAGTTTGAAAAAGACTACCCAGAACAAAACGCGTCCTACGAGAAGAGGTAGTTAAGGATAGCAAGATTGCACCAAAACTACCTAAACCATTTTTTCCAAGTTCGGTAATTTTGTCAGAGCCACTAGCCGCAAAAGCATCGAATAAATCATTAGTTAAAGATTGTCTTTCTTCGGGTGAAGCTTCCGCAATCCACTGATTGATCATGTCATTATATAGCTTAGATTCACCGTTACGGTGAGTTTTGGTTACAAATTGTGAGCCCTCAATCTGCCAACTAAGGGGGTCATGCTGTGCAAATTTTTTGCGATCAGACACCACAATTACGGCTTCATCACCTTCATCGGGTTCAAATAGTCGACCAACAATACTGAATTCAGGCACAAAACGATGAATTTTAGGATTATGCTTTTCAACTCGTTTTACTAGACCAGGACTATCGAAAGTGTAAACTGCTGAAATACGGTCTCTTTCATCTTTGGGGAGTGCATAAAGCGCAAATTCTGCTAGATTACCACCTTTAGAGTGACCACATAAGCTATAGATTTCATCGTTATCTTTGAGTAATTCTTTTAAATAAGTTGCAGCTGCTTCTTGAGCAGGCGTAGTTTTGAAAGAAATTTCAAAGTCTTCACGCCAGCCAACAATTGTATCATCAGTACCTCTAAATGATATGAAGTTAGTACCATCATCAAGCTGAATTTTTATTGCACAAAACTGGGTTTGATCAGTTAAAGCAAACACAAAGTTAGAAAGTTTTGCATCACTAAAACGAGCCGATTTTGCCATTAAACGAAATAAGGGTTCATATCGGGAACCGTTATAGTGGGGGTGCTTGAAACTAAAGTATTTTTTTGCAGCAGCTTTGACGGTAATTGTTTCATTACCCGAAGAAACTACATTATTTAAATCTAAATATGAAAAACATGCCAAAACTAAGGCATCTACATCAGATAATGCACGGGATGAAAAATCAAGATCTCCGCGCCAAGTTATGTAAGAAAGAATATTATTATTGTCCATAATTACACGACTTTCCTTTTTTCTATCACTTATATTTTACCTCTAGTCAAGGCCAAGCACACAATTTAAGCTAAAAAGTAACTAATATTTATAATTTCAAGTTTTACATGTATAATTATATTAAGGCAAAAGATAGAGGAGATATAGTAATGCTAGAAATTAGAAGTAGAAAAGTAGGAAATTCAGTTTCGATTATCTTACCTAAAAGTTTAAATATTGAAGTTAATCAAGCTTTTTTGATTACAAAAACCCATAATGGTGCTTTGATTCTGACACCTAAGCTTGAAAACCCTTATACACAAGGAAAAATTGATATGAATGATCCAGAAGGTGAGTATCTTGAACAAAGAGCAAGTGAAGACTGGGAAGATTAAAGAAGAAAAGCCAGAGAACCAATATCACCAGGGAGACTTTGTTTGGCTTAATTTTTCACCCTCAGAAGGAAATGAAATGCGTGGCAAGCACCCTGCGGTAATCGTTTCAACTGACAGTTATAATCGGGCGGGCAATTATGTTATTGTGTGTCCGATTACCTCTCATGGTTCGGATGCACCAATATATTTTAAATTGGTAAATTATGAAACCGTTCATGGACGTGTTAATTGTTCCCAAATCCATAGTTTTGACCAGAGCCGAATTATTGATAAAACTGGTGAGCGGATGACAGCTTCTGATTTTACTTTTGTTCACCAGTTGCTTTCATTGGCATTAATGATTGATTACTAATAAAATGAAATTGAGAGAAAGAAAAGAGGAATTTATTATGTCAGATCCAGTTTTAAAACGTGTTTCAGTTAGAAAATTTAGTCGTGAAACTGTTAGTGAAGCAGATGTGGAAAAACTAGTTAAGGCTTTTAATGCTTCGCCAGCTGCAATGGGTAAATTTGAAAATATGCAGGCTATGGTAGTCCAAAAGCCTAAGTATTTGGATGAAGTTGAAAATGCCATTAACGGTCATGGTCATAATGCACCATTACTTTTTGTAATTGCTACTCGCAAAGATGACCCTATGGGCGAAAGAAATGCTTCTGTAGCAGCCCAAAATGTGATGATTGAAGCTGCTTCATTAGGTTTGGGATCTACTTATACTTTATCTGCAATGGAACTAAATAAGAATCCTGAAGTGATGTCACACATTGGCATTGATCATGGCTTTGAAGCCAGTGTGATTGTTGCAATTGGTCATCCTGAAGAGGAATTAAAAGAGGTAGATCGTAGTAATCGTTATAAGGTTACGCGTAAATAAGTTAATTGATGATTTAAAAAACAATGGTAGTATTGAGCTATCATTATTTTTTTGTGCATTTTTTGGGATTAATGGTAGGATAAAAGAAAAAGATAAATCTAGAGGTTAGAAATGAAAAAAGTATATTTATTAGGTACTTTGGCCTTGGTTGTAGCTGGTTTAAGTACAGGTTGTAGTGTTAATGTATCTAAAGATGGTAATAGTTTAGAGATTAATAAACCCACTAAGAAGACAGTTAAAAAATCTACTTCTAATACTAAAAAAGTTCCTAGTCAAAGTAGTAAGCAAGAAACTCAACGCTGGGATGAGCGTAAAAGTGCTACCCTTGATCAAAAAATGCAGGCGTATGCTAAGCAAAGAAAGATTAGTTTAACTAAATATGATAATAAACATTCCTTGAAAGTGGCTGGTGGTCGGCTCTATCCGGATACTTTTAAAAAGGATACTTTCTACTTAAAGGGACAAAAAATATCAATTGGTTGGAGTCCTCAAGGTGAGCATAAGTATGACTATGATGTGATGTCGATTTACAATCATGATTTAGGTAACCAAGGACATCATGAAACGTATTTATTCTGTATGCATGATAATAAACCAATTGTTTTGGTAGACACGACAAGGGATAGTAGTCGTATCAATTTAGTTGAAAGTACAGATAAGACTCTTAATAATAATTTTGACCAAGTTATGGCTCAAGACTAACACGAAGACAGGGATTGACCTGTCTTTTTATTTTTTCTTGGAGTCATTATTATTGCAAGTTAAATCTGGGATTATTAAACTTAAGTTGAGAGGTGATAAATGTGAAAATTATAGTTTGGTCGGATTTTACATCTCCGGCATCTTATTTAGCACAAGTAAGATTACAAAATGTAATTAAAGCATTAAATTTAACAGATAAAGTAGAGTATGAAGCACGTGCTTATCAAATTAATCCAAATGCATCTGATAAAGCAGTAGAAACTAATGCAGCTAAATTATCGTTGAAAAAAGATATTACTTTAGATAAGGCACAAGCGTATTTTAAAAAGTGGCAAGAAGAAGGGAAAAAAGAAGGCATAGATGTTGAAGCAGGATTTGCTTATAATACTAATACCTTGGATGCTCACCGTTTAGTGGCGTGGATTCAAAGTGTTGAAGCTAATTCTACCAAAACTCAAGCCCTAATTGATGCAATTTTTAAGGCTGAATTTGCTGAAAATAAGAATATAAGTGATCATGCCGTATTACTAGATATCATTAAAAGTCTTGGTTTTGATCTTGCTGCAGCAAAAGAAGTCTTAAGTACATCAGCTTATCGAGAAGAAGTAATTGTTCAAGAAGCAAGTTTTAGAGACTTGGGCAACTATCAAGTTCCTGTCATTATAATCAATAATAAAGTTCTAGAAGGATTACAGCCTAAGGTAGCTTATGCTCAAGCTCTAAACCCTAAGGCTGACGAATTTGTTAATGATTTTTTGATTAAATAAAAAGCTTATTATTAGTATTTTTAAGCGAAAGGACCTACAATATAAGTGTAGAGTTAATATATGAAATAGAGGTAATAATTATGAGTAAAAGAGTATTAGGCAAAGTTGGATTGATTGCTGGATTAGGTGGAATTGCTGCAGCTGCTACTGCATATTACCTTAAGCAAAAGCATTTAAATGAAGCTGAAAACGGTAGTGATACCGATGCTAGTGATACTACTTTAGCTGAAGTAGATAAAGATGGTAATATCAAAGTTTCTGATGATTTAAAGGAACAAATTATTGCTGATGCCCGTGAAATGATTCACCGCAACAAAGATAATGCTTATATTCTTGAATCATTGGAAAATAAGTATGGTAAAGATTGCACTTACAGTACTTTGAAAGAATTAATTGAAGAAGCTGAACAATAAAACGAAACTTGTTAAGCCAATTTTAATTAAACGATTTATTGTTAAACAAAGCACACTTGAATTAACTATGAAAAAACCATTCCTTTGGAATGGTTTTTTGTTTAGACAAAAAAGAGTAAAATAATCTGGTATGTATTTTAAAAAGAAACAGGAGGAAAAATGCGTAACCCAAAAACAGTTTTAAAAGATTTTTTCGGCTATGATTCTTTTCGTCCTGGACAAGAAAAAATTATTAATTTAGCACTTTCAGGAAAAAATGCCCTTGCCATTATGCCAACTGGTGGCGGTAAATCGTTATGTTATCAAATTCCAGCTTTGGTAATGGACGGTGTTACTTTAGTTATTTCACCCTTAATCTCATTAATGAAGGATCAAATAGATACTTTACGCCAGAATGGGATTGCTGCAGCTGCACTTAATTCGACTACGCCGCAAGAAGAGGTTAATCCCATCTTGCGTCGGGCTTATGAAGGTAAGCTTAAATTACTATATGTTACACCTGAGCGTTTAGCTTTAGATTATTTTCGCTATCAGTTAAATTTTCTTAATATTAGTCTCGTAGCAGTGGATGAGGCTCACTGTATTTCACAATGGGGCCATGATTTTCGACCAGCTTATCGCCAAATTCTTGCAGGAATTAATGGTTTGAAAAGTCAGCCTAATATTCTTGCACTGACCGCAACTGCTACTCCGGCAGTCCAAAAAGATATTGGAGAGCAATTGGAGATTCCAACTAGTAATTATGTGATTACTTCCTTTGCAAGACCGAATTTAGCGTTTACAGTAGAAAATGGAGTGCGTGATAGCAAGCGTTATATTTTGCGCTATATTCAGCAACATCCAGATCAGGCGGGAATTGTATATACTAATACCCGTAAACGTGTTGAAGAAATAAATGAATATTTATCTATTAAAGGTATTAAAGTGGCTGGCTATCATGGTGGGATGTCTAGTGAAAAAAGGAGTCAGGTGCAAGATGATTTTCTTTATGATCGCGTCCAGGTAATTGTAGCGACTAATGCCTTTGGCATGGGTATTGATAAGAGTAATGTTCGTTTTGTAATTCATGCTAATTCTGCCAAAAATATCGAAGCTTACTATCAAGAAGCAGGGCGAGCAGGACGTGATGGTGATGATTGTGAAGCAATTTTTCTTTATCATCCTGGAGACATGCACCAATATCGTTGGTTTATTGATGAATCAGATGCTGATGATGACTATAAGAAGCGGCAATATCGCAAGTTAGCGGCTATTAGTGCTTATGCGAATACTGATCAATGTTTGCAGCAGTTTATTGTGCGCTATTTTGGCCAGGATTGTGATCCTTGTGGCCATTGTTCTAATTGTAAATTAAGGGGTAAATTGTTAGACGTAACAGCTGATGCTCAAAAGATTATTCAAATGATTTATGAATTAGATGGGCGATTTGGCAAGAGCGTAATTGCGCAAGCAGTTACCGGTTCAACCACAATGCGGATGCGCGAAATAGGTGCTAATGAAATGAAGCATTTTGGAAGTTTAAAAACTTCTCAACAATATGCCAGTGATTTAATTAATTATTTAGTTGCTAATGAATTTTTAGAATCTGATGGTAATCCGTATCCTATCTTGCATGTAACCAATAAGGGATGGGATGTGCTTGATGGTAAGAAGAAAGTTCAACGTCGAGAATTAAGAAAACGTGCAGTTAGTCAAAAGGGAGCACGTGTTGATGAAGTGCAAAATGCTGATTTATTTGCAGCACTACGTTCTAAACGTTGGGAACTGGCACGTAAAGAAGGAGTTCCTGCCTTTATGATATTCTCTGATGCAACTTTAAAGATGATGGCCCAACTCAAACCAAAAAATGAAGCCGCAATGTTAGCTATTAATGGAATTGGTAAAACAAAAATGCGTCGCTTTGGTAAAGAGATGTTAGCTGTAATTAATGAAAATTAGTAAATTTCATCTTTTTATGTAGGTCAATTCATGATAAACTCATATTATATGTTTTAAGGAAAGTGTAGAGTAAATTGATTAAGTACAATCCAGGTTCATATTCTGCTACTGCCAAAGGTATGTCAGGAGAGATTAAAGTTGATTTAACTGTTAATGAAACGGCTATAGAAGATGTAAACATTGATGTTTCTTGTGAAAGCATTATGTTTGGTAAAATGGCTGGACCTCATTTAAAAGATGAGATTTTAGCTAAGCAATCGGCTGATGTCGATGCTATTACTGGTGCAACCACTACGTCTAAAGCAGTTATTGAAGCAACTAAAGAAGCTTTGAGTAAAGCTGAAAAGTAATTTTAAAAGCGGAACTAGTAATCTAGTTTCGCTTTTATTTGTAATGAGGGAGTTTTAGGTGAAAAAGAATAAGTTGGTTAAATTTGTAGGTGGAGTAATGTTGTTTGGCACTTTTTTAGGTTTAAGTGCTTGCAGTTCGACTAACTCAACGTCAAACCAGGAACATATCGAAGTTAAGAAAGTTGGAACGAAAAGATTAGCAAGTGCAAAAGCCAAAAAAGATACGCTAACGCGAGAAAAAAAGGATAAAGAAAAAGAGTATCAGAAGTTGCAAGATCAACTCAATGATCAAAAACAGCAAGAAGAGCAGCAAAAGCAGGCCCAAGAAGAACAAAAGCAGCAAAGAGAAAATAATACTTCTTCAAGTGTAGATACAACAACTTCTACTACCCAGCACGGTGATTTAGATACAAGTAATTCACAAAAGATTATTGGTAATTCTCATTCTCATATTTATCATGTTCCCGGACAAGCTGGTTATCGGATGAATTCAGCTAATGTAGTTTATTTTAATAGTGAACAAGAGGCAATAGCCGCAGGATATAGAAAGGCTAAGAGATAAATGAATAAAAAGATTGTGACCTTAATTACTGGATGGTTAGCAGTAGGTGGACTGGTAACAACTTTGAATTCACCACTTCAAACTAATGTTGAAGCTAAAATCAAGCAAGTAATTAAGTATGATCGTAGCCCAGAACAAAAAGCTAAAAAGATTGAAACCGAAAATCAAAAAACTGAAACTGAGATTCAAGATTTAGATCAAAAAATTGCCAAAGCGCGCCAGCAATTAAAAAAATATACTGGGGCGCATGCAGTTGAATCTGTTTCAGCTAATAAACTAGCTCAGTTAAATTATTCGGGCCAAGATGTAATTACAGTAAATAATAATGATCCCCAATTTAGTGCAGCTGACCTTTCAACACAAAAGGGAGCTTGGCAAGAATATGGTAATTTAGATAACTTGAACCGGGTGACTTCCGCTAATGCATTACTAAATAGATCTCTTATGCCTCATACTAAACGTCAGCCTTTAAATGTTACACCAACTGGCTGGCATAATAAGAGAATTGCTGGAGGCTGGCTCTATAATCGCTCACACTTAATTGGATATCAGTTAACTGGTCAAAATAATAATTGGAAAAATTTAATGACTGGTACACGGCAATTAAATGATCCAGATATGGTGAGATATGAAGATCAAGTAGCTGATTATTTAAAAGCCAATCCTAATAATTATGTTCGTTATCGGGTTACGCCAATTTTTCGTGGTGATGAACTTTTGGCACGTGGAGTAGAGATGGAAGGCCAATCTATTAATTCTAATACTGTTCACTTCAATGTTTATATTTTTAATGTGGAAAATGGCGTAACTTTAAATTATGACGATGGCACAAGCAAAGTAGCGTAAGATAAAAGTAGAGCTATCTTTAATTACGCAAAATATCAGAATATTTTTTTGAAAAAGGAGAATTTTTATGAAAATTGGATTTATTGGTACTGGTGTTATGGGAACTGGAATTATTAAAAATCTCCTAAAACACGGAAATGAAGTAACAGTTTTTAATCGAACTAAGGCACATGCGCAAGCAGTACTTGATGCAGGTGCTGTTTGGGCAGATACGCCAGCGGCAGCAACAAAAAATAATGATGTAGTGATGACCATGGTTGGTTTTCCAAAAGATGTTGAAGAAGTCTATTATGGGAAAAATGGTATTCTCGGTGCTGCTCAAGCTGGGCAATTGTTAATCGAGATGACAACTAGTAAACCAAGTTTGGCTCAGAAAATTGCTCAAGATGGAGCCAAAAAGGGAGTAGCAGTTTTAGATGCTCCAGTTTCAGGTGGTGATATTGGGGCTAAGAATGGAACTTTGACTATGATGATTGGTGGAGAAAAGGCTGATTTTGAAAAAATTAAACCTTTATTAACTAAAATTAGTAGTCAACAATATTATTTTGGTCCAGCTGGTAGCGGTCAACATGCCAAGATGGCTAACCAAATTATGATTGCTGGCACAATGACTGGAATGAGCGAAATGTTGGTTTATGGCAAAGCTGCAGGCTTAGATCTGGATGAAGTTATTAAAACAGTATCTAGTGGGGCCGGTCAAAACTGGAGTTTGAGCAATTATGGTCCAAGAATTTTGAAGCAAGATTATACACCAGGATTTTTTGCCAAGCACTTTTTGAAAGATTTACGTATTGCTTTGGAAGAAGCAGAAAAGATGAACTTAGATTTACCTGCCACTACGCAAGCTAAAAAGTTATATGAAATTTTGGTAGACCAAAAAGGCTTAGGTAATGATGGTACCCAAGCCCTGGTTAAATTGTGGTGGAAATAGAGATGAAAATAGTTAGTTTAATACTAGCTATTTTTTTGTTTTGTCTTATGACTTTCGTTCCAATCAAGTGATAGTTTATATTGTATAATCTAATTATTAGAAATTAATAGAGGAGTAATTGTTTTGGCAATTCAAACTAGTGAACTGAAATTTGAAGATGAATTAATAGATAAACTAACTACTTTAGGTGGAGTTAAACAATGGGAATATCGAAAAGATATTAAAACTACAGCTGACTTATGGGATAATTTCAAAAATATCTTAGAAAATAATAACCAAGATAAGCTTGATCATCCTTTATCTAAGACCGAATTTAATCAAGTAAAACAAATTATTGAAAATTTAAAGACCCCATATGAGGCAGGACAGTTTCTTTATGGTTTAAATGGTGTCTCACAAATTGAAGTTGATTTAGATTCAGGAGATCATGTTTATTTAACGGTGTTTGATCAAGCTCAAGTCGGAGCAGGTAATACTAAATATCAAGTTGTAAATCAGATTCAAAGACCAGCTGTTATTCCTGGTTATCAAGACCGGCGCTTTGATACTACTTTGCTTATTAATGGCTTACCAATTATTCAAATTGAAGAAAAAGCTTCTAATCATGATGTTGATGAAGCCCTAAATCAAATGCAGCAATACATCTATGAAAGACAATATACTGGTATTTTTTCTACCTTACAAATTCTTGTGGGGATGACGCCTGAAGATGCGAAATATATGGCCAATACCACGCATGAAAAGTTTAATAAAACTTTTGCCTTCAGATGGCAAAGAAAAAAAGATAATTCTCCAGTGATGGATTGGAATGAATTTACTTCTAATGTCTTATCTATTCCAATGGCACACCAAATGGCAACCAATTACATGATTCTGGATGGTACGCCTAAGAATCAAGCAATTAAGGTTATGCGTCCGTATCAAGTTTATGCTGCAAGCTCAATTATTGATAAAGTTCGTCAACATAATTTTGATATCCATGATCAAGGGATTGGATATGTTTGGCATGCCACAGGTTCAGGAAAAACAATTTCTTCTTTCAAGACTGCTTGGCTGGCTTCTCATTTACCAAATGTAGATAAAGTTGTCTTTCTAGTTGATAGAGTTGCTCTTACTAATCAAACAGTAGAAGAATATAGTGCTTATGATCCTGAAAAGGATGAAAATGGTATTGGTGGTGTAGTGACTGACGCAGCTAATAGATGGGTTTTGGCTAATAAGCTTAAGTCTAAACGTAATGGTATCATCGTTACCTCATTACAAAAGATGTCAGCACTAGTAAAAGACAAAAAGGATATTAGTACATTAGCTGACAAGAATATTTTATTCATTGTTGATGAGGCTCACCGTTCAACTGCTGGTGACATGTTGAATAATATTAAGAGGGCTTTACCAAGATCAGCTTGGGTAGGTTATACAGGCACGCCTAATTTTGATAATTCTCCAACTACTAAAGATATATTTAGCAGTAATATCCATAGCTATACTATTTCTGATGCCATTAGGGATGGTAATACTTTAGGCTTTAAGGTTGATTTTGAAACAACTTTAAGTGAAGAAGTATTAAAAGAGCAATACTTACCTGCATATTTTAAAGCTCGATATCCTAACTATACGGAGGATGATATTAAAAATAGAATTGCTAACCTCCAACCGGAAGATACTGACGATATGATTGAACCAAGTGTCTATGATAATAATGAAAAGCACGTCGAGAAAGTGGTTAAAGATATCTTAGATAATTGGGATAAACGCTCACGTAATGGAGAATTTAATGCTCTCTTTACTACTCACGTAGGTGGAAATCATGCTTCTACACCAATGGCAATGATGTACTATCGAGAATTTAAGAAACAAAATTCTTTACGCGATAAACCGTTAAAAATTGGAATTACTTTTAGTCAAGATAAGAGCAATGATGATGAACAATTAGAGAATAACAAGTCTCTGTATGAGGCAATGGCCGATTATAATGCGGAGTTTGGTACTAACTTTGGTCCAAAAGATGTCAAAGAATATACCAATCAAGTAGTAGCAAGGCTTAACCGTTCAATTGATGATGGTAAGTACTTTGATATTGTTATCGTAGTAGACCAATTATTAACTGGTTTTGATGCACCACAATTAAATACGCTATATGTTGACCGTACTCTAAAAGGTGCTTCTTTAATTCAAGCATATTCTCGAACAAATCGTGTCTTTAATATGCAAACTAAACCTTTTGGCAGAATCGTCAATTATCGTTGGCCTGTTCAAAATGAAAAGTATATGAAGCAGGCGCTAGGTAAATATGCTGATCGCCATTCTGCTGATGAACAACTAGATATTGGAGTAACAGATGAAGGTTCAGATAATACTGGCGTAATCGCACCAAACTTTAGTGAAATAAAAAAGGACTTAACTAAAGTTGTTAGTTCATTAAGTGATTTGACTGATGAGTTTACAACAGTTCCACAATCGCTCGAAAAAGAACGTCAGGATCAAATGCTTAAAGATTTGCGTGAATATAATCATCTAATGGCGATGGCTAAACAAGATGATCAATATGATGCAGATAATCCTAATGTTCTCTTAAATGAAATTGGAATTTCGGAAAAGCAAGAAGAAGTTTTAACTACCACTCTTGCTATTGATCTTAAAAAGACGATTGCAAAACGTAGAAATATTGATTTTTCTGCAATAGATCTTGAAATGGAACACGTTAAAGAAGTTCGGGTTTCTTATTCATATTTGAAACAATTAATTGCAAAATTAATGAATCAAAAGCATGAAAATGATGAAGAAGGAGCCAAAGCTACAGCTCAAAAGATTAAAGAACTTTCTGCTCGAATGGATGACCGTAAAAAAGCTGATAAGATTAACGATTTTGCTGATCAAGTATTGGCAAATAAAGTTAAGGGTAAAGAATATCCAGTTCAACAAGAAGATATTGATAACTTATTACAAAACTATTCTGATAAATCTGAGCGTGAGGATATTTTAGCCTTCAAACGGAAGTGGGGCTTAGTTGATATTGCCTCTAGTCAGAAGGTTAATAGCGTAATTTACAATCATATAGAGGGAACAGATGATTTGAACCTATCGGGAGAGATGGATGACATCGTCCGCGAAGCTTCAGCAGTATATCAGACAGATGCAGAAGATAAAGAAGTACAGTCATTAAACAAGATTAAATATCGTCGACAACTAAGAGATCATTTGCAAGAATTTGCCGATGATATTGTTAAAAAATATTAGGAGAATTTTAGGATTATGAGTAAAGCAAAAGATGTAACTAGTCAAATTTGGGAAATGGCTAATCGTTTACGAGGGAATATGGATGCTTCTGAATATAGAAATTATATTTTAGGATTCATGTTTTATCGTTACTTGTCAGAACGCCAAGAAAATTACCTGCTAACTGAATTACAACTAGCAGATAATATTGATGATATTAATGAAGCCTATAAGGAAGAAGCAAGTGGAGAAGACAAAGCTGACTATTTAGCAGAAATTGCAAGTTCTTTGGGCTATGCAATTGCACCTGAATATACCTGGAAAACTATTGTTGAAGAAGTTAATAATAGTACTATTTCTCCTGATACTTTCCAAAGTATGTTTAGCAACTTTGATAATAATTTAAAGTTAAACGTTAATGCTTTACAAGATTTTACTGGTGTATTTGATGATATGAATTTGTCTAATTCACGTCTTGGAAATACAACGGCTGCTAGAGCAAAGGCTTTGACTGATATTGTGAGCTTAGTAGATCAAGTTGATTATAAGGATGAAAGTGGACATGATATCTTAGGTGATATCTATGAATTTTTATTGCGGAATTTGCAGGTAATTCTGGTAAAAAGGCGGGAGAATTCTATACTCCTCATGAAGTATCACAAGTATTGGCAAGACTTGCCACTGCTAATTTAGATCGAAATCTTAAGAAACCTTCAGTCTATGATTTTGCTTGTGGTAGTGGATCTTTATTATTAACTCTGAAAGATGAATTTAATAATAAACCTCTATATTTTGGAGAAGAGTTAAATACTACTACATATAACTTAGCGCGTATGAATCTGATGATGCATGGAGTTAAGTATGATCGAATGACACTTAAGAACGCGGATACTTTAGAGCAAGATTGGCCAGATGGTCTTGATGCTCAAGGAGTTGATCGTCCAAGATCATTCGATGTGGTAGTTGCTAACCCTCCGTATTCAGCACGTTGGGATAACAGTGATCGCAAATTAAAAGATCCACGTTTTAAGGAATACGGTTTGGCGCCAAAGACAAAGGCTGATTATGCCTTCTTACTACATGGCTTGTATCACTTAAAAGATGATGGAGCTATGGCTATTGTTTTACCGCACGGTGTACTTTTTAGAGGAGCTAAAGAAGGTAAGATTCGCGAAAGTCTACTTAAAAAGAATCATATAGATGCTGTAATTGGTTTGCCTGCCGGACTATTTTATTCAACTGGTATTCCAACAGTTGTATTGGTTTTAAGAAAGAATAAACCTAATAAAGATGTTCTTTTTATTGATGCTTCTAAAGGTTTTGAAAAGGGGAAGAATCAGAATAAATTAAGAGAAGAAGATATTAATAAGATTCTTGAAACTTACAAGAAGCGTGAAGATGTAGAACGTTATGCTCATGTAGCTACAATGGAAGAAATTGAAGAAAATGACTTTAATTTGAACATTCCACGTTATGTTGATACTTTTGTCCCTGAACCACCAGTTGATTTGAAAAAAGTTGCGGCTGAATTGAAAGAAACTGATGCAGAAATTGAGAAGAATCAAAAAGAATTAGTGGGGATGCTTAAAGAATTAACATCAGAAGATGATGAGATTATGGAAGGGTTAAATGAGATGATAAAAGTACTTGAGGGAGAATTACATGAAGAATAAAGAAGAGCAAACTGCGCCAAAACTGAGATTTAAGGGATACACTGATGCATGGCAGCAAAGTAAGTTAGCGGATAGATTAAAAATTCATTCTGGAAAAGATTATAAAGAGCTTAATATAGGAAAAATACCAGTTTATGGGACCGGTGGATATATGCTTTCAGTTGATAAATCACTTAGTAAAAAAGATGCAATTGGAATTGGAAGAAAAGGAACAATTAATAAACCACAGTTATTACATGCGCCTTTTTGGACTGTAGATACGCTATTTTACTTAACTCCTAAGGCAAACAACAATTTAAACTTTTTATTTTATTTATTTCAAAATATTAATTGGAATAAATATGATGAATCAACAGGATTACCAAGTTTATCTAAAAAAACAATTAATAATATTAAAGAAAATACTCCCTCTAAATCTGAACAGAAGAAAATTGGCCGCTTTCTTTTAAAGCTCGATAATATTGTCACGCTTTTGCAACGAAAAGTGAAAAAATATAATACTCTTAAGACGGCATTATTACAAAATTTATTTCCTAAGAATAAAGAAATAGTACCAAGTTTAAAGAATAAAGAAATAGTACCAAGTTTAAGATTTAAAAATTTCACTGATACATGGCAGCAACGGAAGTTAAAAGACGTTGGCAAAGCTTTTTCTGGAATAGGATTTCCAGAAAAAGAACAATCTGGTAAAAATGGAATTCCATTTTTTAAAGTCTCAGATATGAGTCTTCAAGGCAATGAAATTGAAATGAAAGTAGCACAAAATTATGTTACCACTGAGCAAATTATTTCTAACAATTGGCATCCTTTAAATGAAGTACCAGCTATTTTTTTTGCAAAAGTTGGAGCAGCAATATTCTTAAATAGAAAACGTTTGTGTAGAAAACCTTTCCTATTCGATAACAATACTATGGCATTTTCATTAGATATAAATAAATTGAATATTGATTTTACTAAAAAGCTTTTTGAAACTATTTATTTACCTTCGTTCGCTCAAGTTGGTGCACTTCCATCATATAACAATCAAGATATTGAAAATATAAAAGTACAAATTCCTTTTATTAATGAACAGAAAAAAATTGGTATGCTTTTATCAGAACTTGATAAAACTCTAATACTGTTACAAAAACAAAAAAAGGCTCTCACTAATCTAAAAAAATTCCTACTTCAAAACATGTTCATCTAAAAAAGCGCCAATGGCGCTTTTTTAATTACAGTTGTGATAAATGATGCAGAATTTTATCATTATCTTTATTCTCAAGTTCTTGAATAATATGAATATAGGTTTCTTGAGTTGTCGTTGTATTTGAATGTCCTAAACGCTTAGCAACACTAGCAACTGAAACACCTTCATAAAGTAATAATGATGCGTGTGTATGTCTAAGACCATGAATTGAAATTGGTGGGATTCCAGCTTTTTTACAGTAAGAAGCTAATCGCTGATTTAAGGTTGAATTATATACTCTTTGTTCTTCTTCAAAAAAGATTGGCTTCTTCTGATCTTTATTTTCTATCATTTGCTTAAATTGCTGCATTATTTGCCAGTCTACCATCACTGTACGATTTGACGATGGATTCTTTGTTGGCTGAAAATGACCAGTTTTTTCTTTATAATTCCAGGATTTATTAATAATGATACTTTGTTTTTCATAATCAAAATCTTCAGGTGTTAAGGCTAATGCTTCAGCAAATCTTAAGCCTGTTTTTGCAACTAACAGAATAAACCAGTCCCAATTTAATTCTGATCCTAATTTTAAAGATCTTAGTAAAGTTTGAAGCTCAAAAAGATTTAAGAATTTTGGCCTTTTCTTCTTAGTAGCAGTTCCTTTGATAATAGCTCTTCTAGTCGGATCCATTTTGATGATACCATCATCAACTGCATCAAATAGACTGGCTTTGAGATGATGATGAAAATCCAAAGTAGTTGTTTTTTCATGAGTTAATGCATAAATATTTAATAAATTTTGATAGCTTTTTCTATCAAGTTCATTCATGTGTAAACCAGGTGCAATCTCTTTGAGTGTTCTTTGAACAAGATAGTATTTATTTAGTGTAACTGGTCGAATAGCATTTTCTTTATACAGGTGAATCCAATCTAGATAATACTTATAAAACAACTTAGTACTATATTTCTTTCGTGACATATAAAAACCTCCTTGAATAAATTAGTCACATAGACTATTTTTCAAAGAGGTTTTTAGTTTGCAATTATTTAGATAAACATATTTTGAAGAAGGAATTGTTTCAGTCTGCTAAGATGATCTAATTGTTTTTGGAAACTTATTATTGTTTTATCAAGTTTTGAAAGAAGATTTCCAATTTGTTTTTGTTCTTCTTTTGTAGGAAAATTAGAAGATAAATTTTTTAATTTAGAATAATACATATAAGTTCTCGACCCACCTTGTTTCTGAAGGAGAGCGTACTTTTTCATATCGTTACTATTATTTAAGTAATAGTATAACCATTTTTTATCCATATTATTTTTAACATTAAATACTGGATATAAAGTACTGACAATTCCGTAATCGCAAAGATTATTAATATTAAAGTGGAAAACTAAATCATCAGACATATGTCTATAGGTAAAATAACCCCTAGGTACAATATTATAACCAACCGTATTTTTTGAAGCGATTTGGTGACCATCATAATAATCTCTTTGAAAAAATATTCCTTTCCGTGAAGAAGTAAGAATTGGATATTGATTATTAATTTTACTTTTTTCTTTATATTCCTTTAAGTAGTAGCTCAACTTTCTTTGTTGCCATTTATTACTAAAAGTTTTAAATCTTAAAATAGGTTCAAGTTTATTTTTTTCGAGAAATAAATTTTGTAATAGAGATTTTTTAAGCTCTTCATAATTGCCTTTTTTTCGTTGCAAAAGGGTTATAGTATCATCGAGTTTTGAAAGAAGCTGGCCGATTCTATTTTGTTCTAATGTATTAAGGGAAATGTTTAATTTGCTCGCAAAGAAGTCTTGTGCAGTAATATTCAATAATCCATGGTTTCGAGCACCTTCAGTAGCATTTTCATATATATTTTTATGCCATTTATCTGAATCAAAATAATACTTAACAAACTTATCATTTATGTCTTCATTCACTTTGAAAGCAAAATATAAAGAAGAAACTAGCCCACTTTTATAGCGTTCTAACTGTTTTATAGCTCCAAAAGGTGCTTCAGATGAATAGCTTTTATTATATGCAAAATCACCTTTGGATAATAGTAAATAGTTAGAAAGATCTTTACTTGCAACTTGCTTGTTAAAAAAATTAGTTTGATCAACTAGACCATATTGAGCAGATATAGTTAAAGGTCGCTTCGAGGTTAATTCTTTATTTTTTCTAGTTATACGTTTAGAAATTTTAGAAATGGTACGTTGCTGCCAAGTTAATTTTAGTATAAAAATATATCATCATTAGAGTAACAAGGCTTAAAGTATAAGGTATTTTTGCTTATACGTTGCTTATCTATATAAATACATTGTATTTTATGTGTGGTATAATATTATAAATAAATTGTGAAAGGATTGATTATCTATGTCACATACTTATAGTTATCGTGCTAATGAAAAAGATCATGACGAAGTAAAAAAAATACTTGATGAATTAGGCTTAGATGTATCTACCAGTATAAAAATTTATTTTAAACAAATCATTAAACAAAAAGGTATCCCTTTTTCAATTACTACTAATTCTGATACCCCAACTGAAGAAACTAAAAAAGCACTTCTTTTAGCTGAGGCAAAAGATATGGGATTAATTGAAGATAATACTCCTGGTTTTACAAATAATGAAGATTTGATAAATTATATGAAAAATCGTGCAAAGGATCTTAAATAATGTATGAAATTAAAGTTGAAGATACATTTTTAAGAGATGTAAATCGTTGGAGCAAAGAGATTCCAAATTTATGGGATGAAATTCAATCAGTTACTGAATACATGCAAGAATCTGGTGAGGTTCCTAAAGAATATGATCCTCATCTTTTAACTAATGATAGTTTAAATTATGTGGGTTATTTGGAATTCCATCTTCTAGATGGAAAAATAGATTTATTGGTAATTCATACTAAAAATGATTCGAGAAAAATATTTAGATTAGTGAGATTAGGAACTCATAAAGAACTTTTTCATTCAAATTTACGTTAAACAATAGTCTTATATTTATTTTTTTCAAAGTTTCTCTATATACTTTGAATAGACAAAATCCTTAGTTAATGTTGTGTTTGTGTTATATTTAGAAACAAAAAATTATTTTTATAACATAGAGTTGTAGACTATCATTAACAAGGAGGAAATATCTATGTTAAAGAATAATATTCCTACAACGAAGGTAAGTGAAATTCTGTATAAAGAATTTATGTTGCCTTTAAATATATCTGCTTATGCTGTGGCTAAAGCAATTAATGTCCCATCTTCAAGAATATTAGATATTCTTCACGATAAAAGAAAAATTACTGTAGACACTTCAATACGCTTAGGAAAATTATTTGGAGTATCTCCAAAGTACTTTTTGAATATTCAAAATAATGTTGAGTGAAGAAATGCAGAAATAGAACATAGTGATAGTTATAATCAAATTAAACAATTATCTTTTGCATAATTAAAGTAAAAAGAGTTAGCGACTGATAGATTCTACTACTGTAGAATGTATGGTCGTTAACTCTTTTTTATTAAAAATTTTTGAAAGCTTATATAAACATATTCTGAAGAAGGAATTGCTTAAGCTGTTTAAATATAGTTATAGATTTGTTTGTTTCCAATTTATAATTATCAAATTTATCTAACAATTTGCCTGTTAATTCTTGTTCCTTGTTAGATGGTAATTTAACCATGAATCTATTAGTAAAATCTTTAATTACATGAGGAATATTAGGTGTTCGAAAACTAAAATAAATTTTTGCTTGGTTGCTTTTTAAATAATGGTATAAATAGGAACTGAAGTATTTAGGAGTATATGCTTTTAAAGTTGAACCCAAAGCGCCCTCAACACCATGATAAATAGTACCTGCTTTTGAGCCATCCCATAATATTAAAATATCACTTCTTTTAACGTCACTTGAAGTAGAAACAAAAAAAGGATTTCCTCCATTTAAATAAGCTGTATCTAAATAGATTGAATTTGTTCCAAACATTTCTTTTTTTGCTTTTCCTTTTATTTCATGAGTGATGGCTTCTTTTAAGGGGACAATTTTCGAAGTATTTTCTTCATTTTTAAATTTAAGATAATTTTGTTTAAGGGAAAAAAACTTTTGATACATCCCTTGCTGTAATTGGGCTTGAAGAGAAGATTTCTTTTGCAAAAGGGTGATAAGAAATTCAAGCTTTTTTATGAGTATTCCTAACTGCTTTTGTTCTTTTATTGAAGGAAAGCATATTTTAGTTTTTAATATATTTTTATTATAAAGTCTTTTTATAGTAGTTCCTTCAATTCCGGACCAGTTGATTATCTGATAATAAGCTTTTAAGTAAGAATTTAATACTTTTTCATTATGATCCAACCAAACAATATTTGAATCTTGAAAATACGCCTTCTCTCCATGATATTCAACTATTTTTCCAATACTTCCAGAAGCAGCAATAAGAAGATCACCTTTCTTAGGAAAAGGATAATTTTTCTTATATTCTTCAAAGAGTTCGTGAGAAATATAAGAATCTGCTTGTTTACCAAAAGTTCCAATTTTATAAAAGGGAATTTCTCCAATTGGTGAAGTTTGATGCTTAAAAATTCTTTTATTCATTGCAACTGACCCAAGATCTCCTAACTTACCTTGCTGCCAATCAAAAATAAGTAGATAGAAATATAAATCAAAGTTACACTATTAAAGAAAAGATATAGTTTTAAAAGGTAATAATTTTAAAAGGTAATAAAATGAAAGATTTTTATAATTTATCTCGACATGAACAAGAATCGTCTTTGCTATTTCCTTTAGTAAAAGAACTAAAACGATTAGGTGGAGAAGCGACCACTAAGGAATTAAAACGCTCTTTAGTTGAAAATGCAGATTTCATTCCTGAAGATGCCTTAACATATATTAAAATTTCAAAAAATGGTAATTCTTATCATCCTTTTGATTATCCCTTTAATTTTGCTGTTACAAATTTAAATATGGCAAAATTATTTGATCGACCTCAGGCAGGAATAGTAGTTTTAACAGAGAAGGGTAGAGAGGCTAGCTATAAATTTGAAAATAAAGAAGATAAATTTATAACTTCTATTTATCAAATAACTGAGCCTCTTTGGAAAGAAAAATCAAAAAGAAAATCCAAAGTAACTTCTTTAAAGATTAAGGAGCAAGAAGTTCAAAAAGTAATCAATGATAATGATGATTGGCGTGAAAAACTTCAAACTGCACTTAACAATCTGTCACCTGCTAAGTTTGAAGAATTTTGCCGACAATTAATTAAAAAGATGGGTGTAAATATTGATGAAAAAATCGGTGTAAATGTTTCAGGTGATGGTGGAATAGATGGTTACGGTTACTTAATTAACGATGATTTCCGTACAACACGTGTGGCAATACAGGCAAAAAGATGGAATTTAAATAATTCAGTGTCTTCTCCTGAGATTGATAAATTTAGAGGGGCAATGGATAAATTTAGGGCAGAATATGGAATCTTTATTACCACTTCATCCTTCACTAGAGATGCCATTAATGCTGCTCGTTCAGGCACAAGAGTAATTACTTTAATTGATGGCGAAAAATTATTAGATTTAACTGCAAAGTATCAAGTATTTGTAACGCCAAAGATGACATATGAGATAGATAAAGATTTTTTTGATTAAACAAGGTGAGGCATTCTTATCACCTAAAAGATTAAAAATATAAAGGTATTAACTAAAGAGACTAGAGCATGATAGATTATAAAACTTTAAAGCATAGTGATAATGGTATGCCAACTTGGGATGGATTCTTAGGTCCAATTTTAAAAGTAGCAGAGACTGAAAAAATTTGGAAACGTCAAGATTTAATTAACAATGTTCTTGAAGAAGTAAACTTACCTGATAATTTAGCTAAAATGACTTATTCATCAAAATGGCATGATTTAGTTGCTATTAATAGAGTAAATTGGGCATTAAGTGATTTGAAAATAGCCGGTTTGTTGGATGCACCTAAACGGGGTGTATATCAAATTTCAGATTTAGGAAGAACAATTTTAAAAGAGCACGGCTTAAGCATTACTCGTGAATTGGTTCATTCTCAGTCTGCTTATATTGAGCATCAGAAAAAACTAAAAGATAAAAGTAATGAAGCAGAGACGAATGCAGTAAGTGAAGAGCAAACATTTGAACTTACTGAAAAACAAGTTTCAAATTGGTTTGATAAACAGAAAAGCGATTTAACTGAGCAACTTTTATTAAAACTAAGAAGTACTGATCCTTATGAATTTGAACACATGATGATCAAGCTACTGAGTGAAATGGGGTATAAAGGAACTGATGGACAATCATTAGTTACTCAGAAGTCTAATGATGGTGGAATTGACGGAATTATTAATAAAGACCCGCTTGGAATGGAAACAATTTATGTTCAGGTTAAGCGCTATGCGGAAGGTAATGTAGTGGGAAGTCCTGAAATTGATGGTTTTGCTGGGGCATTAAGACGCCAGCATGCAGATCGAGGTGTGTTTATTACAACTTCCTCATTCACCAGTGGAGCAAAAGTAGCAGCTAAACAACTTAACATTGCGTTGGTTGATGGCGAAATGTTAACGAATTTGATGGTTCAATATAAAGTTGGAGTTCAGATTCATCAAAGTTATGAACTTTATGATATTGATGATGAATTTTTTGAATAGTAGAACTTATAAGATAGTAAAAAACAAGCATCCCTAAACTTAAAGAGATGCTTGTTTTAATTTTTGATTTTCCCAAAATATCCAAGAATTTTCATTCAAAATTTATTAAAGATAGAAATAATAGATATAATTTATATATAAGTAAACATGGAGGAGAGATCACAGTGATTATAGATGAAGAAAGCAAAAAAGCCATGAATAAGGAACTTGCTATTATGAATGGGCTAATACCTGATGATGACAATAATGTTGATGACTTAAACGACTATTTCAAAAAATTGGGCGTTTGATGATAAAATTAGAAAACTATAACCAGATAGATAATAAACTTATGCTGAAAAATAATATTCCTACTCCTAAACTAAGTGAAATTTTATATGAAGAATTTATGGTACCTTTGAATGTGTCTATTAAAATGATTGCGCGAGCTACCAATGAATCAACTTCAATAATTCAGGATATTCTTAATGATAAAAAGAAAATTACTGTGAATATTTCTACTGGCTTAGGAAAATTGTTTGGAGTATCTCCAAAATACTTTTTTAATATTCAAAATGAAATTGAGTTAAGAAATACAAAATATATGTCAACAACAAAAACAAGCATCCCTAAAAATAAAGGGATGCTTGTTTTAATAAATTGAAGTTTTATTCGACTACTTTTGCTAAAATAGTATCTAGGCTTTTGGGTAGCTTCCAAAAGTTTAGTAACTAGGATGGCTACACACCCCTCAACATTTATGAAGTTACGGAGGTGAGAGCCATGCCACATAGAATAGACTGGAGAAGTAGGCAGCCTTGTCGGTAGCTTTAGCTATTGCAGTAAGTTTCATTCTTAATGCAGTAGGCAAGTTTGTTATTAGATGTGCGACGGCATATGTAATAACAAAAAAAGCTAATCACAAGGATTAGCTTACCACTTCAGTCATTCGAGTTACGATTGGAGTTAACGACTGCACTCGTTAACTCCTTTTCTCTTATAATTTTACTCGTAAAGACTTTTTATTTCAATTATTATATTTCATTAAGAATTTGTAGTACTTACCTTACATGATTGTATTTGCATTAATTAACTCACATAACTATAATATAAGTATAAATGAAAAGAGAGTAATGAGCCGCCACTCATTACTCTCAATCGTAGAATTGAATAACTGAGGTTGAGCTAATCCTTGTGATTAGCTTTTTTGATTATTCGATAGGCTTTAGCAAAGTTAATTGCAGCAATCGAAAGAATCAAAACTCCGGTCGCAAAATCAACCGTAAATATACCTCCAGTTTATCCAAATTATTCATGACTCTTCACCTCCGTAAAATTTAACTAAATGAGGGGTGTTAGTCATTCTTATCTACTAAGCTAGCATTAAGTATTAGCTAGATATTAATGCTAGCCTATCAATATTATAGCAAATTGTTATCTACTCCAGTATTAATTGTACAAAGTATAAATTATAACGATAAGGAAACAGCCAATGTTAAATAATAATATTCCTACTCCTAAACTAAGTGAAATTTTATATGAAGAATTCATGGTACCCTTGAATATGTCTATTAATATGATTGCGCAATATACCAATGAATCAACTTCAATAATTCAAGATATTCTTCATGATAAAAGAAAAATTACTGTAGATACTTCTCGTAGCTTAGGAAAATTGTTTGGAGTATCTCCAAAATACTTTTTTAATATTCAAAATGAAATTGAGTTAAGAAATACAAAGTATATGTAAACACCAAAACAAGCATCCCCAAACTTAAGAGGATGCTTGTTTTAATAATTTGAAGTTTTATTCAACTACTTTTGTTAAAATATTAATTAGGCTTTTGGGTAGCTCCCAAAAGTTTAGTAACTAGGATGGCTGCGCACCCCTCAACATCTATGAAGTTACGGAGGTGAGAGCCATGCAATATGGAATAGACTGGAGAAGTAGGCAGCCTTGTCGGTAGCATTAGCCATTGCAGTAAGTATCATTCTTAATGCATTAGGCAAATTTGTTATTAGGTGTGCAACGGCATATGTAATAACAAAAAAAGCTAATCACAAGGATTAGCTAATCTCTTCAGTCATTCGAGTTACGATTGGAGTTAACGAGTCGCATTCGTTAGCTCCTTTTCTCTTACAATTTTACTAGGAAAAACTGTTTATTTCAATGATTAATTTCCTTAAGAATTTGCTTTAATTAACTTACATAATTATAATAGAATATAAATGAAGAGAGAGTAATGAGCGGCCACTCATTACTCTCAATCGTAGATTTGAATAACTTTTGGGAAGAGCTAATCTTTATGATTAGCTTTTTTGATTATCCGATATGCTTTTGCAAAGTTAATTGCAGCAATCGAAAGAATCAAAATTCCGGTTGCAAAATCAACCGTGAAATTCCCTCCAGTTTATCCAAAATTTAGACATAACTCTTCACCTCCGTAGATATTAATTAAATGAGGGGTGATAGTTATTCTGATCTACTAAATTAAAGTTAATGGTAGCTAGGCATTAACTTTAATCTGATATCTATTATAACAAATTGAAAGATCGCAGAACTTACAGGATAAAATAGCTAAAATACTCACCTTATGGTTAAATAATGGGGTAAACCAATTATAAAAGAGGAGTATTTTATGAAAAAAGTTGTAGGAATTGCGTCAATGATTTTGGCTATGACTAGTTTAGCTGCATGTAGTAATAAAACTACCCAGCCAAAGGGTTCAACGGCAAAGTCAAGCCAAGTGACTAAGACAAAAGTTGCCGAGATTGCTGGTACTTATCAAGATGGTAAGAATGCTGTTATTTTGTTTAAAAAAGATGGCACTGGGCGTTACGTTTCTCGCAAAGATGACCTCGATGCAGAATTTACTTGGAAGAAAAAGAATAGTTCAACATTTGTTGTCACAATTAATGACCGCAAAAATAATCATGAATTTACGGCTAAGCTTGCTAAAGGCAAATTAAAGCTTAAGGATGCAGATGATCAAACTGAAACTTTTAAACGTGTGAAAGGACACAAGCTTAACTTAGATAATTTTTTAGCAAAAGATAAAAGCTCTGAGAATCAAGTGGCAACTTCAAACGCTGAGCAAAAATCGACCGTGGCAGGTGATGAGGGACTATTTGATATCCCAGCAGACATGCAAGGCACTTGGTATAGTGCGGATAATGCTGGTAATGATAATTCATCAATCACGACATTAACACTTGATAAGCATCGTATTTCTTATCGCAATCAAGAGGAAAGCGGTACTGTAATTCTACATAAGATGACTAAAGGTTTTGACTTTTCTCGTTATGTACAAGATCAATCATATACGGAAGCAACTAAGAATTGGAGTCGTGGATACTTAGAAACTTATCGTGGCCGACGCTTGCTTCATACCTATAGTTGGATGCAAAGCGCAGGTGCAGGTGGTTATTACTATCTCGCTCACGAAGATGGACAAACTGTTTTAGTTAGCGCATCAGGTGCCGGTATGTGGGCTAATGCGATTTATTGGAAGGATCAAGCTACTGCCCAAAAGAATGCTAATAAATCATTTAGCGATATTCCAACCCAGGATAACGATGCAACTTTAAATAGTGATAATTCAGATGATGAATAAAGAATCGATAAAGGGAGTTAATGAGTAATGTCATTAACTCTTTTTTCTTTGTTAGACCCAATTTTTTATTTTATAACCCTAAAAATAGCGTCAAAAAACAAAAATATAAAAAATTTCAAATTTTATAACATGGTAAAAAGCCTTGTATAACAACATTTTTCGTGAACTATAATAATTATTTTATAAAAATATAAATAACAGGTGTTGTTTTATCCGGATAAAAGAGTTAATATATTTATAGATTAAGTCACCAAGAAAAAAAGTTATTAGAAAGAAAGATATTAATTATGAAATTACAAAAGAATTTAACCAGTTTTGTTACTATTGCTACTTTAGGTTTAATGATCAGTGGAACTACTTCAAATGTACACGCTGCAACAAATAATAATGAAGAAGCAATTTGTGCACCATTAGCAGGTGGTGGTGAAGAATCACCTGATAACAGTGTTGAAGGTACTAATGTTGAATATCCAAAATTAGCTCCAGCACAAGATGCACCTCAAGAAGAACAAACTTCAAATTCAACTAACAAGCAAACAGTCTCAACTTCAACCAAAAATGTTACAACTTCTAATGTAGAGCAAGTTCCAGCAGCTAAAAGTACTGCAAAACCTGCACAAACCACTACAAACCAACCAGCCGCAAGTTCTCAAGCAACTTCAACTCAACCAGCTCACCAAGAACAAAAGGCTAATCAAAAAGCTTCTAAGAAAGAAGTAAAAACTCAAGCTAAGAAGCATGTTACTAAAAAAGCTTCCACTAAAAAGCACGTTAAGAAGAATGCAACTCTTTTACAAGGAACTGTTTTTGGTTCATTAGCACTTGTTTTAGCTAGTGTAGTTACTTATTTCTTTAAGAAGAGAGCTTAATAAAGGGATAATATTAAGTTTTAATGCTAATAGTGAAGAAGGATAATTCTTTCTTTCTTAATACCAATTTTCAAACACTTAACATTTGTTAAGTGTTTTTTTGTTTATCTGAATTAGGAAGTAATTTTACTACTGTTTAAATAATGAATTATTTAAACTAGGAAAAATTCATCAAATTTTATCTTTATAAAGGGGGCAAAAACCCCATAAAATCAGCATCTTGTTTTATAACACTTGTAATTCCATTCCTTTTTTATATATTTTAGATTTTTTGAAAATTTTTTTGAAATTATTTATTTCTCACTTTTTAAAATAACACCTATTACCTAATGAGTAATCTCTTTGTCTTCAAAAATAACGGGTGTAATTGTTATTTATAACATATTGTTATTTAACACTATACACACCTAGACATGCTCTAAAAACCTGGTACTATAAGGTTGTTGAGAGAAAAAGAGAAAAACATGTTACTAACTATTTTAGAAAGTTGAGAAGAATATCTATGAAGAACGTTAAATTGTTATCTAAAATTTCTATTGCCGCTTTATTAACTGTTGGTGGAGTTACTACTATTAACCAAGTAAATAATTCTGTTAAGACTGAAACTGTTCACGCAGCTACTACTGAACAAACTAGAATTACTTTACCAGCTGGTTACACTGCAAGAAGAATTTTAAACGTAAACAACAACCGCATTTCTAACGCTGATAAGAGAGCTTTAGTTCAAGCTTCTCAACAAGGTATGAAGCAAAACAACTTCTACGACAACAATGCTAAAGATAAAACTACTATGGTTAACACTACTAACATGACTTGGAGTCAAAAAGTTGAAATTAACCGTTACGCTTTAAGCTTAATTAACTCAGCTCGTAGCCAAATGGGTAAAAAGGCTTGGGTTCTTAACACTTCAGCTATTGCTTTTGCTGACAGAGTTGCTAAAGAATACACTAACAACGGTAAGAGCGATTGGGATGCAGATCACTATGTTGCAGGTATTACTCGTGCAGCTGTTGCTTCTGGTTTAAAGAATGCTGGTCAAGTTTACGAAGATGAATCAGGTCTTCCAATTACTTCACAATTTAACGGTTCTGTTCGTAGCATGTACGCCTTAAAAGAACAAATTTACTTTAACGTTAAACAAATGTTATTCGGTGGTTTCTATGGTTCAATGACTAACTTCAATGATGCTTCACATTACACTGAATGGGAACATGCTGGTGACTTATTAGGTCTTAGAAGTTTAAAGGGTGCTGATGCTCCTACTAAGTACTTTGGTCTTAGTTTCTCAGGCTTAAAGAACAACAAGTCAAGAATTTCTGTTCACTTCATGGGTGTTGCAGACAGATACATTGCCAACCGTCGTGTATTTAACACTAAGGCAAACATCTAATTGTTTTTCCTAATATACATGTCTTTATCGATTAAATAATAAGCATATAAAAACCGAGATATTAATATCTCGGTTTTTTGTTTTACTGTTATGTTTCTAACCCCAACCATAATTTTTTGATTTTAAAATTAGGGGGGGAGGCAAACTGGATAGAAATACAAAATAAAAGAGCAATCAATTATTGATCGCTCTTTTTTAGTTTTGATTAAAGCTTTTATCAAAGATCTCTTCGACTTCATCTTCGCCCAAATACTTAGTTAAAGCGGGAATAATAATTCCACCATAAGTATCCATAATGTCATCAAATTCTTCACTTAAGCCGGTTTGCCAGCCTGTTTCAGTTGCTTGCGTATCATCAATCCATGGAGCTAAGGCAATAGAAACATCGGCTTTTTCATCGATATCATCTTCAAATTGTGTCTCGTTAAAACCACACATCAAAAATAGAATTTCCGTTTGTACCTTTTCTGGAACCTGGTGGGCAACTAATGCTTTAGTTAAATTAATCCGAAAATTTTGGTCAAAGCATCTTTTCACACAAATGCGTGCTTCTAGTTTGGCAACTTGCTTGGTAATTTCATTAATCTGACCTTCTTTTTCTAGCCCTGTGATAACTTCTGATTCTTCGAGAGTATCTAGCTCATCGAGCAAAGAATCAATTGTTCGCTCATAGAGGTACATTTTAATGGTCCATGCGATTTGCCGAACAGAAAAGTGATACTCTTTTTTTAAATTTTCAGCAAAATTACTCAGAAAAAGAGTTAATTCGAAGTCATCAGCGTCTAGAGGGAGATTATTTTCTTCTTCTTCTTCAAATTCATCTAATACATCTATTGGTGACATAATTACTCCTCTTATTAATACGTTGTTTTTTAATTTTAATATATATTCACAAATATTTCAAAGAAAATTCATATTCAACCGAAAGCTTATTAAATTTTAATGTAAAACTACATTATAAAATTTTTTTCTTTGATTTACAAAAAAATTACTTACGAAGATAAAAATAAAAGTGTATGATAATCAACGACCCAAAAATAAGGAGGAAATTTTTTTGGAAAATACAACATCAAAACGCCAAGCAATCGTGCATGCTGATCATCCATGGATTGCGATGGTTGCTTTAATGCTCGGAGCTTTCGTAGGAATGCTTTCTGAAACTTCATTGAATATTGCATTACCTCAATTAATGAAAGCTTTTAATGTACCAACTGGTACAGTGCAATGGTTAGTTACTGGTTATATGTTAGTAATCGGAATTGTCTTACCATTGTCAAGTTTATTAACTAAATGGTTCTCAACCAGACAATTAGTTTTTTTTTAGTCTTTTGGCCTTTTTAATTGGTTCAATTATTTCTGCTCTTGCACCAAATTTTGCCATTGTGTTAACAGGAAGAATGATCCAGGGTATAGGAACAGGGATTGTTTTGCCATTAATGTTTACTGTGGCCATGCTTTTGTTTCCACCAGATAAATTGGGTGCTGCAATGGGTGCCTGTGCGATGGTTATCATGCTTGCTCCTGCAATTGGCCCAACTGTTACTGGTTTAATCCTAGGTGTCCTTAGCTGGAACTGGATTTTCTGGATGTTTGTCCCATTCTTAGTAGTTGCCTTGATTTTTGCCATTGCTGGTTTAGTTAATGTTAACGAAGTAACGAGACCAAAAGTAGACTTTATTTCAATTATTGAATCAGTAGTTGGATTTTCTGCTTTAGTTAGTGGTGTAAGTTTAGCTGGAGATATGGGTTTAGGTTCATTCGTTGTTTGGGCTTTAATCATCGTTGCAATTGTGATTTTGGCCTTATATGTACATCGCCAAGTTAGCTTAAAGAATCCTATTTTAAACTTACGTATTTTTTCAATCGAACAATTTAGAGTAGGGGCTTTAATTGTGATGGTTGACTTTGCTATCATCCTTTCGTCAATGTACTTATTACCACAATACATCCAAAGTGGTCGTTTATTAGCCGTAGCTTTAACCGGTATTATTATGTTACCTGGTGGTTTGATTAATGCGATTACTTCTGCAATTAGTGGTCGCGTTTATGATCAAATCGGCGCCAAAGCACCAGTGATGATTGGATTTGTGCTCGCCTTGGTTGGTGCAATTATGCTTGCTTGTGTAACAACTACCTCACCAATTTGGTACATTATCTTGTCTCAAGTTATCTTGATGATTGGTTGTCCATTAGCAATGTCACCAGCTCAAACTTATGCCTTGAATGCAGTTCAAGGACCACAATCAGCTGATGGTAGTACAATTATGAACACCTTACAACAAATTGTTGGTGCGATTGCGACTGCGATTGCTACCATTTTACTTGCAGCTGGTCAAACTGCAGCTCATACTGCTAATAAAGCAGTTGCCTTTACTAATGGTGCTCACTTTGGTTTCTACTTCACAGTTGTTCTAGTAGTAATTGGATTATTACTTGGACTCTTAATTAAGAAAGAAAAATAACTTTAAGCATAAAAGCAAAAAAGAAGGAAGGCTTCAAACCTTCCTTCTTTTTATTCTGCAAGATTAGTGTCATCACTAATATCTTCACTGCTTGCTGTGTCTTCACTAGTAATTTGACTAGTATTGTCATTGCTTGATGTGGCACTGTTAGTATTATTAGAGCTTGGAGCCGTGTAGCTTGAAGTGTAGTGATAAGTTGGATAACTTGGCGTAGTTGGACGATAATAGCTGTTACTATTACTATTGTTATAAGTAGTACTTGGCTGACTGCTTTGAGTTTGACTTGTTTGCGAATTAGAACTAGTAGTTGAATCTGTCCCTTGATTTTGAGTAGCAGTATCTGCTTGTGAATCGTCTGCAGGTGACTCTTTTTGTTCTACTGGTTTTTTAGTGGTTTCTTTTTTAGGTGTAGTCTTTTTAGTAGACTTCTTGCTAGTTTTCTTAGTCTTTTTAACGACTTTTGTACTTGTTTTTGGATGTTTAATAATATGGGCGTCGGGATCTTCACGACAACCAGCAGTTGTTAAAAGCAAAGCAATCATCGAACCAAAAATAATTTTTTTCATCTTTTCCTCCAAAAAAGTGTTTTATTTAATTATAAACTTTCACCAATAATATATGAAGCTAAAAAATTTAATCTGCTGGTTAAAAATAGTATTCTATATGTGAAAGTAAGAAAAAAAGAGGTCCTTAAGATGAAGAAATATGACTATATTATTTTAGGTACTGGTCCAGCTGGTTATAAATTGGCTGGTAAATTATCAGCAGCTAGCAAGAAGATTTTGGCTGTTGAAGGTGGCATGTTTGGTGGAACTTGTCCAAACGTTGGTTGTGAACCGAAGATTTTTCTTGAGGGAACAGTTCATACAGCTTTAATGACTGAGCAATTAGCTGGACGTGGCTTAGTCCAACCAGCAAAAATTAATTGGCAACAATTAATGCAAAATAAGAAGGCGCGTTTTGATTCTTGGCCTGAAGAAACTAAGGCTAATTTTTATAAGCTAGGCGATGTAGCTGAAGGTTATGGCAAGTTTGTTGAACCTCATGTAATTGAAGTAAATGGTGAAAAATACGAAGGCGATAAGATCATCATTGCTACAGGTGCTCACTCTCATAAAGTACGTTTTCCCGGTGATGATAAGACCCATACTTCCGATGATGTTTTATCTCTTGATAATGTGCCTAAGAGAACCACAATTATTGGTGGGGGTTATATCAGTATGGAGCTAGGAACTTTCCTCGCAGCTGCTGGTAGTGACGTCACTATTTTAGTTCGTTCAGATCGCGTTTTGCGTGGTTTCTACCATAAATATACGGTGCAGTTAGTTGAAGCAATGGAAAAACGTAACATTCATATTCGCTTGTTTAGCGAGGTAAATACCCTTGAAAACGCTGATACTGGTAATGGCATGGTAGTGACGACCAAAGACGGTTCTGTCTTTATGACTGATTATGTTTTGGATGCTACTGGCCGGATTCCTAATATTGAAAAACTTGACCTTGACCATGTTGGCATCAAATATTCAAAACATGGCATTGAAGTTAATGACCACCTTGAAACAAGTGTACCAGGCGTTTATGCTATCGGTGATGTTGCTAACCAAAAATTACCTAAATTAACTACTGTAGCTGAAAGTGAAGCTAACTATATCTTTGAAATCTTTGAAAAGGGGAGCGATGCACCATACTTGCGTCCAACTGTTGGTACAGCAGCCTTTACTTTCCCAGAGATTGCGCAAGCAGGTCTTAATCCTGAAGTGGCTGAAGCTGATAGCAAACACTACACGGTGGAAGAACATGACTTAGCAGGTAGTAGCCTTTATGCTGGGCTTAATGAAAAGCCAGCAAAATTGACCCTTGTTTTTGATCAAGATGATCGTTTAGTTGGTGCTAGTGAACTATCTGCCACCGCCGCAGATGATATTAATAACTTTATTCCAGCAATCGCTCTTGGAATTAGTCGCAAAGATTGGGAAAAGCAAATCGTACCAATTTATCCAGCATTAGCTGATAAAGTTGGTGGTGACTTAAGATAGTGAAGCAAGAATTAACTCGTTGCACTTGGGGTAACAACAGTGATGAGCTTTATCGGAATTACCATGATCATGAATGGGGTAAGTTGAATCTTGATGAAAAGTACCTTTATGAGATGCTTGTTTTAGAAAGTTTTCAATCAGGTTTAACCTGGGCAACAATTCTCCATAAACGGGAGAACTTCCGTCAAGCTTTTGCAGGTTTTGATGTCGAAAAAGTCGCTCAATTTACGCAAGCAGATTTTGAGCAATTAATGCAGAATAGTGGTATTATTCGAAATCGTTTAAAAATTAGGGCGGCTATTAATAATGCTCAGGTATTAGTTAAGTGGCATCAAGCAGATAAAACTTTTCGTGACTTTTTATTAAAATATATTCCGCAGCCTCTTGATAATCACTATCAAAAAATGTCAGATGTTCCAGCAAGTACACCTCTGTCTACCAAGGTTTCAAAGGCAATGAAGCAAGAGGGTTTCAAGTTTGTTGGTCCTGTGACAGTGTATTCTTTTTTACAAGCAGTGGGTTTAGTCAATGATCATTTAGCAAACTGTCAATTTAGGAATTAATGTAACAATGAAGGAATTATGAATGAGTAAAAATAAGCAAGAATTAAGTAATAGTCAAAGACGGGAAGGTTTAAAGCAAATCATGTCCATGCTTAATTCGCCTCGCTATGAAGAAGGAAACGCTGAATGCTTTAGTCCGGATTATGTTAGTTTTGATGCAACTTCACCTTTAGCTGGTAAAAAGATTGCCTTTTTGGGTTCTTCGATTACTGCTGGCTTTGCGGCTAAAGATGTGTCATTTGTTGATTACTTGGCTGCTAAAGATGGGGTTGCCATAACTAAGTCAGCTATTTCGGGGACAACCTTAGCAGGTTTAACTGAAGATGGTTATCTTGAACGCCTTTATCATGATTTTGACCAAAAGCAGAATTATGATCTTTTTGTTTGTCAGCTATCGACTAATGATTATAAAAATGACAAAGAACTCGGTAAGATTACACCAGCTAGCCAAAAGGAAAATTTTGACTGCGAGACAACGCTTGGTGCCATTGAAGAAGTAGCACGTTATATAACTACTGAACTAGATTGTCCCTTGGTGTTTTATACTTGTCCGCAAATAGAGCCTGTTGAACAATATCAAGAGTTAGTGGACTTATTGAAAAAGATCCAAGAAAAGTGGCATTTTAAAGTTATTGATCTTTTCAATAATCAAGCTTTAATGGCGGCAACGTCTGCCCATCCAAATGCGATGTTTGATAATATTCATCCAACACGAGAAGGGTACTTGAAGCTTTGGTTACCAGTTTTTGAACAAGAATTAACGCAAATATTGAATAAGTAATAGAGGTCCAGTAAAAGCTGGATCTCTTTTATTAGATTAAGGTGAAACACTTTCTCATAAAAATATCCAAAAAAGTAACAATTTAAGGTTTACAGCTGGCTAATATTCGGCTAAACTTACATTAATTTAAATTAAAATATTTTGAGATTATCTATGAGAGAGGGTCATGATGTATTTAGCGATCAATATTGTCGGTGTGTTGATTTTTCTTTTGATCGGTTTTATCTTTTCTAAGGATAAAAAAGCCATCAATTGGCGTGGGGTTATTACCATGGTTATCTTTAACCTGATCTTAGCCTGGTTCTTGACTAGTTTTTCTATTGGACGTGCCATTGTTGAAGGAGCAGCTAGTGGCTTTAACGAATTGATGGATGTTGCCTACAAAGGAATTGAGTTTGCCTTCCCAAGTATGGTGAATGTCAAGCAAATGGATTGGTTCTTCCAAGTATTGATGCCAATTTTAATGATTGTACCATTATTTGATATTTTGACTTATATTGGTATCTTACCTTGGATTGTTAAGTGGATTGGCAAGGGCTTATCTAAACTTACTGGTCAACCTAAATTTGAATCATTCTTCGCTGTTGAAATGATGTTTTTAGGTAACACTGAAGCCTTAGCTGTTTCCGCTTTACAATTAAAGCAAATCAACGCTAAACGTAATTTGACTTTGGCCATGATGTCAATGTCTTGCGTTACTGCTTCAATTATTGGTTCATATACCAAAATGATGCCTGGTCAATACATTTTGACCGCTGTCCCATTAAACGTAATTAATGCTTTGATTGTTACTGCAATGCTTAATCCAATCAAGGTTACCCCTGAAGAAGATACCATTGCGACAATGAAGAGTAGCGAAATAGTTGCGGAAGAAGAAGTTGAAGGTGGTAAAGCTGCTGAAGAACCAACTCCTGGTAAGGAACCTTTCTTCTCCTTCTTAGGTGATTCAATCCTTGGTGCAGGTAAGTTGATTTTAATTATTACTGCTAATGTTATTGCCTTTGTTGCTTTAGCAGACTTAATCAACAAGCTTTTAGGACTTATTAATCCTTGGCTTTCACTTGAACACTTATTGGGAATCGTAATGTATCCATTTGCATGGCTAACTGGACTTAACCCAACTGAGTCCCTCCAATTTGCCCAACATATGGGTACCAAGTTAGTTACTAACGAGTTTGTGGTAATGGGACAAGTAACAGGTCATGTTAAATCTTATGCTCCTCACTACCAAGCAGTCTTAACGGCCTTCTTAACTAGTTTTGCTAACTTCTCAACTTTGGGTATGATTATCGGATGTTTCAAGGGAATTGTTAACAAAGAAAAGAATAATCTTATTTCTAAGAACGTTGCTTACTTATTACTTTCTGGTATCTTAGTATCATTGCTAACTGCTGGAATGATGGGCTTATTCGTTTGGTAAAAATATTAAAAAGTTACTAGAATTTTCTAGTAACTTTTTTTCTTTCTCTAGAAATGAGTAAAGGACTAATTTTTAACCAAAACGTGTAACTTGTGCAGGGTTTTATCCATTTTGGGTAAGATCAAAAATAACAGTTCCTATTAAATTTCTTTCTTGCTATGCTATTTTTTGAGAAAAATATATTGTAAAGGAGAAAAACATGATAGGACAAACTGACTTAAGTTTATACCAAGCTGGCTTGCCCCAAGAGAAGATTTGGTCAAAGGAGAAGGTTAAGCGAGCAATTGTTAAGCAAGCAGGAAGTTTAGCTCGGATGCATGAGGATTCTACTTATAGCATAAATCCGCAGATGATTGCTTTATATGACTTTTCGCAGGAGCCTTTGTTAGGTAAATATCAGACCGTCATTTTTGATCAAGAAAGAGGAATTGTATTAAGTAGAAAATCTAGTCGTCAGCTAGTGCACGATTTTTTTAGGAATAAATTACTTTTCGGTGCTAGTTTTCAAAAACATATTAATGAAATGCTCGGCTTTAAATATCACCATATCATTTCCGTCTGGCAAACTGCCTATTTCTCACTAAATGGCTATTTTGATCAGAATACTGATTGGATTAGCTTGCACCATATTAGTGATTATCAAGTAAATAAGCAAGAAATCTCATTTATTACCACGGTGGGATATCGCTTTGAATTTAATAATTGTTGTCGTCATTTGCCAGCAAGATTGGGCGAAGGGATTACCCATAACTGGATTTTGGGTCAGATTATTAAAGAGAGTTTGCATGAATTGGGTTTGCACTTACGTGCTTGTAAGCGTCTTAAACGATCGTCATCTATTTTAGATGATGAAGCCTATTTAATGCCACGCCGGCTCATTACTTATGACGAAGTGATGCTAAAACAGATTATTACTAAACTAGAAGATCTTGATTTCAAACAAATTGGACGTGCCATTAGCCACCTGTTCGATGTGCCAGTTAATGAAAGTGATCTAAAATTATTGAAAAGAATCAGCAAACGTCAAGATTCAATTTATTAAGATTTAACAGCAATCAGCAAGTAAATTTGCTGGTTGTTTTTTTATTCTTAGAAAGGATAAAATAATGCAAGTTATTTTAAGGAAGAATGAGGATAAAAGTTGTGAAAAAATTAAGATATTTTTCTTTAGTGGCGATAGTAGTCTTGATTGGGATCGTAAGTGCTGCCTGTGGCACTAAGAAAAACATAAGTAGTGGTGGTACTACTTATAAGGGATTAACAGTTTATTCAACAAAGATAAAAAGTGTGAAAACATCAGATCTTGATATTCGTTCAATTGTTGAAGTAACAGGAACAACCAATGCACCTGATGGTGCAAAAGTGATGGCACAGGCACCTATAGTAGGACGTAGTAAATTTTCTAACCTTGGTTCTAGTGAAGATACAAGCTATGCCAAAGTAAAGAATCATAAATTTAAATTATGTATTTCAATCGGTTTAGTTCTTTTACAAAATCAAAATCTCTATGAGCATAAATATATGAAAGTTAAGATATTTGCTGTTACTGGCTATAACGTAAAATACAGTGAACTTAAAATTACAAAAGAACTTGATCAAGCAGTAAAACAAGCTGATATTAAACCATATAAAGTGAAAGAAGATAAATATATCGAGGCTTTTGCTACGGGGCATGTTAGTCAAGCTTATAGGGAAAAAGCAAGCAAAAAATTCTTGATTAATGAAGCAGTAAAGCAATTGAATGATAACTTTAACGGCGAGGTTCAATTTGGCTACGATGAGAATAAGAAAATGTTCACTTTCCTACCACTTAGGGAAAATGTAAAAGAGAATATTACTGAAATAAAAGAAGGAGTAGATCCGGAGGGATGGAGGCAATTAACTAAAGTTCTTGATGATCTTTCCAGTAATATTTATGATACTTTAGAGGTCCATGAGCCAATTTCACTAATTGACCCTACAGATCAAAGTAAAATTCTTTACACTAGTCTTGATGGTAAGGCGACTTACAATTTTATGAAGCAAAAATAGCATAATAATTAGATCAGCAACTAAGTTTGCTGATTTTTTTGTCCCAAGGTAAAAAGGATTTTAGCCGTCACTTATAGGAAAACTTGAATGTAGTAATGAGATAACTTTTTAAGAGGGATGTCTGTTTAACTGCAATTCACCTTGGTTTTTATCAAAAATTGATCCTTGCTAATCTAATAGTGCACAAGCGCTTGTGACAAGAAATTAAGGAGATTGTCACACAATGATTAGTCAAATAAGTTTTATGAAAGCTTGGAACAATAAGAAGTTAGTTGCCGGAGCCTTAAAAGCAGCTTCGGTGCGTCGTGATTATATTAATTACTAAGATTTATTGCAGGATGGCGTGGTTCTTTATGCCCAGATGTTAGATAAGTGGGCAGATAAGGACCAAGCAGAAGTCGATAAGTTAGCCTTTAGAAAAATTATCTGGCAGACCATTGATTCTTTGCGTAAAGTACAAAAACATGATGAGCGTAATACTGATTTAGAAGCAAGTTATGAGCTCTATCAGCCAGAACTTGATTGGGATAACTTGGTGGTTTTAAAAGATGAAATCAAAAAGCTAAATCCAATTGAATATGCTTTGCTCTTTGAACATTTACTTGCCAACAAGACAGTAACCCAGTTAGCCCAAGAATGTGGGATTCCCCGCATCAGCTTGCAAAGAATGAAGAAAAAGCTACTCTTAAAACTAAGAGCACAACTATAAATTGAATAAAGGGACACATACACTAGGCAGCTAAAAAAGCTGTCTTTTTTGCTAGAAGAATAAATGGTGCAGGGGTACAATAAAAATATAAAAATAGAAGTGGAGTGGAAGAAATGACAAAAAAAGATAAAGAAATTTCAACTTTAAAAAGAATTAGCTTAATTTTTTCAATTGTGAACATGGCAATTGGCTTAGTAATTACTATCTTAAGATTAACTGCTAACAAAAAAGAAAGTAATGAAATGAAAGCTAAGAATTAAAAACGGTACTTCAAAAACGAAGTATCGTTTTTTCTATAACTAAATTTAATGTGATTGATAAAATAACGCTTATAGCAAACTATAACTGAAATAGTTTGTTAATTTTGTTAAGTTAAAAGATTTGTATATTCAAAGTAGCTGCTAAAGGTATAAGAATAAGAGTCTAGAAAATTTGCAGATGAGACTTCTTAATAACATTTTTGAAATTTAGGGTGTAAAATTCTTAAATTTATTGTAAACTTTTCATAGCAACATTTATGTTTAAGCAATCTTGAGAGAAGAGAGTTAATTTTTACATGGATGAAAATAAAAAGAAAAATGTAAAGAAGAGACATCATCACCATCACCACCGTATGAGAAAGTTCTGGTGGTGGCTAGGCGGTATTATTGTCGTGCTTTTTGTTGCGGCGGTTTTAGTTGGTGGCTTTATGTATAAGAACTTGCGGGATGCTACTAATGGTTCTTACTCACCAGTTGCTAAAACAAATCAAAGCAATAAGAATCGGGCAAAGCTTGATAAATTACTCGATGAAAAGAAACCAATCAATATTTTGCTATTAGGTACTGATACTGGTGCAATGGGTCGTGATTATAAAGGTAGAACCGATACGATCATGATGGTCAGCATCAATCCTCAGACTAATCAAACTAAGATTGTTTCAATTCCTCGTGATATGAAAGCTAAGCTTCCAGGTTACAGCCAAGATGGTTTTACTAAGATTAATGCCGCTTATGCTGAAGGTGGCGTAGCTGAAACCATTAAGACTCTTGATAAATACTATAGTGTTCCAATTGATGGCTACATCTTAGTTAATATGGAAGGTTTAGTTAAGGGTGTTGATCAAGTCGGTGGTATCGATGTTGTTTCACCATTAACTTTCGAAAACATGGGTTACAAGTTCGTTAAGGGTCACAAGTACCACCTTGATGGTAAAAAAGCTTTGGCCTTTACCCAAACGCGTCATGGTGATCCAAATAATGACTATGGTCGTCAAGATCGTGAACGTCGTGTCATCGTAGCTTTGCTTAAGAAGTCAGTTTCACCAACTACCTTATTAAATAAGAAGTTCTTAGATTCAATGTCTTCTAACATGCAAACTGATTTGACCATGGGTCAAATGATGAAGATTGCAATGAATTACCGTCAGGCAACTGACCATACTTCAACTGATCACGCCCAAGGTCATGGTCAAATGATTGATACGCCAAGATTTGGTCAGATGGAAGAAGAATACATCAACCAAAAGGAACGCCAACGCGTAAGTAACGAAATTCGCTCAAACTTAGGTTTAAGCAAAGCAACCGTAATAGAGGATGGAGAATAGGATTGGAAAATAACAACAACGCAGCACAAAGTAATTCAATTGATTTGTTGCGCTTATGGCGATTATTTAAACAACATATCTTATCAGTGATTATTTGGACTGTTGGTTTAGGAATTATTGGTTTTGCAGTTGCAGAATTTGCTATTCAACCAAAATATAGTTCTAGTGCGCAAATTCTGGTTAACCAGAAGAAAGACCGTGATCCCAACGCGCTTTACAATGCTCAACAAGCCGACGTGCAAATGATCAATACTTATAAGGACATTATCACTAGTCCGGTAATTTTGAATGATGCTTCTAAGTATCTTGCTAACCCAGTTAAGGTAGTGAAGAAAGCACAAAAAGCAAAATATGTTGTTGGTGCAGATGGTGTTCGGCGTCGAGTACGAGCAGCTCAACCAGCTGTGACTGAACGTGATGGTCAAAGTTACGACTATTCAGCTAAAGAATTAAATAAGGCTGTTAGTGTCCAAACCCAACAAAATTCTCAAGTCTTCACTTTAACTGCAACTGCAATTACCCCTGACCAATCAAAGGCAATTGCGAATGCAGTGGCTAACTCATTTAAGAAAAAGATTCCTAAGATCATGAATGTAAACAATGTGACTATTGTTTCTCATGCAAGTAAGGGTGTAAAGAGTTTCCCTAATACTAAGTTGTTCACCCTTGGTGGCTTAGTCTTAGGTTTCATTATCGCAATTGCAATTATTATTACGCGTGATGCCATGAACACTACTGTGCGTGAGGATGATTACTTAAGCAATGAATTAGGTTTGACCAATTTAGGTACGGTTACTCACTTCAACTTATCTAACAGCTTCAGTCTTAACAAGGATAAGAATAAGGGTAATCGTCGTAATAAACGTGTTTAAGGAGGACATCAATGGCTTTATTTAAGAAAAAACGTGGTACCAATGAAACCATGAAGCATGGTGCCAAATTAATCACGCTCGCAAAACCTAAGAGCCCAATTGCAGAACAATTTAGAACCATCAGAACTAACATCAACTTTATGAGTGTTGATGAAAAGGTTAAAACAATTGCCTTTACCTCAGCTAACATTTCTGAAGGTAAGTCAACTGTGAGTGCTAATGTAGCAATCACGATGGCCCAAGCAGGGAAGAAGGTATTATTAATTGATGCCGACTTGCACCGCCCAACCATGCATCAGACCTTTGAATTAAGAAATGTTGTTGGTTTAACAACTGTCCTTACATCAGAAGCTGATGAAATCTACATGAACCAAGTAGTTAATGCTGATGTAATTCCTAACTTGTCAGTTTTAACTTCTGGTCCAATTCCACCAAACCCAGCAGAATTACTTTCATCAAAAAGAATGAAGGCATTCTTAGAGAATGTTTCAAGTCACTATGATGTCGTAATCTTTGATATGGCACCAATTCTTGAAATTTCTGATTCACAAATTCTAGCTGGTGAAATGGATGGAATTGTCCTCGTAGCTCGGCAAGGTGTAACGCAAAAGGCTGGGATCAAGCGTGCGGTAGAAATGCTTGAGATCACTAAGACTAGAATTTTGGGTTATATCATGAATGATGTTCGTACTGGTGCTGATGGCTATGGTTACGGATACGGTTATGGCTACGGCTATGGTTATGAACAAGATACTAAGAAGGCTTAAACAATGGTCTTAGTAGATATTCACTCACATATCTTACCAGGAATTGATGATGGGTCGCCTGATATGGAAACTTCATTAGACCTGGCGCGAACAGCAGTAAAAGATGGTATTACTCATGCTTTGATGACACCACACCATCTAAATGGACGTTATAATAATCACAAGAGTGATGTGATTAAATTAACTAGTGAGTTCAAAGAAGCTCTTGATGAAGCTGAAATTCCACTGACCGTTTATCCAAGTCAAGAAGTACGCTTATCAGCTGATATTCCTGATGCTTTGGACAATGATGATATTTTATTTTGTGATGAAGATGGCAAGTATATGCTACTGGAATTTCCCAGTGAAGATGTACCAACTTACGCACAAAGTATGACCTTTAATTTATTAGGTCGGGGAATTACACCAATCATTGTCCATCCAGAACGTAATAATCGGATCTTACATGAACCAGAAATTTTAGCTGAGTTCTTACAGCAACGCTGTTTGACACAGGTTACTGCTAGTTCTTATATCGGAGTTTTTGGTAAAGAAATTGCTGATTTGAGTGAACGTTTAATTGCTGCAGGCCAGGTAGCAACTTTTGCTTCTGATGCTCACAGCTTAGCTAAACGTGAATCAAAAATGACGCAAGCTTACCAAAAGCTTGCTAAACAAGACAAAAGTTTAGTTACGGTATTCCAACAAAATGCCAAGAACTTCATTAATGGAGAGCAAGTGGATTTAGACTGGAAACCATTAAAAAAGAAAAAGAAATTTTGGATTTTTTAGAAAAAAAGGGGGGGGAGAACAATTACGGAGTTTAAGCAGGTAGAGCTTTCACCTAGTAAAGTTGGTCCTCGTCCTTTTTATCATTTTGTTAAGCGCGGGTTTGATATTATAGGCAGCGGATTAGGGCTAATTGCACTTTCTCCCGTTTTTGCCTGGGTTGCTTACAAAGTCCATCATGAAGATGGCGGTCCAGTTTTCTATAATCAAGCGCGTGTGGGCAAAGATGGTAAGCTCTTTAAAATGTACAAGTTTCGTTCGATGATCCCTAACGCTGATAAGATGGTCAAGCAGCTCGAAGATCAAAATGAAGTCGATGGGGCGATGTTTAAGATTAAAGATGATCCCCGCATTACTAAGATCGGTAAGTTTATTCGTAAGCATTCTTTAGATGAATTACCGCAATTAGTTAATGTTTTTAAGGGTGATATGTCGCTTGTCGGACCACGTCCACCGTTGCCATCTGAAGTTGAGCAATATACTGATTATGATAAACAACGTTTAAAAGTTACTCCAGGCTGTACAGGTCTTTGGCAAGTAACTAAGCGTAATGATGCTAACTTTGACGAAATGGTAGAATTAGATTTAGACTATATTAACAACAGTGGATTTTTCTATGATATGGGAATTATCTTTAAGACTGTTGGTGTATTGTTTAAACCAAATAGTGGGTATTAGAATTGGAGAAAAAAAAGCAAATATGAAAGTATGTTTAGTCGGTTCGAGTGGTGGACATTTAACCCATTTATACATGTTGAAGCCTTTTTGGAAAAATAAAGATAGATTTTGGGTAACTTTTGATAAAGAAGATGCGCGAAGTAAGCTTAATGGTGAGAAGATGTATGGCTGTTATTATCCTACAAATAGAAACCTAAAGAATTTGATTAAAAATACTTTCCTAGCTATTAAAGTGCTCCGCAAGGAACGTCCTGACGTTATCATTTCTAGTGGAGCTGCAGTAGCAGTTCCTTTTTTTTATATCGGAAAATTAATGGGGGCAAAGACTATATATATTGAGGTATTTGATAGATATGACAAACCCACTATAACAGGAAAGCTTGTTTATCCAATTACCGATCGTTTTATTGTTGAATGGGAAGAAATGAAAAAAGTTTATCCTAAAGCAATCAATTTAGGGAGTATTTTTTAATGATTTTTGTAACTGTTGGAACACATGAACAACCTTTTAATAGGTTGGTTAAAAAAATTGATGACTTAGTAGCTGAGGGTGATATCCAAGAAAAAGTTATTGTTCAAATAGGGTTTAGTACTTATATTCCTGAGCATTGTGAAGCATATAAAATGATGTCCTATGATGAAATGCAAGAAGCATTAAAAAATGCTCGAATAGTGATTACACATGGTGGACCATCTAGTTTTATTGAAGCTCTTCAATTTGGAAAAATTCCAATCGTTGTCCCAAGACAAGAAAAATTTCACGAGCATGTAAATAATCATCAGGTCGATGTTACTAAATTAATTGCAAAGAGAATGAACAATATTATTCCTGCTTATGAGATTGATGATTTAAAGAAGACAATTGATGATTATGATGAAATTGCTAAAACTAAAAATGCTGGTGAAAATAGCAATAATAAGCAATTTAATGAGAAGTTAGAAAAAATTATAAATAATTTAATGGAGAATTAATTTGAAAAAAGTGGGAATTATGTCTATGCAAAGGATTTACAATTATGGTTCTTTTTTGCAGGCATACGGATTAAAAAAAATAATTGAATCCTTAGATGCTCAAGTCAAATTTGTTGATTATCATCCTGGAAAGCCAATTATAAGTACAGAGAGAGGGACTAATTTAGTTAGAAAATTAAAAAAGGTTTTTCAAACCTTAAAGATTAAGGCTTCAATCAAATCTAAATTAGATTATATCAATTATAAAAGAAACTATGGTAAGACAATTTTTCCTCTTTTAGATTTAAAATCAGAAAAAAATTTTGATACCAAAAATCTTGACTTGTTGATTATCGGCAGTGATGAAGTATTTAATTGTATCCAAAGTAATCCAAATGTAGGTTTCTCGAGAGATTTATTTGGAGTTAATTCAGAGGCCGAAAGATTAATTTCTTATGCTGCTTCTTTTGGAAATACTACTTTAAAAAAAATAAAGAAATATAATAAAGATCAGTCTATAAAAAAGTGGATTAATAATTTTGATGCTTTATCAGTTAGAGATGAAAATTCATTAGATATTATTCAATCTTTAACAAACAAAGAAGTAAATATAAATTTGGATCCGGTTCTAATTTACGATTTTATGAGATATGAATCTATTCCTAATATAAATGTAGAATATAATTATTTGATCTTATATGGTTATAACGGTCGCTTTTCTCAAGCAGAATGTAAAAGAATACGAGAATTTGCAGATAAAAAAGAATTAAAGATCCTTTGTATAGGCGGAATACAACATTATTGTGATTATTTTATTAATTGTAAGCCGTTTGAGGTTCTCGAATACTTTAAAAATGCTAAATATATAATTACAGATACTTTTCATGGAACGATAATGTCAATTATTAATCATAAAAGATTCGCAACTTTAATTAGAAATCAAGGCTATGGTAATTCAGAGAAGATTACAGACCTTTTAAATAGATTGAATTTAAATAATCAGAGATTAGATACTATTGATAAGTTGGATACTATTTTAAATAATAAAATTGATTATTTAAAAGTTGATAATATAATCTCAGACGAAAGACATAAAACTTTAGAGTATCTAAAAAAACAGTTAGTAGAAGTTGAGTGATAGGATTTATGTCAAATAAAAGAATCAAACTGGCCATGATAGCCACTAATCTTAAATTAAACGGGATTAGTACAGTTATTATGAATTATATTTCGTATTTAGATTTAGATAAATATAGAGTAACTCTAATAGTAGGAAAAGGCGTGGCTCAAAAATATAGAAATATTTGTAAGAGAAAAAAAGTACAAATTATTGAGTTAGCTCCAAGAAAAGAAAGTCCAGTAAGATTTTATTACGGATTATACAAATACTTATTATTTCATCATTTTGATATAGTTCATGTTCATGGAAGTAACGCTTCTATTGGAATGGAACTTTTTTTAGCAAAAATAAGTGGGATAAAAATTCGTATAGCGCATAGTCATAATACTACGAGTACCAGTATGAGAATACATAAAATGATGAAACCAATTTTTAATTTTTCTTATACTGATGGGTTTGCTTGTGGAAAATTAGCTGGGAAATGGTTATTTGGGGATAAACCGTTTACTATAATTCCAAATGGAGTAGAAGTAGATAGGTTTAAATTTGATCCTGTTAAACGAAACTTTATAAGAAAAGAATTGAAACTAGATAAAAGTTTTGTTATTGGACATGTTGGAAGATTTAATTATCAAAAGAATCATAAATTTCTTTTAGCAGTTTTTGAAGAGATACTCAAACAAAAGAAAAATGCAAAGTTACTTTTAGTGGGAAATGGTCCAGATTTTGAAAAGTTTAGAAATAGTATAATTTATAAAAAATTTTCAAAAAATATTATTCTCTATGGAGAAACTAATAAACCAAATGATTTATATCAAGCTATGGATTACTTTGTTTTTCCATCTAGATTTGAAGGATTACCTTTGACTTTGATAGAAGCACAAATTTCTGGACTACCATGTTTAGTATCTGATGTAATAACACCAGAAGTTCAATTATCTAAGAATCTTAAATTTATGTCATTAAATAATGCACCAAAAAAATGGACTAAAACGATTATGAACTCTTCATTAGAAGATAGAAATAATTTTTTTAAGGAAAATATTTCTGCTATAGATCATTATCGTATAAAAAATGATGTAGATATTTTAGACAAACAATATCAAAAAATTTTAAAGGAAAATAATAAATGAAGAAACAACCATTAATTTCGGTCATTGTACCTGTTTATAATGATGAAAAATATTTATCACTGTGCTTAGATTCGCTGTTAAATCAAAACTACAAAAATTTAGAAATTATTCTAATTGATGATGGTTCAGAAGATAGTTCTTTAAAAATTTTGAACAATTATTCTGAAAAAGATAAAAGAATTAATGTATATCATAAAAAAAATACGGGTGTTAGTGATACACGAAATTATGGGTTGGAAAGAGCTAATGGAGAATATATATGTTTTTCTGATGCAGATGATATTCTTACGACAGATTATGTAAGTTATTTATATAAGTTATTAATTTGTTATCATGCAGATATTGCATTAACACGAAAAATGTATAGCAATTTCAATAAAAAACAGGTTAAAAAGAATAATGAAATGTTGGTGTCAGGTAAAGATGCAGCAAGAGATATACTTACATATAACATACCGATTGGAGTTTATAGTAAATTATTTAAGCATGACTTTTTAATTAAAAATAAAATAAAATTTGATACGGAACTGTATATAGGAGAAGGATTTAATTTTAATTTCGATGCATTTATGGCTGCTAATAAAGTAGTTGTTTCAGATAAAAAAATTTATTATTATCGTCGTGATAATGAAACTAGTGCAACTACACGATTTTCAATGAAGAAGTGGGAAAATGGATTATATGCAATTAAAAAAATAAAAAATAAATTAGATGATAATCCCTCTGAACAATTAATAAATGCATGGAATTTCGCATGGTGGCGAACTAATTCGGATGTATACGATAATATGGTATTAGCAAATGCACAACAAAAATACCCTGATATATTTGATAGGATTATGAAAGTTACAAAAAAACAGGCCCTTATTGCATGGAATGTATCAACGTCGAAACAAAATAGGCTTAGAGCTACAATGATGAGAGTTTGTCCGTTATTTATACCATTATTATTGAAATTAAGAAAAAAGAAATTATAAAAATGAAAAAAATTACATATATTAATGAGTTTGGGCTAAAAATATTTTTGAGTAAATCAATTAGAAGGCTATTTTTTAAAAATTATACTTGGATCGGGAAAAAAATAAATTTAAAAAATGAAAATATAATAAAAAAATTTTTGATAGAAAATATTTGGAATGAAGCATATAAAATAAGTCTTCAACCCAATCCAATTAATAAAAGTATAGAGATTAATAACACAATCTGGACCATGTGGTGGCAAGGTGAAAAGAATGCCCCTGATATTGTAAAAGTTTGTATAAAAAAACTACGTGATGAAAATAAAAAGGTAGTAGTAATAACCAAAGACAATTATTTGAAATATGTAACTTTAGAAAAAGAAATAGTAAAAAAATTTAAAGAAGAAAAAATATCATTTACTCATTTTTCTGATATTATTCGTGTTAATTTACTATTTAATTATGGGGGAATGTGGATAGACTCTACAGTTTTAGCTACTAAAAAAATTCAAAATTCTATCTTGAAAAAAGAATTTTATAGTATAAAAACAGAGAATTATACAAATGATCCTTCTCACGGACGATGGACGACTTTTTGTATGGAGGCTATTCAAGGATCAATCATTATGAAATATTTGGTTAATGCTTTTAATATATACTTTAAAAAATATAATTATATGGTTGATTATATTCTTTTAGACTATTTTATATTACTTGCATATGAATCTAATAATCAAGTGAGATTGATAATTGATAATATTCCTAAAAATAATTCACATGTATTTGATTTACGAAAATATTTAAATATTCCGGTAAAAAAATGTAAATACTTTAAGGATACTTATTTGTATAAATTAAGTTATAAGATGAATTTTAATGTAAATAGTAAACAACAAACTTTATATCAGAACTTAATATTGAATATTGGAAATAATACTACAAATGTCAAAATTTAAATCGTTAGCAAATAATTTTATTATTTTTATTAAAACAACAGTAACTAAAAAGAAAATAAAAAATATGGATACACCTATGTTCTTTTATTAGTATTAATAAAACTTTGTCATAGATCTAATTCTAAATTTGAACATATATTGACACAAAAAAAAGATAAAAAAATAGATACATATTTGAATAATAACTATAGTTTAATAATTAGGAGTTTTTTTAGTGAAAATGAAAAGAAGTAAAATTTTTGTTTTGTGGTATCAAGGAGAAAAAAATGCCCCTGATTTAGTAAAGCTGTGTATTTCGAGTATTAAAAATAATTCTGCTGATCATGAAGTAATTGTGTTAGATGATCATAATTTATATGAATGGATACCCAAATTTCCAAAAGAGATAGAAAGAAAATTTGATAATGGTATATTTTCAATGCAATTAAAGTCTGATTTAATTCGCTATTCTTTATTAGAAAAATATAATTGTTTATGGTTGGATGCAACAGTTTTTGTATCTCATCCTATTCCTCAAAGCATATTCTCTAAGGATTTTTTTACAGTAGTAAGAACCGAGGCTCAAAAAAAAGATATTAGTGGAAAAATTTCTCCATTTATTATGGGAAGAAATGATTCTCCAAAAAGTAGAAAGATATTTTCTTTTTGTAAAAAGATGCTAGAAACATATATTTTAAAAGAAGATGATCTTATTAATTATCTTTTAGTAGAAAATATTCTTTATATTGCAATAAAACATAATAATTGGTTAAAGAAAGAAATAGATACTTTTTTTAATAATAAAAAAGACGTTTTAGGTTTAGTAAAAAAATTAAATACCGAATATGATAAAAATATAGATGTTTTTTTAAAAAATAATACTTTTAATAAATTGAATTTTCATAAAAATTATTCTGAAAAAGATGTAAATGGAAATTTAACTGTATTTGGTAAATTGAAGGAACAATATTTAAAAGAAGAGATATAAAATGAGTATTTATTATTTTAGTGAACAAATTGGCGATAATAAAACTGCGGGATCAAAAGCTCGAATAGACGCAGAAAAGATATTAAAAAAGAGAGATATGATACCCTTGTTCCCTTATTCATATATTGGAAATAATCATTTAAAGAAAATATACAAGATTTTGTCCGTATTGGGTAAAGTACGAGAGCAGGATTATATTTTAATTCAATACCCACTACCTGTTGGTTTTAATCCATTATTAAAAGTAATTGAAAAAAGAAAAAAGGTTATTTTATTAGTTCATGATATAGCTACTTTGAGATACGATGGCAATGTTAAAAAAGAAATTAAAAGAATAAAATCTGCTAAATACATTATTTCACATAATACTAAAATGACAGATTTTTTTATAAAACAAGGAATAGCCGAAGAAAAAATAATTAATTTAGAAATTTTTGATTATCTGATAGATATAGATAGTATAAATGACCATATAAATGATAGAGAAGAAATTTGTTTTGCTGGAAATTTAGAAAAATCAAAGTTTATATATAAACTTGATTCTGTTTTTAAACAAATAAAGGTAAATTTATATGGAATAGGATTTAATAAAAATAAAAAATATACTTCTTTAAATTATAATGGAGCATATCCATCAAGTATTATTCATTGCCGGCTCAAAGGAAAATATGGATTAGTATGGGATGGACCGAGTACTAAAACGTGTGAAGGATACTTTGGTAAGTATCTTTCTATAAATAATCCTCATAAGGTGTCAATGTACATCGTAGCAAAGTTACCAATAATTATTTGGAAAAATGCTGCAATGGCCGATCTAGTAAAGAAATATAAAATAGGAATTACTATTTCTAATCTAAATGAATTAGAGAATAAATTAAGGAATATAACACCGGATGACTATACTCAAATGGTCAATAATGAATTAAAATTAAGAAAAAAAATAATAAAAGGATACTTTTTAAATAAAGCTTTGGATAAAATACAATAGCGATATTGGTGTGGTGAGAGGAGAAAGCGAGATAAGTTTTGAAAATAGGACGAATATATAACTTCTTTAATTATATAATAGCAGCTATACTAATTTATAATTGTCAATCTATTTGGGCAAGTGGATTGAATAATGAAGTATTAAATACAGTAACGTATTTTATATTAGTTGCTTCTGCTCTCATAAATATAATTCTGTTATTAACTCAATCTAAAAATCAGGTTAATCTATCTTCAATTCTGATAGATAGTTTATTTATTATAGTTTATTTGGGCCTTTTTATCTTTTTTAGTACATATCCTAATACTAAGTTATTTGCTCTTAGATTACTGATAGTAGTAGTTTTATTTTTTTGGTTAATAAAGTTGGAAAATAAGAGAATTCCTAGTATTTTAATATCTTATTGGAATTTGATGATAATTATTGGATTAATTTCTTTATTATTTTGGGTATTGGGTTCATTATTTAGATTAATTTCGCCAACTGGGACTGTAGAATCTTTTTGGGGTGCTTTCGATGGAATTCCTCATTTAGTTAATAGTTACTTTAATGTATATTATGAAACCCAAAGTGTTAATAGTATTATAGGAACTTTTATTAGAAATACTGCAATTTTTACTGAAGGTCCAATGGCTGCTTTAAACTTTTCATTGGCTCTTTTAATTGGAATAAATAGTAGTTCCAAAAATTTAGTTTTAAAAAATACAATTTTAGTTTTTTCTCTAGCAAGTACTTTTACAACTACAGGCTACATCTTTTTAACTATCTTAATTTTAGGACATTGGATAGATCGTTTAAAAAAGAAAAATTCTTTTAATATCTCTTATTTAATATTTATTCTTCCTATTTTAATTGTGGGAAGTTTACTGTTAATAGTTCTTTTTAATCAAAAAAGAATTTATGGTAGTGGTTCAGTTGATGTGAGATTTGATGATTATAGAGTGGGATTAAAAACATGGACTCAACATATTATTTTTGGAACCGGAATTTCAAATTCCAATGCTTTAAGAAATAATATGGAACTATGGAGGATGGGGAATCCTGGTTTTAGTAATTCTATAACTGAAGTATTGGCAAATGGAGGATTATATTTAGGTATACTATATTTTGGATCATTTTTTAAAGGTTTACTAACTAAGGACGGCCTTAAAAAAATTTTTGTAGTAATGACATTTTATTTATTTGTTACAACGGCATTTACGTACAATTATATTTTGATTTTTTTACTAATATGGTTTAGTAGCTTTTCTACGACCAGGGAGAACAATAATGAAATATTCTCCATTGAAGCAATTAATAAAGAGTGATGTAGTAGGTTATGATAATTCATTAACTTCGGTAAGTTTAAAAAACTTTTTAGTACGATATATAAAAACTCCAGGCTTTAAAGTAACTACTTGGATGAGAATATGTAAATATCTTTCTACAAAAAGATTTTCTAAAATGATTTTGTTTATGGCGAGATTAAAATATAGAAAATTACAAGTGAAGTATGGTATTCAAATTGGTTATAAACTACAGATTAAAGGTGGATTTGCAATAAACCACTATGGAGGGATAGTTATAGGAAGTGGGGCTAAAATTGGAAGTAATTTTGATATTAGACATTCGATTACCATTGGTCACGTTGATGGAAAAACGCCTATAATAGGAAATAATGTATCTGTTGGTGCAAATGTTATAATTCTAGGAAATTGTACAATTGGTGATAATGTTATAATCGGTGCAGGTAGTGTGGTAGTTAAATCTATACCAAGTAATTCAATAGTGGTTGGAAATCCAGCAAAAGTGATAAAGAAAATAAATAAAATTCATAAAAGAATATAATTAAATTAATTCTTTATAAATAATAAAAACTTTGTAGTCAAAAAAATATTATAAGAGGTTATAGTCGGTGAAAAATAAAAAGATATTGATAGTTGGAGCGGGATTGTATGGGACTGTTTTTGCATATGAAACTGCTAATAGGGGATATCAAGTAACCATAATTGAAAAAAGAAATCATATTTCAGGAAATATTTATACAAAAGAAATAGATGGAATTCAAGTACACCAATATGGGGCCCATATTTTTCATACTTCTAATAAGAAGGTATGGGACTATGTTCATCAATTTGCTGATTTTAACCGTTATACTAATAGTCCAGTGGCCAATTACAAAGGACATATGTATAATTTGCCATTCAATATGAATACTTTCAGCGAAATGTGGGGAGTAAGAACTCCACAAGAAGCTCTTGACAAGATTAATGAACAGCGTCAAGAGATGGCTGGTAAAGAGCCCAAAAACCTAGAAGAACAGGCTATTTCTTTAATTGGTAGAGATATCTATGAAAAATTGATCAAAGGTTATACTGAAAAACAATGGGGAAGAAAATGTACTGAACTTCCTGCTTTCATTATCAAGCGTCTTCCAGTTCGATTAATTTATGATAACAACTATTTCAATGATGATTATCAGGGTATTCCAATTGGTGGTTACACTAAAATGGTAGAAAAGATGCTAGATAATTCTAACATTACCGTTAAGTTGAATACTGACTTCTTTGATAAGAAAGACGAGTATCTTAAGAATTACGATAAAGTAGTTTATACTGGCATGATTGATAAGTTCTTTGATTATCAACTGGGTGAGCTTGAATACCGTTCTTTGCGTTTTGAAACCGAAGAAAAGAATGTAGGTAATTACCAAGGAAATGCGGTAATTAATTATACGGAACGTGAAATTCCATATACTCGTGTAATTGAACATAAGCACTTTGAATTTGGTAAGGGAGATAAAGATAAAACTATTATTACCCGTGAATATCCAGCTGATTGGAAACATGGAGATGAACCTTACTATCCAGTTAATAATGAACGCAATAATGAGTTATATAAGAAATATCAAGAACTAGCTGAACAACAAGATAAAGTTATTTTTGGTGGACGTTTAGGTCAATACAAGTACTACAATATGGATCAAGTTATTGCTGAAGCATTGAAGAGTGTAGAAAACACTATTGGTAAATAAAATAATGAAAGTAATAAAGAATTATCTATATAATATTGGGTATCAAGTTTTAGCTATTATTGTACCGTTGATTACCTCAGCTTATGTAGCCAGAGTTTTATCACCTAAAGGTGTGGGGATTAATGCGTTTACTAACTCAATAATCAATTATTTTATTTTAATTGCAACTATGGGTATAGGTTACTATGGAAATAGGCAGATAGCATATGTTCGTGAAGATAGAAGAAAAATGTCTCAAACTTTCTGGGAAATTCAGATTGTAAAAACTTTGATGACGCTTCTATCTTTTATTGTATTTGAAATATTTTTGATATTTTATACACGTCAAAGCAATTATATGTGGGCTCAATCCATTAATTTAGTAGCTGTGGCATTTGATATTTCATGGTTTTATGAAGGAATTGAAGATTTTAAGGTAACAGTTTTAAAGAATTCTTTTGTAAAAATATTGTCAATGGGGGCCATTTTTATTTTTATTAAAAATCCGAGTGATTTAATGCTATATATCATTGTTCTAGCATTATCGACTTTATTTGGAAATCTTACTTTGTGGCCAAATATAATTAAGGATTTGCCAAAAGTTAGTCCTAATATTTTAAATCCATGGCGTCATTTTCTACCTATGGCGGAGCTTTTTATCCCTCAAATAGCTACCCAAGTGTATGTTCAATTAAATAAAACAATGCTTGGTGGAATGGTAAATGAAACTGCTTCGGGTTATTATCAATATTCAGATAATCTAGTAAAACTTATTTTGGCCTTAGTGACAGCGACAGGAACTGTGATGTTACCTCACGTTGCTAATGCTGTAGCTAAAGGAAATATGGAAAAAGTTAATAATATGCTTTATAAATCTTTTGACTTTGTATCTGCAATTGCTTATCCAATGATGTTTGGTTTAGCGAGTGTTTCGTTAACTTTGGCAGTGAAATACTATGGTTCTGGTTATGGGCCCGTGGGACCTGCTATGTTAATTGAATCGATAGTAATTTTAATGATTGCCTGGAGTAATGTTATAGGAGTACAGTATTTGTTACCTTTGAAGAAAAATAAGGAGTTCACTGCATCTGTTACTTTTGGAGCAATTATTAATATTATCTTGAATATTCCATTAATTCATCGATGGGGCTTATACGGCGCCATGTGGTCAACCGTAATTTCAGAGATCAGTGTAACTCTTTATCAATTTATTGCAGTACGAAAATTATTAAGTTTTAAAATTTTATTGAAAGAAACTTGGAAATATTTTGTAGCGGGTTTAGTAATGTTTATTCCTGTTTTTTGGATGAATACTCACCTTAAGAACTCTTGGTTAATGCTTGGAGTAGAAGTCGTATGTGGAATATTGATTTATGTAGTAATGTTGCTTATCCTGCGCGCTGCTATTTTGAAGGATGGTAAGAATATTGTGATGAGTGTGGTAAGGAGAAAGTAAATATTTACTATATTAGGAGAAGTAAGAATGAATGGATTCCCAACGAATGCTTCATATGTTAGAAAAGGTTTTAATTATCAAGATATGGCAGCTTTATACTATTTTTTGATGCATATATCTGAAATTGCTGAATTAAATAATGAAGGAAATGAAGATATAGATGTAAAATTGAAAGATGGAACAATACGTTATTTTCAAGCAAAGGAAACAAAAAATATAGATAACGCTCTGAAGAAAACAGAATTAAGAGACGCTTTACATACATTAAGCAATAATATCATACGACAAAATTATAATCATTTAGATGAAGTAGGCATTATTACTAATTGTAATTATCCATTTACTCAGAAAGATTATAATTTTAAAGTTCCTTATAAAAAAATAGATTATTCAGGGTTATCCAGTATAGCAACTAAGCGAATAAATGATATATTACAAGAATTTCCAAAAGAGATTGATATTGATTTTCTTCTTAGTAAATTAAGCGTAACAAAACTTGCCTATCAGGGTAGTGATGATGCGTCTCTTCTAGAAAGATTAGAGATTCCAATTTATAGCTTTATGACAATGGCGAGAATAGAGAGGAGTAGATATCGCCAGTTATTAATGGATTGGTCATTTTTGTTTAATAGAAGTTCAGAAAATATTAAGTATAAAATAACGCCCCAGAAATTTATTGAAAGAACTGCAGTTACAATAATGGATGAACCGAATTTAGATAAATTTTTTAGTATTTTTCAAATACGAACTGGTAATAAAACCTATATTTCAAATAATTATTCTGAACAGTTAGAAAAATTTCTTAATAACTTTAAATATATGTCAGTAATACAACAAGATTTTGATAAATATACAAATAAAAATCAAAATATGCTACAGAATGATCTGGAAATTGAGTTTGTAAATTATGAATATGAAAAAATATCTAAGCTAATGGGATTAAATGAAGAAGAGGCAGATCAGGATATTGTTAAATTAATTATTTGGTTAAGGATAATTCATGATACATATTTTAGAAATTTGGAAAGCATAATTAGTGATGAAGATTAAAGAATTATCAGTAAATAATAAAAAGTTTGATTTTAGTAATAAAACTCTTGTATATAGCACAAAAAATAGTGTAGGTAAAACTACTTTATTAAGATTAATTCTTTATGCATTAGGCTATAATGTTCCCTCTACTAAAGGATTAAATTTTAAAAATCTTTCATTAAATTTAAAATTATCAGACAAAAATCATACTATTCTGATAAATAGAAGTAATAACGAATTAACTACTAATCTTTTTAAAAATAAATTATATTCAATGAAAATTGATGAAGAACAAAATGAATTTCATAGTAGTCTTTTTGGAATTGATATTCCTGAAATTGTAAATAATATTTTAGGATTAATTTATTTTGATCAAGAGAAGGGGTGGACTCTATTAAATAGAGGATTAGTAATAGGGAGTATACATTTTCAAATCGAAGAATTAATTGAAGGACTAGAAAAATCTAATTTAATAGAATTAAAAAATAAAATAGATAAGTTATCTAAGGAAAGAAAAATATACAGTCAATTAGAGAAATTAATTAATTTACAAACTGAATATAATGGAAATGAACACTTAGTAGAAGAATCTACTTTAAAATTACAAAGTAGACATAAATCATTAAGATTAGAAATAAAGCAAATAAAAAAAGAAATATCTGACTACGTGAAAATACAAAAGGATAATAAGAAATTAATCGAATTTATTGAAGAATCGGGTATTCGAATTAAAATGGAAGACAAAGAAGTTGCCGTAACTAAAGAAAACATTATTGGATATAATACTAATCAAAGATTGATTGATGCAATATTAACAAGGAAAAGGAGTTTTTTAAAAGAATATGAATATCAATTATATAAGATAGAAGAAAAATTAAATCAAAAACTCCAATTAATTAATATAGAGGATCGATTAGAAGAATTGAATGGATATATTTCTTCAAATATGTTTTCTGAACAAGAAATTTCGATACTAATAAGTAAGTATACTAAAGAATTAAAAAAATTAAATAAATTATTTAGGAATCAATTATATAATTCCAAAGTTACAAGGCAAATTTATAAGAGAATAAAGAAGTATAGCCGAATTTTAAAAATAGAAGATAGTATTGATGAATCAAAAGATTTTATTTTTACAAAAAATTTAAAACAATATTCTGGTGCAAAATTACATCTCCTAGTTTTTACTTTTAGAATGGCCTTATTAAAAGAAGTGCAAGATTATTTTAAAATTGAGTTACCTATCATACTAGATTCACCCAAAACTGGAGAATTAGATGAAAATAATTTAAATTTAATGTTTACTCTCTTAAAAAAGGAATTTCCAAATAATCAGTTAATTGTTGCATCAATCATTTCCAAAAAAGAAAGACTAAATGAAAGATTATATAATGGATTTATTAAGATAGAAAAAAGTTTATTAGAAAATTAAAGAATTTATAAATTGTCTCTCTATCAAATCCTGTTAATGGAGAGACAATGAATTAGAATCAGACGATTAATTCGTTTGATTCTTTTTCTTTTACTCTATTTTGTTTCAACCTAATTTTGAGTAAAAATAAATACTTTACTAATTTTTGTAATTATACTAAAAGAAAAACATTAGATGGAGGTCCCATATCTATCTAAGACTTTGTGAATAGTAGAAGCAGAGATAGTTATTTTTAATAAATAATTTTTTAATATTCGATCTTCAGAAGATTGAGATAAATTTTTAATTATGCTAGGATGTCAGCAGTACTTTTCTGATAAATAATTTTAGGTCATTTTGGGTTTTCTACTAGCTTTGTACATTCTAAATTAAAAATGTTTCGCTTGAAATATTTGATATTTTAAAAATAAAATGCTAATATATTCTTGTAATGAAAAATATTTCGAGTGAGATATTAATGAAAGGAAAACAAAATGAAATTATCAGATTTTGTTACTTGCATTTCAGGTCCCAATTTAAAAGAACAAAAAAGATTAATAGATGAAGAACATTACGTGCTTTACACTTCTGAAAATCTTGTTGAGGATTTATCAAAGGGGTACAAAAAACCACCTAAGCCTAAAGCAACCAAATATCTATTAAGTGCAGGTGATTTAGTAATTAATTTAATGACTAACACCAGTACTATTGTTGCTTTAGATAATGACGGTAAATTAATGTCGCAACGAATTATGAAGCTAGTGCCAAATGGTCAGATTGATCCCTGGTTTTTATGTTTCTTGTTAAATGAATCAATAGATGTTAAAAAGCAAGAGTATAAAAAAATGGAAGGTACAGTTATCAGGAGAGTTACTGCTAGATTAATTAAAAATCTTGAGATAGATTTACCAAGGTTAGAGAAACAAAAACAAATTGGTCAATCATACCGAGCACTTGAAAAGAAGATTAAGGATAATCAAGATTTTATTAAACAAATGCAGTTGTCAACTATAGCAATGTTGAATAATTATGTTAAGGAGGTTTAACAAAATGAAAAATAAAGAAGAGTATGTTTGGAAAGTTATGAATCAATTAAGAGGTCGGACTTCCTTATTTAATTCTGTCATACTTATATCCAATTTTATTTTTTATCGATATATTTCGGAACATAAAGTTTCATTAAATTTGAAATTTTCCCAGCAAAGTAATTTCCAAACAATTGTTGATGAAACAAAAAAAGGTAAACTTACAATTGTAGAATTACAGAGTGCTTTGAATACGGTTGAAACTGCAAGTAAAAATTTAAATGGAATATTTCAAAACTTAAATTTAAATTCAGTTGAATATGGTAATTCAACTGATGAACGAATTTCATTATTTAAAGAAGCCTTACTTTTGGTCAATACATTAGAGTTCACTGAAATAAGTTATGGAAAATTTTTTGAAATTTTATTTGAAAAATATATTGCTAAATCAGTAATAACTAGTACTGCTAAATCTATTTCAAACGTTGTGGCTAAACTACTTATTACTAACAATAAGAATGAAACAATGACTATTTATGATTCAACAATTGGTACTGGAAATATGATTGTAAATTTCCTAGATAATCTTGATACTACAAAAGTATCAATTATTGGCGATGAAATAAATCCAGCACTATATAATATTGCAAAAATGAATTTAATTATTCATGACTTAAAATTAAATCAATTCACTATTAAAAATATTAATTCGTTAGAGGAAAAATGGAATGGTAAGGGAAATGCAGATTTTGTTTCTTTAGATCCTCCGTATTCAGCTAAGTGGGATGCAAATCCAGAATTATTAAAGGATTTAAGATTTAAAAAATATGGTGTTTTACCACCAAAATCTAAAGCAGATTATGCATTCTTACTACAAGGGTTAGCTCATCTTAAAGAAAGTGGTACGATGGCGATTGTTCTTCCCCATGGTGTTTTATTTAGAAGTGCTAAAGAACGAAAGATTCGTCAAAAACTTTTAGAAGACGGTAATATTGAAGCTGTAATTGGATTACCATCTAATTTATCATATAACACTGCAATTCCATTAATTATCATAATTTTAAAAAAGAATAGAAATGATAAGAATGTCTTTTTTATTGATGCGTCACAGGAATATGAAAAAGGGCGCCTTATAAATGCGTTAAATAATCAAGAAATAAAAAAAATTGTTGATACTTACAAAAATAAGACAGAAATTAAGAACTATTCGCACTTAGCTACTTGGGATGAAATCAAAAAAAATGATTTTAATTTAAATATTTCTAGGTATATTAGTCCTTTTGATGAGTCAAAATTACCTTCTCTCCAAGAAAGTAATTTTAAATTGAAAGAGATACAAGAAAAAATAAAAAAAGATAATAAGGAATTAGTATCAGCTTTAGAACAAATTGACAGTAAGTGTGATAATGAAGAACTTAAGAGACTTATTGATTTGATAAAAGTCAAATAGTGAAGCTCTAAGTTATAAGGAGGAAATAATTAATTTTTTATAAATGAAATATTATTATCGTAACTTAATGAATTTAGATATATTTTAAGTTAATAATATAAATTTTCATCAGAGTTAAACATGGATTTTGAATACAAATGTGTTAATTCCTATCATCTGAAGAGAGTTAAAAATAATCTCATTTAAAATCAAAAAGATTTAAAAATATAACATTAGATAATAGAATATTCGAATTTGGAGGCTTTGTCATATGACAGAAAGGGCTAAAAGTGTTGAAATTCTTAAAGCACTAAAAAAAGAAAATGTGGAATTGTCACAGGTAGAAAAAGATGGAAGTATTTATGCACGAGTGGCACGTGACTATCATTTCAAAAATATATTAAAAGATAATAATTTCTTCTGTATAAATTGTGGTGCTGCATTAAAATGTAGCGGTTGGGAAGATGACACAGTTAAACGAGTTTATTTTTATTTGAAAAATAGAAAAAAGGATAAAAATAAACATCGTAATTGTTCAAATGTAAGTGGTAAGAAGGGTATAAATACTAAATTAGTGAAAAATAATAATTTGTTGATGAATAAAGAAAAAAGAATCATTAATGATACTCAGTTAAATGAAGTCTTTATAAAGCGTTTTCCAATAAATAAAGATATGTCTAAAATTAATAATAAAAAAAGAAAAAAGGACAACATACACTCTCGTGCAAATAATTCAACAAGCGTATCTTTTATAGCTTCTTTATTAGAATTATACAGGGATAAAACTAAAAGAAATTTAAAGTGTAGAATAAATGGTGAAAGCATAAAATTGAAAGATTTATTTGTAAATACCCAAAATAATATGAATTTACCTAAAAATACATTTAGAATTTTTTATGGTCCTGCAAAAGTTAAGGTAAAAAATAAAAATTTATTATTAATAACACCAGATTTCTTAGTTAATGATATTCCTAGCGTAAGTGGATATGCGCCAATTGCAACAAATTTATATTATCTACGAGAAAGTGCATGGGCACCAGAAGTAGTAAATGTATTAAGGAATAATTCAAAAGAAATTTGGTATTTTCTAGGTAAAGTTGATGAGTCTAATAATTTTGTGGGATTTAATAAATCGATGTATAAGAACTTGTATGTCGAATAGAAGCAGAAGCTTGTTATTAAGTAGTAAAATGATAGGTAATAAGAGAGAAACTTCAAAATATATCGTACTCATTCATCCAATAACAAGTATATACTTAAACTACTAGATTATTAAGGTATAGTTTTAGTTTACAGGATTAAATTTAATTTAGTAAACAATATAAAGAGAAGTAAAAATGATAGACTTTGACATAGAAGTTTTGAATCTTATCTGACAATATAAAATTAAGAGCTACAGAGATTATATAAAAGTTTAAGTAATATATTGAGGGTTCCTGAAAAGAATTTTAAAAATAGGAAAGTTATCATGGACGCAATAAAAAAATTAATTATGGAAAAATTTAAGTTAGATATAAATTCAGAAGAAAATAGTGGTATAAACATCCTAGGGTATTTTAATTTAAATACAACACAAAGAGAATTAAATAAAATAATTAATGCAGTTAATATTAACGAACCAATCAAAACATTTCAAAATTATGAGGTGATAAAGCGTCCAATATCATGGATAGTTTATCTTACTAAAAATCCTATAAATAATGAGGAGATATTACCAAATATTAAAGTATATTCATTTGATATTCAAAATCGTAATATTTTAAATAAGGGACATTTAATTGCGGAGAAATTTCAAAAATATTTAATTACTACTCCCGAAAAAGTTAAATTCTTTTTTAAAAATAATATTCGAAATATTATTCTGCAATTTTCCAATATAAATTCGAGTACAGATGGATATAAGGGGCAATCATATTTTGAAGCTAAAATTAGAAATGCAGTTGAAAATGACAAAAATATTTATTATGAAATAAAACCTAAATTTTTTGATGAAGAAGATAAAATTCCGGCAGGATGTGAATTAATTGCCTTTGAAAAAGATTCGAGAATAAAAGATTTTAACTCAAATGATAATGGCGAAGTTCCATTCCATATTTTTATACCAAATGTTGGAAATGAGGAATTTTGGAAAAATTTTGAAGGTAAACCTAATTTGAGGTATAGTATTTTAAATTTTTATAAAACAGGAATTGTTGAATGATAACTTGAAGATTTTATGTAATGACAGGATATTAGCATCAGCAGTCGTGTAATGAATATTAGAGAGATAATGGCCATTATATTTAAGATTAAGAGATTCACAAAAAGGACAAGCTGGTTGAACGAGCTCTACCCTTAATCAATTTGTTAAAGAAATCAAGAAAAATAATATTTTTATCTTTAATATTAAGAGAAAATTTAATACAATCATTAAAAGAGGACATAGCACAACTCCTAAAAAACTTAATTGAATTGGTCGAAGAAGGATTTTAAGTTAGAGAGGCTATGGCCTCTTTTTTAATAAAAAAATCCTGTCAATAGAATGTCATATGATATTTCAGCGATAGGAAAAATTATAGAGCCAGAAACTCATGCACCTCATAATCGTTAGATATTGATCTAATGATTATGAGGTTTTTACTAAATAGTTTAATGAATAAAAATATATTTCTAGATTAAGTAAAATGAAGTGGCTCATAATTGTTATACATAGATGTGAGGTACTTCAATCCTTAAGACTATATAAAGATATGAGCAGTAATTTAATAAAAAATAGTAGTATTAAATATAAAAGTAACTTAGAAAAAATCATTAGTTAAATAGTGAGCTGGTTTTCTGAAGGAAAATTGATTCAATACTTTTTATTCTCTTGAAGAATCCTAAGTAAAAAATGAAAGCATTTCAATTTTTGCTGAGATTAGTACATTTTAAATGAATCCTATGTTCTTATTTATTGACCAAATAATCATTAGGTGAAGGCTATGTATTATCCATCATAACACTGCTTAACAAGTAAATTTTTAAGAGGATGACTAAAACTACTCTATGTTTTATAGAAGGATATTGCAAAAGTAAAAAACGACAGATAATATTTTATTGCATTATCCTTATGTATAAACACTCTAATCATACTTCTAATAATAAGTAAAATTATGGAGCCAAAAACATCATTTTGTTGTAATTTGATGAAATAATAGAAAAAAATAAGGATTTTATGTCAAAGATAACAACAAAATGATACTATATTAGCAACAAAATAAGAGGTACAATTTTAATAGTTAGAAAAAGAATGGAGTTGAAGATTAATGAATACTTGGAATGATCAAATTCGTAAAAATCTTTCATTTATTCGTAAAATAAAAGGAATTTCACAAGAACAATTAGGGAAAAAAGTCGGAATAAGTGGTGCGGCAATTGGAAATTATGAGCGAGGAGATCGTTATATACCTGCCTATTTAATTCATGAATTGTCAGTCGCTTTAGATATTCCTGATTCATTTTTATCCAATAAAGTTCCTAAAAATATCACCAGACGAGATATAAAAAATGAAAATAGATTAAGTTTAGAACAAAAAACAGTTAATATAGAAAAGTGGAAAGAACAACATCAAGGAAAATACATTCAAACAATTCAATTAATGCATATATTATTAAAAGATATGTATGAAGAACTATATTTAAATGATAGTATCAGCACAAATTATAGTGAGGTTATCGATATTTTTGTAAATTTTTTTGATAATTTAGAATGGAATAATGGAGAGTTAGATAGCTACGAAGATAATCTAAATTTAATTTATGATACGGCACTATTTTTCTTTAATTACCTTATTGAACAACATAAATTATATAAAGATATTGATCTTTTTAAAAATTATCATTTTCGCGAAAAGTATACACAATTTTTCTCTGAGAACGAAAATTATGTCAATCAATTGTGGAAGTACGATAAAGATCTCAATTAAAATAATTATCTTAAAGATGAAGGCATTTACTTTTGTCTTTAGGTGTAAAGATTATAAATACATAATTACTTTTTAAATATTGTTGATCTTTTAATTGCTTTTATATAAAGAAACTGTCAAAAAATAAAATTTTAAAATACATACTTGGATTTTTACTTTAATCTGGTGAGCAATTAAATGAATTAGCATAACTTTATCGCTATAGGAAACCATAATTTTGATGATTCAGTTTTAAATTCTTACAATCAAATATACGAATAATTAAGGAGAAAGGAATAAGTGAGAGAGTGCAAGTAAAAGGATAATATTATAAATAAAGGCTAGAAATTATAGATAAATATAAAGATAGAATAGGAATGCATAGAATATATGAAGTTTAAACATAAAGTGGTTAATTACTATCATTTGGAAGAAAGTAAAAGTATTATTGATGGTAAGAAAAAAGGACAGATTTTATCTAAAATTGATAAAAAGTTTGAAGATACGTTTAATCTTTTAAAAGATAACAAATCAGATGAAATTGATTCAGTTAAGATAAAAGATAATACTTATTATATATGTGCAATGGACAAAGGATATAGTAAGGATCCAGATAATGGAAAGTCTTTTGCCTGGTTAATCTCTATCAGTAGATTAGATCCTAATAAAAAAGTTGAAGTAGGTGATATGGCCCAAAAAAAGGTGGATAAGCGTAATCGTCCGATAAAAATAAACCCTTCAGAAGGTTTGGTAGTGGAAACTCAGTTTTTATATGATCCTGTTACTCATGTCTTTGCTACAATTAGAACAACTGGAGGTATGAATATTCAGTTATTAAAAAGTTTTTTATTAAAGTTTTGTGATGTAAGAGGTATTACATTTGCTATTATTCCTGATAAGGATGGGTTAAAGGATATAAATAATATGGTAGCTGGAAGCAAAGTTACATATAAAATTGCACAGATAGATGCATTAAAAAATTTGAGAGATCCTAATAGGAGTGAATTAGCTGATATTGAATATGCTGAAGAAATTGGTGGAAGAGAAATGGAAATAACCATAGTTGCAGGAGAAGGAAATTTAAATATTAAGGGAGTTAAAAATAAATTAAGTTTTTTATTTAAACATAGTGAAGAATTACATGTGAAGAAATTACAAGCTCAAATCAAGAATGCAGATGGTATTGAAGAACCACTAGATTTAATTCAACATAAGTTTAAAACAGAAGGTGATTTAGAATTTGATAATAGAATAACTGATAAGAATGTTATGGAATTTTTGGATACACAATATGGACAAGTATATAGTTCTTTAGCAAATTTACTTAGAACGGAGAATTAGATGAATGTACGAGGGTAGGTTAAAGAGAAATAGTATTCCGATTACTATTGGGGTAATTACAAGTTTAATATGTTATTTTGGATTAAATATTCAACCCAAGATGATTTCTAACTATACTGATTTTATGTCTGGAATTTTATCTATATCTTCTATTGCAACAGGCTTTCTAATGGCAAGTTTTGCATTAATTCCTGCTTTACCAAATTCAAAATTAATAAAGTTGTTAAGAAATTCATATACAGATTTAAAATTACTAGATAGAATGTTAATTACAATGATAGGATTTATTTTGGGGTCTTTACTTTCATTAATAATGTTATTTTTTAACTCTGAATCATCAAATGGGTTAGCACATCTGTTACTTGCACTTTTATTTGGAATATTAATATTTTCATTTATTGAGGCATTTGTAATTATTCATATTTTATTTAAGGTAATAGAAGCTGAGTATAAAAATATAAAAAAATCTGATAAAAATAATTTTTAGATTGAAAATAGCCGAATATACAATACTCCCCCAGCGGCGAATTTGTAGAATAAGTACATGTATCAATCCGCACAATTCGTTATTATGATCAAAAGAATTTATTAAAACCTTCTACTCATAATAAGAGTGTATCACGACGTTATACAGATCAAGATTTTGCTAAGTTGCAACAGATTTTACTTTTAAAATACTTAGGATTTTCACAATATAAATTAGAAAGAAAAATTATATAAGAGCAAAAAAATAAAGATAACCTCAGGAGCATGAGAATTCTTGGTCTCATACCTTACTTCCATTCGGAAACTCAGCTTTAATCCTTTACAAGTTATCTTTGATAATTTAAGTATAACAAATTGCTGCATACGCAATCAAAAATTGACTTAGATAATTTTATGATTAAAATAATAAATGAACAGTGACGGTGAACTCTAAGCGAGACCGTTGCGGAAAGGTAGCTCTATGTAATATAGAGCTGCCTTTTTCATCTATAAAATAATTACGTAGATTAGTTCTTTATTGTACAATTAATAGTCCGTTTAGTAGAGGAGGTCTTTTAAATGGATGCCGTAAATTATAGTAATTTTAGAGAACATCTAAAAGATTACTTTAAGCAAGTAAATGATAGAAGTGAACCCTTAATTGTTACAAACAAACAACCTGAAGATAATGTAGTGATACTAAGTAAAGATGAATATGATGCAATGATTGAAACGATGAAAATTCAGTCAAATGACTATTTAATGGAAAAAATTGCTGCAGGACATCGTGAGGTAAATGCAGCCAAATTGCAAAGTCTTGACTTAATAGATCCGGATAATAATTAATAATGTTGATTTGGACCAGTAAGGGATGGAAAGACTACCTTTATTAGCAAGAACGTGGAGAGAAGCGACAGATTAAAAGAATTAATAAATTAATTAAAGACGTTATGCGAATCCCATTCGAAGGTATTGGTAAGCCCGAGGCTCTAAGAGATAATTTAACAGGTTATTGGTCCCGAAGAATTGATGCCAAAAATAGACTGATCTATTCTTATGAAAATAAACAGATAATAATTTTTTCTTGTAAAGATCACTATTAGTTAAAAGAGAACACGAAATAGCGGCAATTCTATTTTTTATTAGAATTGTCGCTATTTCATTAGCATTTTTTCATACCTAAAAGTTATCAAAATTGATAGATTCTAAGTATTTTTCTTTTTAAATATCTGTTGTTAAACTATTAAGGATTAGTATAGATATAGAAAAGGAAAGATAAATGACTATTTTTGATGATACTTATACTTTAAATAATGGCGTAAAAATTCCTCGTTTAGCACTTGGTGTCTGGGAGATTACTGATGCACAAACTCCAAAGGCAGTTGAAGAAGCAATTAAGATTGGTTATCGTCATATTGATACTGCACAGGCTTATGGTAATGAAGCAGGCGTTGGGGAAGGCGTGCGCAAGAGTGGCATTGCTCGCGATGAAATTTTTATCAATTCTAAAGTAGAAGCAGGTATTAAGAATTATCAAGATGCTAAGGCTTCAATTGATGAAACTTTATTAAAGATGAAGATGGATTATTTGGATATGATGATTATTCATAATCCTCAACCATGGAATGAAGTGAATCAATCAAGTGATCGCCATTTTGAAGGCAATTTAGAAGCTTGGCGTGCACTTGAAGATGCTATGAAAGAAGGAAAATTGCGTGCAATTGGGGTATCTTCTTTTGAAAAAGAAGATTTAGATAATTTGATGGATAATTCATCAAATAAACCAATGGTTAACCAGATTCTTTGCCATATCGCAGCTACTCCACTTGATTTGATTAAGTATAGTCAAGATAACGATATTGTAGTTGAAAGTTTTTCACCAGTAGCTCATGGAGCCGCAATGAGGGATCCAGAAATTATAAAAATGGCGCAAAAGTATGGTGTATCAGTGCCACAATTGTGTATTCGCTATGATTGGCAATTAAATACAGTCGTATTGCCTAAGTCTACTAATCCGGAGCATATGAAGGCCAATAGTGAGATTGATTTTGAAATTTCGCCAGCAGATATGGAGATTTTGAAGAAAATGAAGCCATTAGATTATGGAGATGCAAGTGTCTTTCCGGTTTTTGGTGGCAAGATGTAAATCTCTAGATTAGTTCATTTTTTTATTATTAATCAGTTCAGTCAACGAAGATCTTTTTATTCGCTGACTTTTTTTGTAAAATAAAACTAACTTTAGATGTAATTAAACATTAATAAAATTATGTAAAGCTGGTTAAAGAAAATGACAGAAGATAAAGAATTAAAAGAAATTTCGCAGGCGAGTTTTAATTGGATCAAGAATAATTTAGAATTTTACCAGATGGGTGAGAGTACTATTGAAGGAGAAACTCCATTAATTGATGCCTTTGGTCAAAAAATTTATTGTTTCATTGAAAAAATAGCTGATGGCTATCGTATTTCTGATGATAGCTGGTTAATGTATAAATTAGATCCTAATCAAGAAGACGAAGAATTCTACGAGTCAGCAGTTGATATCACCGTTGGATCAGGCTTTGATTTTGATGAAGAAACTAATGAGATTTTTCAAGAGGTAGAGCAAGTAGACCTGCCTGAGATGATTAATAATCTAGCTCAGTTACAAGTTGCAATTTCTTTTCTCAGATAAAGTTCTTATTTTTGAAACTTCTAATGTTCCTACGTTAAAATAAAAGTACAGAATAAAAGATAGGAGAGTGCGATTATGTTTAACGATGCTTTATTTGACGTCCTTTCTAGTAGCTGGAATAGCTGGAAAGAAGACGATATTGCGATTAAGCCTTATGAAGATAATGAATACCTAGTTTTAACTAATCGAGTTAACGGTTTAAATGATGGTATTAGTTTTTATTTAACTTTGAATAGTGATGGAACTTATTCCTTAACCGATAAACTTTTAACCTCATATTTGGTAAATTCACAGATTACCAATATTACTCCTTTAATGACTGACTTAGCACAAATGGCTTCAGAATATGGTGTTTTGATTGATAATCAAGGCGCATTTATCAATAATGGTATTCCTTTAGATGACTTAAATGTAGCCGTTCAAAATTTTGCTGAGCTTCTTGACAACGTAGTAGATTTCGCTCAGTTACGGGCTCGCTAATGGATGAAAGTAAACGTCTTAAACTAATCTGGAATGATTGGAGTCAAAACTTAGTTTCATTTTCTACTGTTCAGGAAAATAACTATTTAGTGACAACACGCTTGCTTAATAAACACGACAAGCCGATTTCTTTTAATCTCTTTTTTGATGAAGATGGCACATATCGGATGCGTTATCAAAAGGGTAAACGCATGCTTAGCTTAACCAATATCAAGGAAGAAAATTTACCAGCAGAGATTTTACGTTTTGCTTATCTGATTGCAAGTAAATAAATTGTAAAAAAAGTTGTTTTTTATGTAACATTTTTGTAAATAAAGCAGTATAATAAGTTTATATTAAAAAGGGTTAGGGATAACTTAAACCCAATTGAGGAGAAATTAAAATGAAGAAATTAAGCACTAAGAAAAATAAATTATTTATGGGTTTAGGAGCTCTAGCTCTTGTAGCAACTTTAGGTTTAACCAGCCAAAGTGTTAAAGCTGCTGATACTAATGATCAAGCTAAAGTTGATCAAGATCAATTAAATGCACATAAGGATTTGCAAGCTTATAACTATCCTTTAACTGCTCAAGAACTTACTACTACAGTTGGTGAACTTCCTTCAGCTGAAGCTGGTGTAGCTAACTGGTCAAGTTTACCAGCAGGAACAACCGCAGTTTGGAATATGAATCCAGATATTTCTAAGGCTGGTATGAGTTACGGTCAAATTATTGTAACTTTCCCAGATGGCTCTGCTTCTGCTTTAGCTGTTGATGTGAAGACAACTGATAGTGCTGCAGTAAAAGATGAAAGTCAAGCAGCAAGTGAAGATAGCGTCACAAGTAATGATGAAGATTCAACTCAAGCAGCAAGCGACACTAGCAATGTTTCAGAACCTGTAACTGTATCTGATGTTAAGCAAAACAAAGTTATTGAAAAAGATGGTGCTAATGCTCCTGAAGCTGTAGCGCCAAAGACAGAAGCAGCTGTAATTGAAAATGAAGCTAGTCACGTTGAAGGTGACGGTGCTTTACCTCAAACTGGTAGTAAGAACGTTATAGTTACTCTTATTTCAGGAATGATGCTCGTTCTTGCAAGTTTAGGTTTATTTGCTGTAAAAGAAAGAAATTAATTTTAAAAGTTAAGCGGTAAGAAAAATAGGTTGTAGTTCAATAATGAATTACAACCTATTTTATATTAATTTTCTTAATATTAACTATATAATAAAATGGCTAGCAGTTTCAAAATTACTGCTAGCCATTTTTACTTTACCCTAAACTAGATTAATTAAATAAGGCATTCCAGTCATGTTCACCTTGTTCATATTCTTCAGGAAAATGCATCTTTACAACATTTTGCATTCTTGAAACTTTTTTCTCTAAGGCTTTATTAAGAAGGGGGGTATTGTACTGAACATTTTCATTTAACTCTTCAGCACTAATTACACCACCTGTAAGAGTCGTATACATATCATCAAAATCTGCATTATTCATTGCTGGTTCGACTTTAATGTTGCCACCAGCAATTGAAGCAAATAAATCCTGTGAATTATCAAAAGTTAGGCTAAAAACGATGCTCGCTTTATCTTGTTTAAACTCTTTTGGGGTTGGAGTATTATTATTTTGCTGAAAAAGGGGAGTGTAGAGAAACTCCCATTTATCGAATATGCACTCTTGCTTTAACAAATTAAAAACTTGTAACCATTTTGGACGTGTCTCCATAATTCCTCATCTCACTTCATCGTCTAACATATTAATACAAAGAGGTTTAGAGACTACAAATTGTGAGCATGAGAGGTTGTAGTCATAAACCCAATATATTAAATATAACATGTTTTAAAAAAAGTGGGGGGGGGTAAAATGCATTCTATTAACAAAAAATACTAATAATGAAAATTACATACTAGGTGTAATGAGGTTGACTTAAATAATTATTCCTGTTTTAACTTAAAATTCTGGCCAGATAATGACTGATTAATTTTTGTTTTCAGACTTTTCCTTTTTATCTGTTGGCTTCTTCTTAGCCTTATCTTTATCTTCATCGGGCATAATAGCAAATTTATCAAGCATCTTTTCTAAATCATCATTACGTTTAAAAGTTAATCCCATGATTTATACCTCCTCATTTTTCATCCTATATTATATAGGAAAAATTAAGGCTCAATCATTAAGTTATGATTACAAGTTGTATGGCTTAGTTGAATGGTGAAAATATTTTATAATAAAGATATATTAAAAGGAGTGACTTTCATGAAGATTTTTATTATTGGTGGTTCTGGTCGAGTCGCAACTGAATTAATTAAAGATTTAGTCAAAGATGGACATAGTGTTACAGCGGGAGCTCGTCATGAAGATAATATTATTGATTTAGCTGGTGTAACTAAAGTTCACTTAGATTTGCATGTAAGCGTTGATGAATTAGCTAAATTAATGGAGGGCAATGATGCCGTTTACTTTACTGCTGGATCACGTGGTAAAGATTTACTCCAAACGGATGCCTTTGGTGCGGTTAAGACCATGCAAGCATCTGAAAAAGTTGGAATTAAACGCTACATTATGCTTAGTTCCGTCTTTGCCCTTCAACCTGAAAAATGGCAACTGCCAGGGCTAAAAGAATTAATGGATTATAATATTGCTAAATTTTTCGCAGATAATTACTTAATTAATCAAACTAAGCTTGCTTATACGATTTTACAGCCAGGAGGCTTAACCGAAGAAAAGGCAACTGGGAAGATTAGTTTAGATGTAGTCAAACCTGGCACAAATCCAATTCCTGATGTTGCCCAAACTTTAGCGGATATTTTAAAATTCGATAATACTATTGGTAAAGTTATCATCATGGCATCAGGCGATACTCCAATCGACCAAGCTTTAAGCGAAATAGAGTAAAAAAATAGTGAATTAGTACAAAACTAATTCACTATTTTTATTTAAACTTTTAATTAGAATCTGTTGCTTAGATCATCAAAGTGAGTGTCAAGATCTTCAACACCATTTCTTAAATCAGATAGATAAGCTTCGTGACGTCTATCTTCATCTTTATCTCTATCGATAAAGAAGTAACATCCTGCAGCAATGACAGCAACAACTGCACCTAAAAGCAAAGTTTTAACATTAAAGTTAGTTACCATGTAGCAAGAAATTAGTAAAGCAATAACTGGAATAGTATATTTACCAGGAAGTGAAAATCCATGAGTTGGATATTCATTAGTATGCTTAAATTTAATTACAGCTAAAATTGATGGTACGTATTGGACGAATGATGCAAGCACAGTACAGTTAACTAAGAAAAGATAATCTTGAGTACATAATGCTAAAGAAAGAATGGCAGTTAAGATAATTCCTACCCAAGGTGCATCGTGCTTATTCTTCTTACCAATCCATTTTGGCAGCATACTGTGTTCAGTAGCAAGTGAAGCAATTAATGAAGGGGTATTAAATGATGCTGAAAAGGCAACACCAAAAATAGAAATCAACATACCAACGATCATTAAGGCAAAGCCCCATTGACCAACACCAGTCTTTAAAGCACTGGCTAAAGGATCAGTGTAACCACCTAATTTATCTCCAGATAAACCAATAGCAACTAAAAGCATCAAACAATCCAAAATAGTAACACTAGTCATAACAGCAATTAGACCACGAGGAACATTCTTTTCTGGATTTTTCATTTGCTTAGCGGCAATTGGAATAAATGAGAAGCCAGTAAACAAATAAAAGATTGGTGTAAATGCAGCACCAAAGTGTTTAAAGAATGGGCCGACACCAGTTAAGGCTGCCTTTGGAATAATTGGAGTATAGTGTTGTAACTTGATGAAGAAAGCACCAACTGCAATAAAGACGATTAAAGTGATAATTTTTGCAGCAGCAGAAATATTGTTAACTGCCTTTACCCAAGAACGGCCAAAGAAGTTGATGATCGAGAATAGTAAAATCAAAATTACTACTCCTGCACCATAAACAATAGGGTTCTTAAAAATAGGCAAGAAACTACGCAAAATGGTTAACATCGCTACAACTTCGGCAGATAGAGTAGTACAACCTAAGAACCAAGTAAAAATACCTAATTCGTACCCAGAAAATCGACCAAAGGCATTGTAGGAATACAACCATGCAGCACCAGATCCAGTGAAACGACTAGATAAATCAGCATAACAGAGGGCAATCATTGAAACCGTAACTGCGGTACAAAGTAAAACCCCAATGGCTGCTAGATTCATGTAATGATAAATGGTTGATGGTAATAGGAAAGTACCAGAACCAATAACAGCATTAATACCTAAAAAGTAGATTGAAATGAAAGAAAGCTTTTTAGGTACAGAATTTTTTTTATTCATAAAATTTTACCTCTTTTTTATTTTCTTTCATCTTAAGTATAAATGTTTTTAAAAAGTTCGGTGTAGATAAAGACTTTTAAATTTCAAAATAATGAAAGCTAATCTTGATAAAGAAAAAGATGCTTGAAAACTCAAACATCTTTTTTTACTTGCTTTTAATGCGATTTTTATACCATTTATAACCAAAGTATAATACTGCTAGAATTATTAAAACAAGAATCACTATAGTGAAATCATCGAAGATTTTAACAATTATTTGCCATTTTTTGCCCGTATACAATCCGAGTAAAATTAGAATGCTGTTCCAAATTAATGAGCCAAAAGCAGTTAAGGTTAAAAATTTAGGCCATGATACATGGGCAATTCCAGCCGGAATGGAGATTAAACTTCGCACCACAGGAATGCAGCGTCCATAAAGAATAGACCCCGTACCATGTTTATCAAACCAAGCGATTGCTTTTTGGGCATCAGTATTTTTAAAACCTAATACTTTAAAAAATTTTGTTTCTAATAACTTTTCCAAGCGTGCTAGTGTTAAAAAACGACTAACGGCAAATAGAATAATAGCCCCAATTAGAGAACCAAGTGTTGAAGCCAAGATGACGCCTGCAGCAGTTAATTTAGTTTTGGTGACAAGAAAACCTGCTAAGGTAAGTACTGCTTCAGAAGGAATAGGAGGAAAGATATTCTCAACTGTAATTAACAGTAAAATAGCAAGATAGCCAAATTGTTCGATAAAATGAGTGAGCCAAATAGTCATTAAAGAATCCCTTCAAGTGTTTTTCTTCTATTTTATCGGGAGAAATTTCTTTAGTAAATATTATGATTAATCTTTTATACTTACTTATTGTGTGTATCGTGTTAAACTATTTAGTGCTAATAATTATGAGGAGGCTAAAAATGGCAACAGAACATATTGAGAATAAACTTAAACTTTTGCCTGATAAGCCCGGTTGCTACCTCATGAAAGACGTAAATGGAAATGTGATCTATGTCGGTAAATCTAAAAACTTAAAAAATCGTGTTAGATCATATTTTAAGAGTAAACAAGTTGGGCGTAGGGCAGAACTAGTTAAGGAAATTAGAGATTTTGATATTATTACTGTTTCTTCTGATAAAGAATCTTTTTTACTAGAAATTACATTAATTAAAAAATATCAACCTTACTATAATGTCCAATTAAAGCAAGGAACAGGTTATCCTTATATCGAAATTACTAACGAGCGTGATCCGCAAACAAAATTAACTTCGATTGTTCGTAAAGATAAGGGCTATTACTTTGGACCTTATCCAAATGTATATGCAGCGCAAGCTACTTTGAAATTTATTCAAAAAGTTTGGCCTTTAAGAAGATGTCAGGGTCATCAAGGTCGACCTTGTCTTTACTATCATATGGACCAATGTTTGGGAGCTTGTTTTAAAGAGGTGCCTCAAGCAGAATACGATGCTCAAATCAAGAAAATTAAGCGCTTTTTGAATGGAGATATTGCACCGGCAAAAAAAGAGTTAACTGAAAAAATGCAAGAAGCATCAGAAAATCTTGAATTTGAACGTGCAGCAGAAATTCGTGACCAGTTGAATTACATTGAACAAACAGTTGAAAAACAAAAGATTATTTCTCATGATAATACGCAAAGAGATATCTTCAACTTTTATGTTGATAAGTCTTGGATTTCAATACAAATTTTCTTTATTCGGCAAGCTAAACTATTGCGTCGTGAAACTAAGTTGTTTCCATTAACTGATATAGGCAATCCAAGCGAAGAGTTTATGTCCTTTATTGCTCAATTTTATGGCCAGAAGAATCATGTTTTGCCAAAAGAAGTATTAGTTCCCGCAGGAACCGATATTGAAGCTCTGAGTGAAGTGTTGAAAGTACCAGTCCGTATTCCGCAAAGAGGGCAAAAACGTGATTTATTAAAGATGGCTTATGACAATGCTAAGCTTAAACTGGATGAGAAATTCCGTCTCTTAGAACTAGGAAATCGCAAAACTAAAGGCGCCCAAAAAGAAATTTTTGATGCTTTAAACTTACCTTATGGTCACCGGATCGAAAGTTTTGACCACTCCCATATTCAAGGTACAGATCCTGTATCGGCTCTAGTGGTGTTTACTGATGGTGAACCGGATAAAAATGCTTACCGTAAATATAAATTAAAGGGGGAAGTTGAGCACCAAAATGGTGGTGACGAAGTTCGCAATACTCGTGAAGTAGTGAGACGAAGATATAGTCGTTTAAAGCGGGAAAAGCAAAGAATGCCTGATTTGATCTTAATGGATGGTGGTCAGATTCAAGTAGAAGCTTGTTTAGATGTGCTTAGAAATGAGCTAGATTTAAATATTCCAGTTGCCGGGATGGTTAAGGATGATCACCACCGCACTAACCACTTGCTTTTTGGTGATCCAACTAAAGGTGAAGAATTAAAATTAATCCCGATGGATCCAAAATCTCAAGGTTTTTATTTGATGACTAGAATTCAAGATGAAGTGCACCGTTTTGCAATTACTTTCCACCGTAAAACACATGCAAAAAATGCTTTATCAAGTAAATTAGATGAGATTAAGGGTATCGGACCAAAGAGTCGTAATAAGTTATTACGTGAATTTGGTTCACTCAAAAAAATAAAAGAAGCTTCAATCGAAGAATTACGGGCAGCTGGCTTAACTTTGCCCCAAGCACAAACAGTTAAGCTGAGCTTATAAAAATTGCTTCAAATGCCTATGTAGTAAGTGATTCCATGTGGTATTATAGAAGAATGAGATTATTAAATAAAAGGAGGGATAGCGATGTTTGTAGACCAAACAAAAATTGATATCCAAGCAGGTAAAGGTGGCGACGGCGCTGTTGCTTTTCGCCATGAAAAATATGTCCCACTTGGTGGACCAGCTGGTGGAGATGGTGGCCGTGGTGGTAGCATTTATCTGGTTGCCGATTCCGGCTTACGTACTTTAATGGACTTTCGTTTCCGTCGAAAATTTAAGGCCGATAATGGTGAAAATGGTCGAATAAAATCACAATATGGACGCGGTGCCAAAGATGTTTATCTGAAGGTACCGATGGGGACTAGTGTTTATGATTTTAATACTAATGAATTAATTGGTGATTTAGTTGAAAATGGGCAAAAGTTGTTAGTGGCTCGTGGCGGACGTGGCGGACGTGGTAATATCCACTTTGCTACTCCTACTAGAACCGCTCCTGAGATTGCTGAAAATGGAGAACCAGGTGAATTACGTACATTACGCTTAGAACTTAAGGTTTTGGCTGATGTAGGATTAGTTGGTTTCCCATCTGTCGGTAAATCTACTTTGCTTTCCACCGTTACTAAGGCAAAGCCTAAGATTGCTGCTTATGAATTCACCACCTTAACACCAAACTTAGGAATGGTTGTCTTACCTGATGGACGTGACTTTTCTATGGCTGACTTACCGGGATTAATTGAAGGTGCTTCTAAAGGTGTCGGTTTAGGAATTCAGTTCCTCCGCCACGTTGAAAGAACTAAAGTAATTTTACATCTGGTATCGATGGATCCCAATAATGGTCGTGATGCATATGAAGATTACCAAACAATTCGCAAAGAATTAGCAGGATATACTACAGATTTAACTGCCAAGAAGGAACTCATTGTAGCTTCTCAAATGGATATTCCTGGCAGTGAAGAAAAATTAGCCGAATTTAAGAAAAAATTAGGTGAGGATGTAACAGTTTATCCAATTTCTAGTGTTACTCATCAAGGTGTTAAAGAATTAATGAGTAAAGCTGCAGATTTAGTTGATAAAATTGCTAAACAAGAAGCTGAAAAGCCTGCACAAGCTGAGGTTGAAGAAAAAGCTTACGTTTATAATGCTAAGAAGCTCGATGATCATTTTGAAATTACCCGTACTGGTGAAAACAGTTTTGAAATTACTGGTGAACGAATTGAACGTCTAGTACAAAGAACTAATTTGGACCACAATGATGGGGTAATGCTCTTAGCTCGTAAACTCAAGAATATGGGTGTCGATAATGCTCTACGTGAAAAGGGAGCCCAAAATGGTGATGATGTAACCATTGGTGATTTCACTTTTGAATATGTAGAATAATTTTAAGTTGAATGAGGATTTAAATTGAAAACTAAGAACCGATTCATTACAGGATATGCTGGTTTACGTACTCTCGCTGTAATTGGCGTTATCTTATACCACTTGGATCCTAATCGTTTTATGGGTGGTTATTTGGGAGTACCAATTTTCTTAGTTTTAACCGGCTATTTAGTAACAGATCATATGTTTCATGCTTATGAGACTAAGGGAATATATGATAATAAAGGATTTTATTTGCGGCGTTTAAAACGACTTTATCCCCAAATGATTACTTTATTGTGGCTATGTAGTTCATATATCCTTCTCTTTCAAAGAAATTTATTACCAAAATTAAATCAAATTGTTGCTAGTAATTTACTTAATGTTTATAACTGGTGGCAAATATTTAATGGTCAAAGTTATTTTGAACGTTTTGCAGCCAATGAATCTCCTTTTACTCATTTGTGGACGATGTCAATTGAAGGGCAGTTCTATATTATTTGGCCGCTTGCAATTTTCTTGCTAGTTAAGTATGTTAGAAAAAAGAGCACTCGATTCTGGATTTTAACCATTTTAACAATTCTTTCAGCACTTGAAATGGCTCTTTTATTTAAGCCTGGTGTTGATACTAGTAGAATTTATTATGGCTCAGATACGCGTTTCTTTTCTTTAGGACTAGGTGCAATGCTTGCCGTAGTATGGCCTAGTTGGCGTTTAAGAGAGGATATTGATCAGCAAAGTACGCGTTTATTAGATGGTATTGGAGCTATTGCTTTAGTAGGGATGCTATGGTTAGCTATGTCACCTTTATCCAATCCGGTTAAAGGATTTGTTTACCATGGTGGAATGTTCCTCTTTACCATTTTTACTACACTTTTAGTAGCAATTGTTGCGCATCCCGGAAGTCATTGGAATAGCTGGTTAACCAATTCTGTCTTTAAATGGGTTGGGTCAAGAAGTTACGGGATTTATTTATATCAATTCCCGGTAATGATTTTTTTCGAAGATAAAGTTAAAAATATTGCTGATCATGTTGTCTTATATCGCGTGATTGAAGTAATTATCATTTTAGTTTTAGCTGAATTAGCATATCGTTATGTTGAAAAACCACTTGGTAAAATCACTTGGGCCAAGACCAAAGCTTACTTTGCTAAAGTAATTAGCTTACAGAATACTAATCTCTTGCAAAAGGCCACTGCTGTACTTGCAACTATCATTTTTATTGTTGGGTCAGCAGCGATGATCAAGTCTAATACTGCTAAAGCAGCTAATCCTAATAACTCACCATTAGCAAAACAGATTAAGGCTAACCGCGGTCAACAATTACGTGATAATAAGAAGCTTATCAAAGAGGCTCAACATGAAACAGGGAAGAATCAGACTAAAAATAAAGTTTTAGCTGAGGCTAAGGCGAGAGCTAAGAGTCATCCTGTTAATAAAGAGTTTGAAAAATTTGATATCTCGCAAGTTGATTTACAATTGGCACAGGATATTCGTGTAACAGCAATTGGTGATTCAGTGATGGCAGGTTCAAGCCAGAATTTGAAACAATTAATGCCTCATGCAATTATTGATGCAGCAGTATCTCGCCAACTTGAGTCAACGATTGACTTATTCCAACAATATAAAAATCAAGGTGCGCTTAACCAAAATGTCTTAATTGGTTTGGGCACAAATGGGCCATTTAGTACGCAAGATTTGGATCGTTTGATGAAAATTATTGGTACTAAACGTAAAGTTTTCTGGATTAATACTTATGTTCCATCTAAAGATTGGCAAGGATCAGTAAATGCCGCAATTAAGGCTGCAAGTAAAAAATATTCTAATATTACGGTAATCGACTGGTATGATTTAGCCGCTAAGCATCCAAATTGGTTCTATGGAGATGGAACACATCCAAATCCAACAGGTTCAAAATACTATTCTGCCTATATTACTAAGAATATTGTTGAAAAAGGTAGATATTAGAAATTAGGGTTACATGGAAATACAATTTTTAGGGACAGGAGCAGGTCAGCCTTCTAAAGGGCGGAATGTTTCTTCTACAGCACTTAAACTACTTGATGAATTAAATGAAATTTGGTTATTTGATGTTGGAGAAGCAACCCAACATCAAGTTTTGGAAACCAATATTAGGCCCCGAAAAATCACCAAAATTTTTATCTCTCATAATCATGGTGATCATATTTTTGGCTTACCGGGATTACTTTCTTCACGCTCTTTTCAGGGGGATGGGGGACCATTGACAATTTTTGGGCCTCCTGGAATCGATCAATTTGTTCAAACCTCTTTGCGTGTTTCACGCACAAAAGTTGCTTATCCTATTAAGTATGTTATTTTAAAAGATAGTGGGTTAATCTACGAAAATGATTTATTTGCTGTTTATACGGCAAAGTTAGATCATCGAATACCTAGTTTTGGTTTTCGTGTAGTTGAAAAACCGCGTCCTGGTGAATTATTAATGGATAAACTGGCTGAATATCATATTCCTAATGGACCTCTTCTTGGACAGCTAAAGGCGAAAAGAAAGGTTAAATTAGCTGATGGCACCATTTTAGATGGTCATGATTTTGTTGGTAAACCACGTCCAGGACGAATTGTGACGGTAATTTATGATACACGACCAACTCCTTCAATCGGCGAGTTAGCTGAGAATGCCGATGTGCTGATTCATGAATCAACTTTCAGTGGGGAAGATGCTAAGATGGCACATAGGTATTATCATGCAACTTGTATTGATGCAGCACAGGTAGCAGCGGAACATAACGTTGGCACCCTTTATTTAACCCATATATCTGCTAGGTATACTGGAAGAAATGGACGAGAACTAGAAAAACAAGCTCGTCGTGTATTTAAGAATGTACATTTAGCAACAGATTTAAGTTCGTTTGAAGTTGAATTAAGAGGGCAAGAAAATCATGAGTGATTCATTAAGAGATAAAGTAGTAATTGTAACGGGAGCATCGAGTGGTTTAGGAAGATCGATTGCTTTAGAAAGTGCAAGTCGAGGTGCAACTGTAATTTTAATTGCACGCCGTAAGGAGCGCTTATTGGAAATTGCTGATGAAGCCAAGCGTTTATCTGGTGAAGAGGCATATGTAATTACTACTGATATTAGTAAGGCTGATCAAATAGATGCAGCTTTTAGACAGATTATTCAAAAAGTAGATCACATTGACTTTTTAGTAAATGCAGCTGGATTTGGGGTTTTTGAGCCCTTTATGGATATGAATCCGCAATTAACAACTGAAATGTTTCAAACTAATGTTTTAGGATTAATGTACTTTACACGTTTAATTGCGCGAGTAATGATTGACCAAAATCAAGGTCAAGTTATCAATATTGGTTCTATGGCTGGCATTATCCCAACTACTAAAACTGCGGTATATAGCGCTACTAAAGCTGCTGTGATTCAATTCTCAAATGTTTTACGTTTAGAATTAAAACCATTTAATGTTAAAGTGATGACAGTAAATCCAGGCCCAGTATATACAAATTTCTTTAATATTGCTGATCATTCAGGCAAGTATTTGGACAATGTGAAGCGTTTTGTACTAGATCCGGATGATGTTGCCTGGCAAGTAGTTCATTTCTTTGGTTCAAATCGTCGTGAATTGAACTTACCGCTAAGTCTTGCTTTCTTAGGTAAGCTCTACCAAATTTTTCCTTCATTTGGAGATTGGGCAAGTTTAAAATTTGGGAGTAGAAAGTAATAAATGGGGAAGAGTAAAATGAAAAAACAAAGTAATCAATTTAAGTTGGTTTTAGGGCTTATTATTGCCTTGATCTTACTTATTTTTGTTGTTTTAAATGTTGAACCAGTTGCTATCAATTTTGGCTTTTTCCAACCTAAAATGCCGTTAATAATTATTTTAGTATTAATGATGTTGTTAGGAGCAATCGTGTCTTGGTTACTTGGAAATAGCGAGAATAAGTATAAAGTTAATAAGTCACTTAAAAAGCAAGAATCAAGTTTTAAGAAGCAATATGAAAGAACTATTGCTGAAAAAGAACAAAAGATTTCCGAATTAGAGGCAGAAGTAGATCGTCTTAAACAAGAGAAAAATTCAGAAAGTTCTGGGGATTAATCAGATTGGACTTGATTTCTAAAGGTTTAGATTGTATGATTTAAATACGTGAGTATTTAGTGACTTATTTTTAGGTCCAAACAGTCTCAATTCTATAACAAAGGAGATTAAAACAAATGGCAGTTCCTGCAAGAAAAACTTCTAAGCAAAAGAAACGTTCACGTCGTGGTCATATTAAGTTAGCTACTCCAGCAATGCACTATGATGCAACTACTGGCGAATACCGCTTAAGCCACCGTGTTTCACCAAAGGGCTTCTACAAAGGCCGTCAAGTTGCCAACGAAAAGCAACAAAATAACGATTAAGAAAAGACACCGGTTGGTGTCTTTTTTTATACAAAAATATTATTATATCAAGGAGAAAAAAGATGAAACTTGTTCTTTTGCATTCTAGTGATACGCATGGCTTTTTATTACCGACGGATTATCAAGATAAAAACAATTATCAAGCGCCAATCTCATTGAGCAGAGTAAGTAGTGTGGTAAAAGCCGAACGTAAAAAGTATGGTTCAGAGAACGTTTTAGTAACTGATAGTGGAGATTGCTTGCAAGGCTCACCTTTAGCGTCATATACGCATAAATTACCGCTTGATGAGGGATTAGCAAAATTTACTGCTGCTTATAATGAAGTAGGTTATGATGCCCGTGCCTTAGGAAATCATGATTTTAACTTCGGCTTAGATTATTTAAAGTATTATATTGATCATAATGACGCCCCCATTATTAATGACAATATTTTAGACGAAGATACTAATCAACCTGCTTTTGGCAAACCTTATACTATTGTTGAAAAAGCAGGCCTAAAAATTGGTATTATGGGGATTACCACCCAATACATTTCCCATTGGGAACCAAAAGAGCATACTAAAGGTTTAAAATTTGTTTCAGGATTTGAAACTTTAAGTAAATTGGCTAAAGAATTACGTCCAAAAGTTGATGTCTTGGTAGCTTTATATCATGGCGGTTTTGAATCAGATCCATTAAGTGGTGAAGCGACTGAACCACATACCGGTGAAAATGAAGGTTATAAAATCTTAACTGAAATCCCAGAAATTGATGCTTTCTTAACTGGACACCAACATCGTCGTTTGAATTTAGTAACTAAAGATACGGCGATTGTTCAACCTGGTTATCGTGGTGAAGCTGTAGCTAAGATAGTGTTAGATATTCAAAAAGATGATTCTGGCAAAGCAGTTATTAAGAAAATGGAAACAGAATTAATTGATACCAAAGATTATGATCCAGATCCAGCGATTGAAAAAATTGTTAGTTCATTAGATAAGGGTACTCAAGAATGGCTTGATCAACCAATTGCACATCTTTCTGAGCCTGCACCAATTGAAAATGCTATTGAAGGAAGAATTAATGGAGCACCATTTATTAATTTAATTCAACAAATGCAGCTTTGGTTTACAAATGCTGATATTTCTGCCACAGCAATTATGTCAGAAACAGCTAAAGGCTTTTCTAAGAATGTTACCATGCGTGAAGTACTTTTGAATTATCCTTACGCTAATCAACTTTGCATTGTAAATGTTTCTGGAAAAGATCTAAGAAATATCATTGAATATTCGTGTGCCTTTTTAGAAAAAGATAAAAAGGGTAATATTAAATTTATTGATCGCTGGATTAAGCCTAAACCAATGCTTTATCATTTTGATATGTTCTATCCAGTTCATTATGAAGCTGATTTATCTAAGCCAGTTAACCACCGTTTAACTAAGTTAACTTTAGATGGTAAAGAAATTGAAGACGATAAGATCTATAAATTAGCGGTTAATAATTATCGTGCCTTAGGCGGTGGCTTTTATCCAGGCTATAGTATGGATAAAATTGAAAAGACCTTTGATCAAGACTATGTCCAAATGTTTAGTGAATACTTAACTAAGAATGACGTAAAAGTAGATACCAAAAAGAATTATAAATTCTATTAGAAGCAAAAAAAGAGGACTAAAGTGAGTCCTCTTTTTAATATTCTTATTTTAATTTTTTAGAGCATTTTGCCATATTTAGACTTATCTTTATGACTTTTAGCATTAATTGCAGGAATAATTAAGGCATAAGCAATTGAAAAGATTAAGCCAATAATAGCTGATTGTACAGGGTCAAATTTCATTGAAGTTAAACTTGCAGCGATAAAGCCCATAACTTCAAAGAAGATTTCACCCCAAAAAATTGTAACGATAAAGCGCATGGAATTCCCTTCTTTCACAAGCTCGATAACAAAATGATAGTCTAAAAACTCAAAAATAGCAAGCTTTGGTATACTTATAACATAAGAAAGGAAGCGAGCATAATGGGTGCAATTGGCCTACAGAATTTATCGAGTTATTCTTTACTTCAAAGTCCAATAAAAGTTAAAGAGCTAGCGCAAACAGCTAAAGACCGGGGTTATGAGGCAATTGCTTTAACGGATCTAAATGTAACTTACGGGTTAGTAGAATTTTATAAAGCAGCTCAAGAAGTTGGAATTAAGCCACTTTTAGGGATGCAAGCTCGATTCAATGGCTTAATTGATCAAACTAATCTCTATGATCTCATCGTTTTAGCAAAAAATAATCGGGGATTTGAAAATATTTTACGATTATCAAGCACTATTAATTTACTAACGAATAATGGTGAAACAGAGAAAGTACTTTTATTTGATGAATTAAAAAATATTTTAAGGATTTAATTGTAGTGATTCCAGCAAATGAGCAGAGTGAATTACATAATTTATATCGCCAAAATCCTAGTTTGGCAAGTGATTATTTACGCCAATTAAAGACTGAACTGCCTACTAATTCTTCTTTATATTTAGGCGTTTATGCAAGTAAAACTGAAGAAAATTATATTAATTTTGTGCGCGGTCTCAGCCAGCAATTTAATCTTCCTTTAGTAGCAACAGAGGATGTGCAATATCTTAATCCGCATGAGCAGTTTTTACGTAAAAGTTTACAGGCTATTAATGACAATGCACAATTACATGATGTTGAACAGCTTGCAAAGCAAACGGGGTCACATTACTTAAAGACGAGTAGTGAATTAATAAGCGATTATCATAAATTTGATTTAGATGATGCTATCAAGAACGCACAGAAAATTAGTCAAGAAATCAATGCGCAAGTTACGTTTAAAGATCCAGAATTACCTAAGTTTAAACAAAATAAGTTTCCCACTTCTAAAGAATATTTGCGTCACTTAGCCCAAACAGGCTTGACTAAACGTTTTAAAAATGGAAAAATCCCGCTTGCTTACCAGCAAAGATTAGATTATGAGTTACAAGTAATTAATCAAATGGGCTTTGATGATTATTTTTTGATAGTTTGGGATGTAATGAATTATGCTCACTCGATAGATGTTACTACTGGTCCAGGTCGTGGAAGTGCAGCCGGAAGTTTAGTCGCATATTCTTTAAGAATAACCGAAGTTGATCCCTTAAAATATCAACTTTTATTTGAACGTTTTTTGAATCCAGCCCGTCAACAAATGCCCGATATTGATTTGGATATTCCAGATGATCGGCGCGAAGAAGTGATTCAGTATATGTTTCATAAGTATGGAATGGATCATGCAGCTCAAATTTTAACTTTTGGTACATTAGCAGCCAAACAGGCATTACGTGATGTTTGTCGGGTTTTTGGTTTAAATCAATTTGAAATGAAAAAGTGGACCCAAGCAATTCCATATTCAAAAACACAAATTACTCTTGATCAAGCTTATAAGGAATCAAAGGATTTACAATTATTGGTCAATAGTTCTTCTTTTAACCAATTATTGTTTGCGACCGCGAAGCATCTTGAAGGTTTGCCACGTCATTATTCTATTCATGCGGCTGGTTTAGTAATTACTGATAATTCAATTGCTAGTTTAGTGGGACTGCAAGCAAGTAGCGAAGGTATTCCTGTGACGCAACAAACTAAGTTAAACGTTGAAGCTTTGGGACTTTTAAAGATTGATTTCTTGGGCTTGCGTAATTTAACAATTTTAGGAACAACGTTGGACTTATTAAAAAATGATGGAGTTGTGCTTGACCCACATCAAATACCTTTGAATGATCCAGCGACTTTGAGATTATTTCAAGAAGGCAAGACAGATGCAGTTTTTCAATTTGAGTCAGATGGAATTAAAAATGTTTTACGCCGTTTGCACCCTGATAATTTTGAAGATATTGTAGCCGTAAATGCACTTTATCGTCCAGGTCCGATTCAAAATATAGATCATTTTATTAATCGTAAACATGGTAAAGAAGCTATTTCTTATCCTGATTCAAGTTTAAAAGAGATTTTAAGTCCAACCTACGGTATTTTGGTTTATCAAGAACAGGTAATGCAAACTGCTCAAGTTTTAGCTGGCTTTTCTCTGGGAGAAGCGGATTTATTACGGCGTGCAATGTCGAAGAAAAATATTACTGTAATTCAAAAGCAGAGAGACAAGTTTATTGCTGGTGCACTCAAGCTGGGAAGATCAAAACAAGTTGCAGAAAAAGTATATGATTATATTGCTCAGTTTGCTAACTATGGCTTTAATCGGTCGCATGCAGTTGCTTACAGTGAAATTGCCTTTTGGCTAGCATATTTAAAGGTTCATTACCCAGCTGCGTTTTATACAGCTTTGTTAAATAGTAATTTAGGTAATCGGCATAAAATAAATGACTTTTTAACCCAGGTCCAAAGTAATGGCATAAAAGTCCTTGGGCCTGATATTAATGAGTCGCAAAAAGAATTTTCTTTAAAAAATAATCAAATCTTAGTTGGTTTAAGAGCAATCAAGGGATTAAGACAAGATTTTATTGATGCTATTTCAGCGCTTAAGTCACCCGTTACTTCTTTATCTGACTTTTTACTTAAAATAGATTCCAAATTTTTAAATCAAGCAGCAATTGATAACTTAATAAAGTCCGGTGCATTTGATAAATTAGAACCTAACCGTAATAAGTTATTAGCTACAAGTAAGGATTTAGTTGATACGGTAAAGATGTCGGGAAATAATACTTCTTTGTTTGAAACCTTAGAGCCTAAACCAATTGAAAAACCGATGCCTACCAATAGTGAAAAAGCTCAGATGGAGGATGAGGTGATGGGTTTTGCGACAACAATGAATCCCTTAATTGCTGTCCAAAAATATGCCCAACGTTTTGGTGCCAAACTTTTAAAAGATTTTTCAATTAATGAAACTGGAGTTGGAGTCGGAAAACTCACAAAAATTAAGCCTATTCGCACTAAAAAGGGTGAGGTAATGGCTTTTGTAACTTTTATTGATAGTCAGGGAGAATTTGAATTTACAATTTTTCCCAAAATATATGAAAAATTATCTACTATTTTAGAATTGGGCCAGATTTATTTACTACAGGTTAGAACTCAGGCTGATCGATATGACCCGACAAAGAAGCAATATTTATTAACTTCAGCCAAACAAGTTAATTATCAAGAATAAAAAATTTTAACCAAAAATAAATTAAATAAATCACAAAGTAAAGGCAATGGAAGCGGAAACATTATTTTATAAAGGAGTAAGTTTAAGAGAAATATCACTATTTAATGCAGACATCTTTAGGAAAAAATGGTACTATAAAGTCGATGTGAGTAAACAGATTATCGCAGAGGTGAATTCATGAAACGGATTGGTATTTTAACTAGTGGCGGAGATGCTCCTGGTATGAACGCTGCTATTAGAGCCGTTACTCGCACTGCTATCGCTAATGGCTTAGAAGTTTTTGGAATTCGTTATGGATATGCTGGCCTTGTTGCTGGTGATATTTTCCAAATGACTTCCGCAACTGTGGCTGATAAAATCGGTCGTGGTGGTACTTTTCTTTATTCAGCTCGTTTTCCAGAGTTTGCTGAAGAAGCAACTCAATTAAAGGGAATCGAACAATTAAAGAAGCATGGTATTGAAGCATTAGTCGTAATTGGTGGAGACGGATCATATCATGGGGCATTGAGATTAACTGAGCATGGTTATAATGCAGTTGGTCTTCCTGGTTCAATTGATAACGATATTCCATATACAGATTATACAATCGGATTTGATACCGCATGTAACACTGCAATGGATGCAATTGATAAGATTCGTGATACTGCAACAAGTCACCAACGTGTCTTTGTTGTAAATGTTATGGGTCGTGATTGTGGTGATATTGCACTTCATGTTGGAGTTGCAACTGGTGCGGACGCTATTGTTATTCCAGAAGAACCATATGATATTAAAGAAATTGCAGAAACTTTAAAACAAGGTTTTGCAAATGGTAAGAAGCATGGTTTAGTAGTTTTAGCAGAAGGTGTTATGGATGCTGATAAATTTACTAAAGAATTGCTTCAATATGGTGATTTTGATGCTCGTGCAAATGTTTTAGGACATATGCAACGTGGTGGTAGCCCAACTACTCGTGATCGCGTTTTAGCAAGCGAAATGGGTGCATATGCTGTTAAATTATTACTAGAAGGTAAAGGCGGCTTAGCCGTTGGTATCCAAGGTAATAAGTTAACTCACCACGACATGCTTGACTTGTTTGATGCAAAACACCAAGGTAATTTGTCATTATACTCATTAAACAAAGACTTAGCTAAATAGGTTAGGTAGTTTTTGATTTTATATTTTTAAGTAGGAGATTTTTTCAAATGAAGAAAACTAAAATTGTTAGTACTTTAGGACCAGCCTCAAATGATATTGAAACTGTTACTGAATTAGCTAAAGCTGGTGCAAACGTATTCCGTTTTAACTTCTCACACGGTGACCACGAAGAACACGCAGCTCGTATGCAAATGGTTCGTGATGTTGAAAAGCAAACTGGTATTTTACTTGGCATTGACCTTGATACTAAGGGTGCTGAAATCAGAACTACTGAACAAAAAGATGGTAAGTTCACTCTTAATACTGGTGACAAGATTAGAATTTCTATGGACGCTACTAAGAAGGGTGACAAGGATAAGATCTACGTTACCTACGATGGTTTATACGATGATACCAAAAAGGGTGGCCACGTATTAATCGATGATGGTTTAGTTGACTTACTTATCCTTGACAAGGATGACGCAAACCGTGAACTTGTTTGTGAAGCACAAAATACTGGTGTAATTGGTTCTAAGAAGGGTGTTAACGCTCCTGGTGTTGAAATTCGCCTTCCAGGTATCACTGAAAAAGATACTGATGACATTAAGTTTGGTATGAAGCAAGGTATTAACTTCATTTCAGCTTCATTCGTACGTAAAGCACAAGATGTTTTAGATATCCGTAATTTACTTAAGGAAGGTAACTGTGAATACGTTAAGATCTTCCCTAAGATTGAATCCCAAGAAGGTATCGATAACATTGATGAAATCTTAGAAGTTTCAGATGGTATTATGGTTGCTCGTGGTGACATGGGTGTTGAAATTCCATTTATGAACGTTCCATTTGTTCAAAAAGATATCATCAGAAAGTGTAACGCTTTAGGTAAGCCAGTTATTACTGCTACTCAAATGCTTGACTCAATGCAAGAAAACCCACGTCCAACTCGTGCCGAAGTTTCTGACGTTGCTAACGCTGTTTTAGATGGTACTGATGCAACTATGCTTTCAGGTGAATCAGCAAACGGTCTTTACCCAGTTAAGGCTGTTCAAGCAATGGCTGAAATTGATGAACGTACTGAAAAGCAAATGCTTGATGACCGTAACACTTTAGCACTTCAAAGATTTGAAGCTTACAAGGGTTCAAACATTACTGAAGCTATTGGTGAATCAGTAGTTAGAACTGCTGAAGAATTAGGTATTAAGACTATCGTTACTATTACTGCTTCAGGTTACACTGCTCGTATGATTTCTAAGTACCGTCCAAATGCAAACATTCTTGCTATGACATTTGACGAAAAGGTACAACACTCATTAGGTATTGTATGGGGTGTAGACCCAGTTCTTACTAATAAGCCTGCAGATACTGATGCTGCTCTTGACCAAGCTATGAAATTAGCTAAAGAAAATGGTCTTGCAGAAGCTGGAGATGACATTATCATCGTTGCTGGTTTACCATTAGGTGAAAGTGGTAAGACTAACTTAATGACTATCAGAAAAGTTAAATAATTAAGTTAAATATATTGGAAAAATAGTCAGCGTAAGCTGGCTATTTTTTGCCTTTTCTAGCCTTTTTACCTTATACTAGGCTACAGAAGTAAAAAGAAGTGAGGAAGAAAATGTTAGGAGAAATTACTAAAGGTAAAGTAATAGATAAAAACACGGATGCATATTATGTCCAAGTTAATGGTCTTACTTTTGAATTAAAAAAATTAGAAATTACTCAAGATGATCCAATTAAACTGGGTGATACCGTTCAAGGTTTCATTTATGAAAATAAAGATGGTAAAAAAGAAATGACGCAATTTTATCCCTTTGCTCAAAAAGATCAGTATGGTTGGGGAACTGTCACTGAAGTAAGACGTGATTTAGGTGTCTTTGTGGATGTGGGTTTAAATGATAAAGATGTAGTAATTTCTTTGGATGATTTACCACTTGATAAAGAATTATGGCCTCGTAAAGATGATCGCGTATTAGTGCGTCTTGAAACAGATGAAAAAGAACGTATTTGGGCTAAAATGGCTGACGAAAACATTTTTGAACAATTGGCTGCTAATTTTCCTTCTAATCTAGAAAATAAAAATTTAATGGGGACTGTATACAAAACCTATGAAATAGGTGCATTTTTGATTACGGACCAATATTATCTGGCTTTTGTTCACAATTCAGAAACATTTAGACCATTAAGATTAGGAGAAAAGGTAAAGGGACGCGTAATTGGTGTGAGTCAATATGGTCGCCTTAATATGAGTGTATTACCTCGTGCACATGAAGAAATTGACGATGATGCACAGATGATTTTAATGAGTTTACGTCGTGAAGCAACAAAGACTTTGCCCTTCTATGATAAGAGTAATGCCAGTGATATTAAGCAACATTTTGGTATTTCGAAATCAGCCTTTAAACGTGCTTTGGGCCATCTCTTAAAAGCGGGATTAATTACAGAAGATAAAGATGCTGGAACAATAAGTTTAAATGAAAGTAGTGAAAAGGAAAATGACGACGTTACAAGATAATCTGGCAGATTATCTTCGCTACGCTCAAGTAGAACGTGGATTAAGTGATAATACAATTGCTTCATATCGCCAAGATCTCAACGAGTACTTGAATTTCTTATTGTTAGAACAACAATCTATCTGGGAAGTAGATGCAGTTGAGGTTGATTTATTCTTAGGAAAACTTCGTGATCAAGGTAAGGCGACCTCTTCTATTAGTCGCATGGTTTCTAGTTTGAGAAAATTTTATCAATGGCTTTTGCGTCAGGACCTAATTGAGCGCGATCCATTGGTAAAAGTTGATGCTCCTAAGCAAGAAAAAAGACTACCTTTAGCCCTAAGTGAAGCAGAAGTTGATCAATTACTAGCTCAACCTCAAGTAGAAAAAAGTGGTGGGTTAAGAGATCGAGCTATCTTAGAGACCTTATATGCGACTGGAATGCGTGTGAGTGAGCTTATAAATTTGAAAATGAGTGACTTGCACCAAGAACTTAAGTTGATTAAAGTACTAGGAAAAGGATCAAAAGAAAGATTGATTCCAATTAGTGATGTTGCACTTTCCTGGATTGATGAGTATGATAAGCAAGTACGCCAAAAACAACTCTTGAAAAGTAAAAGTTTTACAGATATTATTTTTCTTAACCAACGTGGTGGTAAACTTAGTCGCCAGGCAGTATGGCAATTACTTAAAAAGTATTGTCAGACTGCTGGAATCACTAAAAATGTTACTCCTCATACCTTGCGTCACACATTTGCAACGCACTTACTAGAAAATGGTGCTGATTTGCGAGTTGTGCAAGAATTATTAGGACATAGTGATATTGCTACAACTCAGATTTATACTAACTTAACGCAAAAACACATTATGGAAGTTTATCGCAAGACTCATCCACGTGCTTAGAAGGGATCTTATGCTTAGTAAATACAAAAAAAGTTTTGAAAAACAAGTAATGGGATATTTATCATATTTACCAGACTTCAAAAATTTTCAAAATTTAGCTGATGAAATGAGACTCTATAATTCCGATAATAATCAGTTTGATGTCTTAACTTACACTAATGAGATGGGTAACTGTTTGGGAATTGTAGGAATTCAATTAACTTCACATTTTGTTATTATCAGATACCTTTCTTTAGCTCCAAGTTACCGTACTGCAGAAGTAGCGCAAGATATAATCAAAGAATTGGATAAACTATATCCCGAAAAGAAATTGACTACCTTCCCAAATTGGACAAATTTATTAAAATATACGAAATAAAGCATCATGAATAACGTAGATTTAACCTTAGAACTTCCTAATTTTTCAGGGCCATTGGACCTGTTACTACATTTGATTCGCTCACAAAAAATTGATATTTATGATATTCCCATTGCAAAAATAACTGCTCAGTATCTCAATTATATTGCTCACTGGCAAAAACTAAACTTACAAATTGCTGGTGAGTATTTTGTGATGGCTTCAACTCTTTTAAGAATTAAATCGCAATACTTATTACCAAAGAATGATTTTGATGAACAAGTGGAAGAATTTGAAGAAGATCCTCGTAATGAATTAGTTGAACAATTAGTTCAGTATTCGGTTTTCCAGAAAATTTCTACTTACTTTAAAGAGCGCAATGAGGAAGTTCCTTTTACAATAGCTAAGGAGCCTTCTGTTGAACCCAAAAAAGCACTAGATCCTTTGCCTTTAGGTGAAATTCAAGCTGAAGAATTAGCACATACTTTTGCGATAATTTTAAAAAGATTTAAGTTGCGCCAACCTGATGCTGCAAAAGTTGAAGTTCATGAAACTTCAATTGAAGATATGGTGCAATTTTTAGAAGCAGAAGTAAATCAAAAAATAAAACTAAGTTTCTTCGAAATAATAGAAGGCTTTACCACTTTAGATGCAGTAATTTCTCTTTTTTTAGCGGTATTAGAATTAGCTAGATATCAAAAAATTAGAGTTAGTCAAAATCGAGAATTTGGGGACTTATTAATAGAGAGGAAAGATAAGAATGACCACTAAAACCGCTGAATTGGAAGCAGTTTTATATGCGGCTGGAGATGAAGGCATAAGTCAGCAAGATCTTTGTCAGTTATTGGCTATTACTCCCACTGCTTTGCGTGAATTAACTACTAATTTAAAAGATAAATTAATTAATGATAAAGATCGCGGCATTAATTTGATTGAAATTAATCATAATTTTAAGTTAGTAACAGATCCTAGTTGTAGTAAAGTTATCTCACAATATTTTCAGAAAGATTCTTCTAAGAACTTAAGTCAGTCTGCATTAGAAATTTTAGCGATCGTAGCATATGAGCAGCCAATTACTCGGGTAGAAATTGATGAGATTCGAGGGGTAAATTCTGCTGGTGCCATTCAGACTTTAGTTTGGCGTGGTCTAATAAAGGTTGAAGGAAAAAAAGAAGTGGCCGGTCATCCTAACTTATACGTTACAACCGATTACTTTTTACAATATTTTAATTATTCAAGTTTGAATGACTTGCCGCTAATTGAAAAATTTACCGAAGATTATGCTGATAATGAGCAACTAGACTTATTTAACGAAAAAGAAGATCTGAATCAAAAAATAGAATAGAAATGAGGTAGTTCAATGTCAGAAAGATTACAAAAGGCAATTGCACAAGCCGGAGTTGCCTCAAGACGAAAAGCTGAAAAAATGATTTTGGCCGGTCAAGTTAAGGTTAATGGCAAGATTATTACGGAATTAGGAACAAAGGTCGAAGATAAGGATACGGTTGAAGTTAATGGAGTACCTATCGAACGCGAAAGTTTACATACCTACTTATTCTATAAACCTCGTGGTGTGATTTCGACAACAAGTGATGATAAAGGGCGAAAAACAGTCACGGATTTCTTTGAAGAATTGCCTTATCGCTTATATCCGATTGGTCGATTAGATTATGACACATCAGGATTATTGTTAATGACCAATGACGGGGATTTAGCTAATAAGTTAATGCATCCCCGTCATGAAGTTCCAAAAGTCTATACAGCTAAAATAAAAGGAATTTTAAAACCTGAAGAAATATATGCACTTAAACATGGTGTTAGAATTGACAATCGTAAGACTGCACCAGCGAAAGTTAATATTGTCAAAACTGATCGTAAAAAGAATACCCAAATCGTACAATTAACGATTCATGAAGGTCAATATCATCAGGTAAAAAGAATGTTTCAAGCAGTTGGACATTTGGTAGATAAATTATCGCGTGAAAAATATGCCTTTTTAACTTTAAATTCCCTAACTTCTGGACAATATCGTGAGTTAAATCATAAAGAAATTGCCCAACTTAAAAAATATTAATTGAATTAAATTTACAAAAGGTCTAATTTAGATTAAGATTAGACATGCAAGAATAAAGGATGAATTGTCTTCAGGACAGGGTGAAATTCCCGACCGGCGGTAAAAGTCCGCGAGCCATTTTTGGTTGAATCAGTTTTCTGTACCGATAGTAAAGTCTAGATGAGAGAAGACAGACTTTTTAACATTATCTCGATAGTAATTGAAGGGTCTGTTTGCGGTTGAAGCAATTGACCCTTTTTGCATATATAGAAAAGAGGTAAAAATGAAAAGTTATCGTACATCTCAAGATGGGTTAAAATATTGGCTAGTCTGGGCCATGGTAGGAGCAATTGCCTTCTTGGTCATGCAAATTGAAATTCCAATTATTCCAGGAATTGATTATTTAAAATTTGATGTTTCTGATGTAATTGTGGCCATTGCGACAATGATTTTTGGAATTTTTGGTGGAACGATGGTCGCCTTATTTAAAATCTTACTTAAGGCAGCCTTATCGGGATTTAATCCTTTATCAGTTTTGGGGGATTTGACTAGTTTTATTGCAACCCTAGCTTATATTTATCCATTTTATTTGATTGCAAAAAAAGGACAATTGAAGCTTAAGTCACAAATTATAGGATTAATCATTGGAACTATTTGCTTAACGGTTGTAATGGCTATTGCTAATTTCTTCTTAATGCCACTTTACTTTAAGGTAGTAGGATTAGGATTCAATAAAGCGGTTATCAATGCCATTGTGGTTGGAGTTATACCTTTTAATCTTATTAAGGGTGTAATAAACGGAATTTTAATTATTTTATTAATGAAGTCAGTTTATCCAACCTTAAATCATTTCGTAAAATCCAGATTTTAAAAAGTTTCTGCAGGATATTTACTCCTATGATAAAATTGATAGTTGAATAAGCTACAGATAGGAGAAGATGGATGAATAAGCAATCAGGTGAGGAAGAACCACTTAAGCATGTACAGCGTCCTTCACAAAGTAGGAGTGAGCTACGTCATCATAAGCGGGCTCAGGCAGATAATCAGTCACAAGCGGTTAGTCGCGCTTCAAGAGACCAGGAAGTTAGACGTAGACCACCAAAAAATTCTCATAAAGATGATCAGCCGTCAAAAGGATCAACAAAAATTTGGGCTACTTTAATTATTATTGCTATTTTAATAATTGCGATAGTTCCAATTATTAATAATCAGGTACACAAATCAAGTTCTAATTTGGCAGAAAAGCCAGTTCAATCTTCAAAAAGTTCTTCTAGTCCTAAAAAGAGCAATAAGAAAAAGGTTGAAAAGAAAACAACTAAGAAAGCTAAAAAGACCACTGTCAAACACGAACAGACACAAAGTCAGAGTTCTGATACTCAAACAACTCAAAATTATCAAAACACTACTAATCAGGCAGCTAATACAACTACCGGAAATCAAAGTAATAGTGTAGCAGCGGGAACAAATAATTATTCTGCTCAAAATGAAGCCCAAACTTCAGGCCAAACTACTGATAACAAGACTTACCAAGTTCAAACTGGAGATTCTTTATCAAAGATTGCGGCAGATAATAATCTTACTGTAGATAAATTAAAATCACTTAATGGTTTATCAGATGATATTGTTAATCCCGGCCAAAGTTTAAAGCTTAAGTAGTTTAAAAGAGTCAAATTTTAAATAATTTGGCTCTTTTTTGTTTAGAATTAAACTTTTAAATAAAGATTATGATAAAATTGCTGATGAATAAATTGGAAAGGATATTATTTTTGAATGCAGATTGCAATTGATGGTCCAGCTTCTGCTGGTAAAAGTACGGTTGCTAAAATCGTTGCTAAAAATTTAAATTTCATCTATATAGATACCGGAGCAATGTATCGAGCTTGTACACTGATTGCCAAAAACGGTAAAGTTGATTATGGTGATGAAGCTAAGATTCTTGACTTGTTAGAAAATAGTAAGATTGAATTTAAGAATGGTGAAAAAGAACAAAAAGTATTTGTTAATGGACAAGATGTTTCTTTGACAATTAGAACACCAGAGATCACTGCTAATGTTTCTCAAGTATCTGCTTTACCAGGAATAAGAAAAAAGATGGTAGAACTTCAAAGAGAAATGGCTGGTCAAAATAATGTCATTATGGATGGTAGAGATATAGGAACTACAGTCTTACCACATGCAGATCTTAAAGTATTTTTGGTTGCAAGTGTAGCATCTCGTGCTAAAAGACGTTATTTAGATTTTGAAGAAAAAGGAATTAATCAAGATTTAGCAGAAATTGAAAGAGATATTGAACAAAGAGATTATAAAGATTCTCATCGAAAGATATCGCCATTAAAAAAAGCAGCTGATGCAATTGAATTAGATACCACTAACTTAACAATTGATGAGGTTGTCAAAAAAATTACTGAATTGATCGAAAAAAAGCAAAAAAAAGAGACAAAAGAGTAGAAAAAATTGTTCATTTAATTTAAAATGGAAAATGATATTGGGAGGTACATATGTCAGATAATAGTAATCAATTTTTAGACGCTTTAGAGCAAATGCAAGGAGTTGAAGTCGGCAACATCGTAAACGTTGAAGCTTTAGATGTTGAAGACAGTCAAGTCACTGTTGGTGTAGAAAATGCCGGTGTTGAAGGTGTTATTACTAGACGTGAATTTACATCAGATAGAAATGCAGATTTACGTGATTTAGTAAAAACTGGTGATACTTTTGAAGCTTTAGTTCTTAGAAGAGCTGGCGGTGATAAAGAAAACGGTGAATTCTTCTTCTCAGTAACTCGTTTGAAGGAAAGAGAAGCATACAAAGAATTAGAAAAAGTTTACGAAGATGGTCAAACTGTAGAAGGTACTGTAACTGGTGCTGTTCGCGGTGGATTATTAGTAGATGTCGGTACCAGAGGTTTCTTACCAGCTTCACTTATTTCTAATCGTTATGTTTCAGATCTTAAGCCATACATTGGTAAAAAGATGAACTTAAAGATCACAGAAATAGATCCAAACAAGAACCGTTTGATTCTTTCTAGAAAAGACTTAATTGAAAAGGAAAGAGAAGAAGCTTTTGAAAATGTTGCAAACCAATTAGTTGTTGGTGATACTGTTGAAGGAAAAGTTTCTCGCTTAACTAACTTCGGTGCCTTTATTGATGTTGGTGGTGTAGACGGTTTAGTACACATTTCTGAAATCTCATACAAGCACATTGAGAAGCCAAGTGATGTATTGAAGGCTGGCCAAGATGTTAAAGTTAAGGTTATCGGTATTGATAATGATAGAAATCGCATCTCCCTTTCAATTAAACAAACTTTACCATCCCCATTTGAAGAAGCAACTTCAGGCTTAACTGAAGGGGATATTATTGAAGGTGAAGTTAAGACTTTGACTTCATTCGGTGCCTTTATTGAAGTTACTGATGGTATTCAAGGTTTAGTTCATGTTTCAGAAATTTCTAATAAACATGTTGAAAAACCTAGTGATGTTCTTAAAGTTGGTGATAAGGTAAAGGTTAAGGTCTTAAACATTGATCCTAGCGATAGAAGAATTTCCTTATCAATTAAGCAAGCTGATCCAGCAGCTAAGAGTGAAACTCCACGTCGTGAAGCTGATTCTAGTGTTGATAAATACATGAATGACAACGATAATGGATTTGCTTTAGGTGACATCGTCGGTGATCAACTTAAAGATAACGACTAATTTTGATCAAAAGCTGACTCCGGTCGGCTTTTTTTCTTTTAGAAAATAGAAAGAATAAATATAGAGGGAAGGGAGCGAGCTAGATGGCACTACCTATAGTTGCAATTGTTGGACGTCCTAATGTTGGGAAATCAACTTTATTTAATCGCATAATTAAGTCACGTGTAGCGATTGTTGAAGATGAAGCAGGTGTTACCCGAGATCGAATTTATGCTAAAGCTGAATGGATGGGACATGAGTTTATCTTAATTGATACTGGAGGGATAACTTTAGACTCTGGTGAGATAGAAGAACAAATTAAGGCCCAAGCTGAAATTGCCATTGATGAAGCTGATGTAATTGTCTTATTGGGTGATGTAACTAGTCATATGACTAATATGGATGAAACAATTGCTAAGATGCTTTACCGTACCAAAAAACCAATTGTTTTAGCTATAAATAAGGCAGATAATCCAGAGCAAAGAACCGATATCTACGATTTCTATAGTTTAGGATTTGGTGATCCAATTCCAGTTTCTGGTAGCCATGGAACAGGAATTGGAGATTTGTTAGATGCAGTAGTAGCCCAATTTGGAGATAAGGCAAATCAACATGAAGATGATTCAATTCGTTTCAGTGTGATTGGTCGGCCAAATGTAGGTAAATCTTCAATTGTCAATGCTATTTTAGGAGAACAGCGAGTTATCGTAGCTGATATGGAAGGTACTACGCGTGATGCAATTGATACTTCTTTCACGCATGATGGTCAAAAATATACCATCGTGGATACGGCTGGGATCAGACGACGGGGAAAAGTTTATGAAAAAACTGAAAAGTATTCAGTCTTAAGAGCTGTTAGTGCAATCGAAAATAGTGATCTAACTTTGCTTGTGCTCGATGCAAGTACTGGAATTAGAGAGCAAGATAAGCATGTTGCCGGTTATGCTCATGATGCAGGTCGTGGAGTAATTATTGTGGTTAACAAATGGGATGTACCAGAAAAAGATGCTCACAGTATGAAGCAGTTTGAGCAAACCATTCGTCAAGAATTTCAATATTTAGATTATGCTCCTATCATTTTTGTTTCAGCCAAAACAGGACAGAGGATTCCTGATATCCTAAATTTAGTTGATGAAGTTCATGAAAATCAAACGCGTCGGATTCAATCTAGTGTCTTAAATGATTTGTTACTGGAAGCAACTAGAATTACTCCTACGCCATTAGTAAATGGTAAACGTTTAAGAATTTACTATATGACTCAAGTGGCATCAAATCCACCAACTTTTGTTGTTTTTGTAAATGATCCTGAATTACTACACTTTTCTTACAAACGCTTCTTAATTAATCAATTACGGCAAAACTTTGATTTCAAGGGAACGCCAATAAAAATCTTGGCACGTAAACGAAAATAAAAGTTTAAAGTTGTTTTGTATGATGAAATTGAACTTTTTTATAAAAAATTAATAAAAAAGCTTGTAGTACCGGGATTTCTATGCTAAATTTTAATGCAGAGAGTAATGATTGGTAGTCATCATTCTTCCTTATTTCCAAATAGGGAGTAAGTTTTGAATCTGATAAATAAGATTCAATTCAGGAGGTGAAGAGAATGGCAAACAAGGCTGAATTAGTTTCTGAAGTTGCTTCAAAGACTAACTTAACTAAGAAAGATGTAGCTACTGCAGTTGACGCAATTTTTAGCTCAATCCAAGAAGATCTTGCTAAGGGTGAAAAGGTTCAATTAATCGGCTTCGGTACTTTTGAAGTACGTAACCGTGCAGCTCGTAAGGGTCGTAACCCACAAACTGGTGTTGAAATTCAAATTCCAGCTTCTAAGGTTCCTGCATTTAAACCAGGTAAAGCTCTTAAAGATGCAGTTAAGTAATTAAAAGAATAATTTAACACAAAAAAACACTAAACTACTTGTTTAGTGTTTTTTTGTGTAAAATGAATAAGAAGGATTTTACAAAACGGGTGATTAATTCATGACTTATTCAGAACAATTATTAGATGCAATTCAAAATCATAATTTTTCAGAAACTAATATTTTATTGAAAAATGCTTTAGATAATGATGATCCAGAAATCTTAGCTTCTTTGGCTGACAATTTAACTGATCTCGGCTTTTCTGACATGGCTAAAGAGATATATCAAGCTTTGATTGCTAAATTTCCTCGTGAAGATTTATTTAAAGTATATTTAGCGGAAATATTAATTAATGAAGGTCAAGAAGATGATGGTTTAACTTTACTTTATGATATAAGTCCCGAAAGTGATGCCTATATCGAAAGCTTATTAGCTCAGGCTGATTATTATCAAAGTAATGGTCTGATTGAGACAGCAAGACAAAAGCTCCTTAAAGCTAAAGAACTTGCTCCTGATGAACCTGCTATTATTTTTGGCTTAGCCGAACTTGATTACTTGACTGGGGAATACGAAGAAGCTCTAAAATATTATCAAAAATTATTTAAAGAGCAAAAAACCTTTGGTGAAGTGATGCTTTCTCAACGAATTGCAGAATGTTTAGCCAAATTAGGTGAGTATGAAGAAGCAGCTCAAGTTGTAAAGGACAATAGTAGTGACTTTTTAACAATTGATGCCATTTATGAAGCGGGCTTAATTTTACTTTCAGCAGGAGATAATAAAGCTGCCATTGATTATCTCAACCAAGTTATTAAAAATCAGCCAGATTATGTGAATGCTTATCCTTTGTTAGCTCAAGCCTACAGCAATGAAGATAATAATGAAGAAGTATTACGCATAGCACAAACCGGTCTTTCTTATAATGACTATGATGAAACCCTTTATGCACTAGGAGCAAAAGCAGCTGCAAATTTAGATAAAGTCGATGAAGCAGAACGTTTATTACAAAAGGGAATAAAGCATGCCCCTGAAAGTAGTGATTTGCGCTTAGAACTCTCGAATCTTTATTTACATCAAAATCAAGACGAAGAAAATATAGCCTTGTTTAGGGATTTAGATGATGAAGAAATAGAACCGCAAGCTCACTGGAACTTAGCCCTATCTTATCAACGTAATGAAGATTATGATAAGGCAAAGAGTGAATTTTTGAGTGCTTATCCAGCTTTTCAGGAAAATCCTGATTTCTTGAAACAAATGTTGACATTTTTCCGTGAAATTTCAGACTGGAATACCGTAAAGGCAATTCTAGAGAAGTATCTAAAGTTAGTTCCTGAAGATGCTGAGATGCAGAGTCTTTATAATGAATTAAGCGAAGAATAAACTTCCATACATGGTCCTTTTATTAGCGGATCATGTATTTTTGTGTAATATAAATGGGTATTGAATCGTTAAGTAGTGATATTTTGGGATACAGTTAAAAATGAAATAGTTTATAATAGAATAGTAAGGTTCATTTTAAGTGTAAAATACACTGATTTTTTCGAACATAATTAACAAACTCATGACCACAAGTTGTTAATAAATTATGATAATAGAAAAACGAGGTAACTATGAAAATTACTGAATTACCTGATATCTTTACTAAAGCGCTACCTGTATTAGAAGAAATAAATAATAATGGTTTTGAAGCTTATTTTGTTGGTGGAAGCGTTCGTGATCTGCTTTTAGGGCGACATATTCATGATATTGATATCGCAACGAGTGCTTACCCAGAAGAAATAAAAAATATTTTCAAAAAAACGATTGATACAGGAATTCAACATGGAACCGTAACAGTACTGCAGGGTAATGAAAGTTATGAAATTACTACTTTTAGAACTGAATCTGGTTATCAGGATTTTCGCCGGCCAGATCATGTAACTTTTGTTCAAAATTTGAGCGAAGATTTAAAAAGAAGAGATTTTACAATTAATGCTCTTGCAATGGATACCGAGGGCAATATAATTGATCATTTTAACGGTTTAGAGGATTTGCAACGACACAAAATTAAGGCCGTTGGCAAAGCAGAAAATAGATTTCATGAAGATGCACTTCGTATGATGCGTGCTGTGAGATTTATGAGTCAGTTAGAGTTTGACTTAGATCCATTGACACGTAAAGCAATTGAAGATAATCATGAATTATTAGCTAAAATTTCAGTTGAACGTATTCGTGATGAATTCGTTAAAATGGGGATTGGGCCAGGAAGTAGAGAGGCATTTCAAGTATTTTTGGATACTGGCTTAGCAGAACATGTTCCAGGCTTTGCTGGTAAAAACGATGCCTTGGCGATTTTCCCAAAACTAAATTTTGCCCCATCGACTGAAGCAAATTTGTGGGCTTTAATGATTATTCTCCTTAAAATTCCTGATGATAAAATTGCTCATTTTATGAGAATGTGGAAGAATTCTAATGCTCTAGAAAGACAAGTAGCAAGTACAGTAGAATTTTTTGACTTAATTTCGGCACAAGATCCAACTAATTATGATCTATTTAAAGTTAATGTAGCAACTATTGCATCCGCCATTGATTTAGCTCATATTTTGGGGCAGCCAATTAATGGGCAAGCTTTGATTGATCGTTATGAAGCTTTACCAATTAAAGAGAATAGCGATTTAGTAATTAATGGTAGTTTCTTATTAAAAAATGGGATTCCTGCAGGCCCACAAGTTGGAGAGATTTTAGAGAAAATTAAAGAGAAAATTGTAGAAGGAGAATTGGCCAACGAGCAAAAAGAGATTAGCCAATTTTTAACTGAAACCATTAATCATGAATAAAAAAGATCACTGTTTCTGGCAGTGATCTTTTTTACACATAAAGTAAGATTGAAAAGTACATTAAGATGGAACCCAGCATTACAAATAAGTGCCAGATTACATGAATAAAGGGGATTCTTCTTAAGCAATAGAGGATGGCACCAATGGTATAAGAGACTCCACCCAAAACTAAGAGCCAAAATCCAATTTTCCCTAAAGCTAAGTAGAGAGTATTAAGTGCAATAACAACTAGCCAGCCCATTCCGATATAGATAATAGTATTAACAATTACATGGTTACCTGGAATAAGGATATAATATAAAATTCCAATGATTGCCATTGCTAAAATCAAACCAAACATCCACCAACCTTTTTTGCCACCAATCGTAACAAGGGTATAAGGCATATATGAACCAACAATCAAAATGAAAATGGATGAATGGTCAAAGATCTGAAATACTTTATTAGCACGAGTAAATATAAGGCTATGGTAAAGGGTAGAAAATAAATAAAGTAAGACTAAGCTTGCACCATAGAGAGTAAAAGAGACGATACGGATAGCACTTCCGGTTTGGGCTGCTTTTACAATTAGAATCACTAATCCGGCAATTGCAAGACTAAAACCAATACCATGTGTAACTGCACTAAATATATTATCTAAAATATAATAGGTTTTTGAGCGTTGGTTAGATTCTTTAAAAAGATGTTTAAGTGACATAAAATTTGATTTCCTTTTAACTGACGTTTAAATTTTTGTTATACTTGTTTAAAGTATTAGCTAAATTCTAACATAACAATTAATAATTAGTTGCAAATTTTACAGTTAAGAAATGAAGGTCAAAAGATGGCAAAAATTAAAGTAGTTACAGATTCATCAGTTCAATTGACAAGTGAAGAAATTAAGAAATACGATATCACAGTCGTTCCTTTAACAATTACAATTGACGGACATAATTACGTTGATGGGGAAGATATTTCACGTGCAGAATTTGTTAAAAAGATGAATGAAGCTAAAAATTTACCCAAAACAAGTCAGCCTGCACTTGGAAAATTTGAAGAGATTTTTAAGGAGTTAACAGCAGATGGAAGTGAAGTAATTGGTATCTTCTTAGCTCGCTCTTTAAGTGGAACAATTGAAGCAGCTCGTCAAGCTAGCCAATTAATTGGTAAAGAACAACAAATCAAAATTATTGATTCTCAATTAACTGATCGGGCTGAAGGTTTTCAAGTTTTAGCTGCTACCAAAGATGCCCAAATGGGAAAATCAATGGCTGAAATTATTGCTCATGTAGAAAAAATTCGTGATAATCAAGTTCTAGAGATGATGGTTGTAAATCTTGATAATATTATCAAAGGTGGGCGTTTAGGGCCACTTGCAGGTAAAATTGCGACTCTTTTGAATATTCGCATTGCCTTAACTATGATTAAGGGAGAGTTAGAAATCTCGAAGAAAGGAAGAGGTAAGAAATTCTCCAAGAATTTTGATCGTCGTGTATTAAAAGATATTAGAGAACACAAACATGAAATTAAGGAAGTTGGCATCTCTTACGTAAATACACCAGAAGAGTGTGAAGAACTCGCTGAAAAAATTAAAGAAATAAATCCTGATATTAATGTTTTGGTTCAACAAACAAGTCCGATTATTGCTACTCACTCTGGAAATGGTGCTTATGCAATTTTGTATTATCTCGATAAATAGGTGATTTAATGGCATATAGAGAAAGTTTTTATCAATTTCTAATGACACAACGTAATCCTGATTCTCAAGATGAAATTGCTCAATTTGCAAATAATGCGCAGCACGATGCGCAATTTCCTAAGCATGAAGAGAATTATGATAAGATTTCGGAATATTTAGAACTTAATGCGGGATATTTACCAAGTATGAGTATTTTTGATGATGCTTACCAATCTTACGTTGAACATATGCATAATAAATAGAATTTGAGGCAGTTAATGAAAGACGAGGAAATACAAACTTCAGCTAATTCCAAAAAAGTTAAACAGCCTAATAGAAAAGTTCAATTTGTATTGACCAGTTTAGTTAGCTTGGGAATTGGTGCTGGGGGAACGTTCGCTTATATGTCATATCAACAGCAACATTCTCCCCTAGCTCCTGTTGAAAAAATGTATTACCAGTTACAAGCCAACTACTTTAAAAAAATCCCCTCAAAAACTTTGCAAGACGGTGCAATCAAGGGGATGCTTAATAGTTTAAATGATCCATATTCACTTCAATTAACTGGACAAAATCAAACTGATGTTAATAATGTGCTCGAAGGATCTAGTTATAGTGGTGTGGGCATCCAGATGAAGATAGCTGATGGTAAGGTTTTAGTTGATTCTTTAGTTAGAGATTCACCGGCGGCTAAAAGTAACATTAAACCAGGTGATCAGTTAATTAAAGTTAATGATTACCAAGTTTCTCCAGATCACTTGGATCAAGTTGTCGAAAAAGTTCGCGGTAAAAATGGCTCAAAAGTCACTCTCCAGCTAAAACGGGACAATCGTGTATTTAAAGTCACTTTAAAGCGTACTAGTTTGAAGCAGTCAATGCTTAGTGTGCGAACTCAAGGCAAGGCTACAATAATTACAATAAGCCAATTTGACAGTAATACTGCCAAAGATTTAAAAGCTACTCTTAAAAAAATCAATCCTCAAAAAACGCCTAAACTAATTATTGATCTTCAAGATAATCCTGGTGGTGTAATGAGTGATGCTTTGACTTGTGCGGCATATTTTGTTCCTAATGGCAAAACGCTAATGCAATATCAAAGCCGTCAAGAAAAACAAGTAATCAAGTCAAGTAAAAAGTTAGCTGGTGGTTATAAGACACAGCTAAAACCGATTATTTTGATTAATAAGAATACGGCCAGTGCAAGTGAAATTTTTACAGCAGCTCTGGTTCAAAATAAACGTGCTGTCACAGTGGGTCAAACTACTTATGGTAAAGGAACTGTACAAGAAGTAGGGACAAGTCAGCAGACAGAATATAAATATACAGTAGCTAAATGGCTTACACCCAATGGTAATTGGATCAATCATCAAGGACTTAAACCGACATATTACGTAAAACCTTCACCGCTGGCTAATTTATCATTATTTCATACTAAGACAACGCTAAAAGAAATTATGACAGGTCTTGATATTGTGATTCTACAACAATATTTAGAGGGATTAGGCTTTTTAACTGATCATTTAACGGGAATTTTTGATGAACAAACAAAACAAGCTGTAATCGCTTTTCAAAAGGCTAATAGCCTTCCAGCAACAGGTGAAGTTAACCAAAATACTGAGCAAGAGTTGTACTTTACTGCCGGTCAAAAATTACAAAACGATAATCCAGCTCTTAAAAAAGCGCTGAGTTTAAACTATTAAAGAAGGAGATTTTATGGCAACTATTCAGTGGTATCCAGGACATATGAATAAGGCAAAAAATCAACTTGAAGACAATCTTGATTTAATTGATGTCCTAATTGAAGTTTTAGATGCAAGATTACCTGTTTCATCTCGTAATCCAATGATTGGCAAGTTAGTTCAAAAAAAGCCACATATTGTGGTATTAAATAAGTGTGATTTGGCAGATCCAATTCAGACTAAATTATGGACCCATTACTTTCAAAAAGAAGGTAGTTTTGTTATTTCGATGGATGCTCAGCATAATACCAATATGAGTGCTTTAATAAAGTTAATTAAACTTGCTGGAAAAGAAAAAAACGACAAATTGATCGCTAAAGGAGCAGCTAATCCTATTATCCGTGTGGCTCTTGCAGGAATTCCAAATTGTGGAAAATCTACGATTATTAATCGTTTGGTTGGCCGCAATGCTGCGATTGTAGGGGATAAACCCGGTGTAACAAAAGGACAAACTTGGTTAAAAACTAAAACTAATATTCAAATTTTAGACACACCTGGTATTTTATGGCCTAAGTTTGAAGATCAAACCGTTGGTTATAAACTAGCTGCTTGTGGTGCAATTAAAGAAGATATTTTTCATGCAGATGATGTAGCTTTATTTGTGATTAGATTTTTAAAAGAACATTATTTCAATGACTTATTTAAATTTTCTCGAATTACTAAAGAACAAATAGAAACGTTATCCGATGCTGATATTCTTTTGGAAATGACCCAAAAATATGGGATGAGAGATGACTATGATCGTTTTGCTATTTTTATGTTACAACGATTACGCAAGGGTAAAATTGGAAGGATAACCTTTGATTTACGATGACAATTAAAGAAATAAAAGAATTACTAGCAAATCAAAATTTAAGTGACGACCAATTAGTCCAATTAAAGAAGGATCCGCGTAAAGGTGTGCAAACTTTAATCCAAAGCTTTGAAAAAGAGCAAGTGCGTCGCAGAGAAAAGCTTGCCGCTTTTAAAAAGAGATTCAGTTATGAACAAGAATTTTGGCAAAAGAATCAGCTTGTTGCAGGAGTAGATGAAGTGGGCCGTGGACCGCTGGCAGGACCAGTCGTTACGGCAGCAGTTATAATCGATCAAGATTTTAACTTAGTTGATGTCAATGATTCTAAAAAACTAAGTCCGCAAAAACGTTTAGCACTTTTTCCAAAAATATTGCAGCAGGCAGTTGCTGTAAGTATTGGTTTAGCTAACAATGATTTAATTGATCAAATAAATATCTATGAAGCTGATCGTGTAGCAATGGCACGGGCAGTTGAAGGATTACAAGTTAAACCCGCAGCTTTATTAGTGGATGCAATGAATGTACCTATTGATATTCCTCAAATTGAATTAATCAAGGGGGATGCCAAATCCAATTCAATTGCGGCAGCAAGTATTGTGGCTAAAGTTTTTCGAGACAGTTTAATGGATGCCTATGGAGAAAAATACCCTGAATATGGCTTTCATAATAATGCCGGCTATGGAACAGCAGAACATCTTGCAGCTTTAAAGAAGTACGGACCTACCCCCATCCATCGGCGTTCTTTTGCTCCTGTAAGTGATTACTTCCAGTAAAAGATAGAAAAAATAACCTCTTAATTTCGTAATGAATATTGGAGGTTATTTTAATGAATCAAAAAGAATTTTGCTTACGACTAAAACTAGAAAAGGGGATTACGGCGCGTAATCGGCAAGAGATTATTCAGAAATTAGGGTTTCAACAACAAGAAATAACTTTTGACTTAATTCAAGAGTTGGGGTTATCATCAGAGCTATGCAATAAAGTTTTCCATGCAATGAAAAATGTGCAATTGAATCAATGTGTTGAAAGAATTTTATTTCAGTGTGAAGTTATTACTTTTTTTGATCAACTTTATCCAGAGCAATTAAGAGAAATTTACAATCCTCCAATTGTTTTATTTGCGCGAGGAAATATAAGACTTTTAAAGAAAAAAATCACGGTCATTGTTGGATCTCGTTATCCTAGCAAATATAGTTCCTATATTTTAAAACAATTGGTACCCGAGTTAGTTAAGCAAGATGTTGTGATAGCAAGTGGGCTAGCGCGTGGTGTGGATGGAATTGCACATCGAGAAACTTTAGCAAATAATGGAAAAACGATTGCTGTAATTGGAAATGGTTTAAATTATTTTTATCCGCAATCCAATCAAAATTTACAACAAGAAATAATGAAAAATGGTTTGGTTATCAGTGAATACTTACCCGATACTCCACCATTACCATTTCGTTTTGTTGAACGAAATCGGATTTTGGCAGGTCTATGTGAAAACGTAATTGTAACTGAGGCTAAGAAAAAGTCGGGATCACTAATCACAGCAAATTATGCTTTAGAGGCAAATCGTAATATTTTTGCAGTCCCTGGACCAGTTTCGAGTCCTTTATCAGAGGGGCCTAATGCTTTGATTGCTGCTGGGGCTTACCCAATTTTAAAAGAAGACTTATTAACAACGCTTTAGTTGACAGCGGGACATTTTCTGGTAATTTAGACTTTGAAAGAAAAAATAGGAAGGGGCATCTTATGCCTGCTACTAAAAACAAAAAAAAGAAAAATTTAGTAATCGTCGAATCACCTCACAAAGCTAAAACAATTGAAAAATATTTAGGTAGTAATTACCATGTGATTGCATCTAAGGGACATATTCGTGATCTCCCTAAATCGCAAATGGGAGTTAATATTGACAAAGATTATGAACCTAAATATATCTCAATTCGTGGTAAAGGCGAAACAATCAAGGAATTAAAAAAAGAAGCTAAAAAGTCTAAATATGTTTATCTTGCATCTGACCCGGATCGAGAAGGAGAAGCAATTGCCTGGCATGTTGCTCATGCACTTGATCTTGATCCCAAAGAAAATAATCGGGTTGCATTTAATGAAATTACTAAAGACGCTGTTAAAAATGCCTTTAAACATCCTCGTTCAATTGACATGGATATTGTTGATGCCCAGCAAGCTCGACGAGTATTAGACCGTTTAGTTGGGTATTCTTTATCACCAATTTTATGGGCTAAAGTTAAAAAAGGACTTTCAGCAGGTCGTGTTCAATCAGTTGCTTTAAAGTTAGTAATTGATCGAGAAAAAGAAATTAAAAACTTTAAGCCTGAAGAATATTGGACGATTGATGCGGATTTTACCAAGAGTCGCAAAAAATTTACTGGCAGTTTTTATGGCCTTAATGGTAAAAAGACGGATTTGCCAAATAATGATGCTGTAAAAGAAGTTTTATCTAAAATTGATAAAAAGCAAGACTTTGAAGTAACAAAAGTAGTAAAGAAAGAACGTCGTCGTAATCCAGCTGCACCGTTTACAACTTCAACTATGCAACAAGAGGCAAATAAGCGGTTAGGTTATCGTACTCGTCGCACAATGAGAATTGCGCAATCTCTTTATGAAGGAGTTAATTTGGGAAAAGGATCAGTTGGATTAATCACTTATATGCGTACTGATTCAAAAAGAATTGCCAATGTTGCTCGTCACGAAGCTTCAAAATTTATTCATGAAAAGTATGGTGAAAGCTATGCTTCAATGAAGCCACAAAACTTTAAAAATGATGCTGAAGCTCAAGATGCCCACGAAGCAATTCGTCCAACATCAGCATTTAGAACGCCTGAATCAATTAAAGAATATCTTACACCAGAAGAATATCGCTTATATAATTTAATTTGGTCACGATTTGTTGCTAGTCAAATGACACCAGCAGTTTATGATACTGTTAGAGCTGATATTGAACAAAATGGTGTGACTTTCCGCACAAATGGTTCAAAAATGAAATTTGCTGGTTTCACTAAAGTTTATGATAATGAGAAGGAAAAGAATAAAGAATTACCCGACCTTCAAGAAGGCGATAAGGTTAAATTATCTAAAACAGATGATCGCCAGCACTTTACCCAGCCACCAGCAAGATATACCGAAGCTAGTTTAGTTCACGCATTAGAAGCAAATGGGGTGGGACGCCCTTCAACTTATGCGCCAACAATTGATACAATTCAACGTCGATACTATGTTAAACTTGAGGGCCGATCAATTGTTCCAACTGAGTTGGGTGAAATAGTTGATCAATTAATTGAAAAGTTTTTCCCTGATATTGTGAATGTTGATTTTACTGCACAATTAGAAGATGACCTCGATAATGTTGAAGAAGGTCAAAAAAATTGGGTAAAAGTAGTTGATGAATATTATAAACCATTTTCTCAAGAGCTTAAGAAAGCTGATGAACAAATTGAAAAGGTGCAAATTAAAGATGAACCAGCTGGCTTTAATTGCGATATTTGTGGAGCACCGATGGTAATTAAAATGGGAAGATATGGTAAGTTTTATGCTTGTTCTCGTTTCCCAGATTGTCGTAATACCAAACCGATTGTCAAAAAAGTTGGAGTTAAATGTCCAAAGTGTGGCAAAGGTGAAATTATAGAGAAAAAATCTAAGAAAAATAGAAAGTTCTATGGTTGCTCTCGCTATCCAGAATGTGATTTTGTTTCTTGGGATCAACCAATTGGGCGTAATTGCCCTAATGATGGCCATTATTTGGTTCAAAAGAAGACGAAAAAGGGTCTAGTTGTACTTTGTCCAAATGGGGATTATCGTGAAGACCAAGATGAAAATTAATTTTATTTAAGAATTTAAAAAGTTAAATAATATCATCTTACTTTTTAAAAGTTTGATGATATTATTTTTATATATTAGTTTATAAATTATAAGAGAGGTAAAAATATGCCAGAGAAAGTTACTATCATTGGTGCTGGTTTAGCTGGTAGTGAAGCAGCTTGGCAATTAGCTAAACGTGGGATTGAGGTAGATCTATATGAAATGCGTCCCCATAAATTAACTCCTGCTCACGAAACCGGAAATTTTGCTGAATTAGTTTGTACCAATTCTATGCGATCTAACCAACTTTCTAACGCGGTCGGTCTATTAAAAGAGGAAATGCGTCAACTTGATTCTTTAATTATGCAAGCTGCTGATGAAAATGCCGTTCCAGCTGGTGGGGCATTGGCTGTAGATCGTGATCGCTTTTCGACCCAAATTACTAAAACTTTACACTCACTGGATAATGTTCATATTCATGATGAAGAAATTGAGAAGATTCCAGAAACAGGCATAACAATTATTGCCACTGGACCTTTAACTTCAGAAAAGTTAGCAGCCCAAATTCAGAATTTTTGTGGTACCGATTCTTTACATTTCTTTGATGCTGCTGCTCCTATAGTTGATGCTGATTCAATTAATTATGACATTGTTTATAAAAAATCTCGTTATGATAAAGGAGAAGCCGCTTATTTAAACTGTCCCATGAGCAAAGAGGAATTTTTTAATTTTTATAAAAATCTAATTGCTGCAGAAACGGCTGAACTCCATGGTTTTGAAAATAGTAATGTCTTTGAAGGCTGTATGCCAATTGAAGTAATGGCACAACGTGGTGAAAAGACTATGCTCTTTGGTCCTTTAAAACCAGTAGGACTCGAAGATCCACGAACTGGTAAAAAACCTTATGCTGTGATCCAATTAAGACAGGATAATGCTTCAGCTTCGATGTATAATATAGTTGGTTTCCAAACTCATTTAAAATATGGTGAACAAAAACGTGTTTTCTCCATGATTCCGGGTTTGGAAAATGCAAAATTTGTTCGTTATGGTAAAATGCACCGTAATACTTATATTGCAAGTCCAGAAGTTTTGCAGCCTTCATATGAAGCAAGAAAACAAAGGGGATTGTTTTTTGCGGGTCAAATGACTGGCGTAGAAGGTTATGTTGAAAGTGCTGGTTCAGGATTAGTAGCTGGAATTAATGCTGCGCGTCTTGCTTTAGGTGAGTCGACTGTAACTTTTCCTAAGACTACGGCTCTTGGATCAATGGCACACTACATTACTTCTACAAGTGCTAAACATTTTCAACCAATGAATGCTTCTTATGCCTTGATTCCTAAATTAGATCATAAAGTTAGAAATAAACAGGAAAGACATCTGGAGATTTCAAAGAAAGCTTTAGCCGATTTGGATGAATTTAAAAAGGAAGATCTTGATTGAGGACTAATCAAAATGATCAGTATTTGGATCAATTTATTGATTATTTAAAAAATGAGCGTGGATATAGTAAAAATACAATTGATTCTTACGTAAGAGATTTAAGGCAAGTGAAGAACTTTTTTGAAAAAAATGGCGGTTTTTCTGGTTGGGATAAAATTCAAACTAGAGATGTCGAGATTTTTCTTCAGAATTTGGCTTCACAAAAATTGTCACGTACGACGCAAGCAAGAAAAGCATCAAGTTTACGATCTTTTTATCGTTATTTAAATAAGCGTAACCTTGTAACCAATAATCCAATGGTTGCAATTACGGTTAGAATTGGTGAAAAAAAATTACCGCAATTTTTTTATGCCAATGAAATTAGAAATGTTTTGGATAGTCAACTTGACCATGATGAGCTATCTTTGAGAAATCGCGCATTATTCGAATTGTTTTATGCAACGGGGATGCGTTTAAGTGAGATTAGTAATTTGAAATTAGATCAAATAGATTTTGATTTAAAAATGATTTTAGTTCATGGTAAAGGCAATAAAGATCGGTATGTTCCTTTTGGAAGCCAAGCAAATGCTGCTCTTTTAGCTTATTTAAAAGATAGTCGTCCCAATTTATTAGGACAAAACCAAGATTTGCATTATGTTTTTCTCAATGAGCAAGGTAATTCACTTACCGGACGTGGAATAGAATATATTATGAAGAAGGTTTTTGCTAAAGCTGGAATTGGCTCCAATGTTCATCCTCATATGTTACGTCATACTTTTGCGACAGAGATTTTGAATAATGGAGCAGATTTACGTAGCGTGCAAGAACTTTTAGGACATGAGTCAATTTCTACTACTCAAATTTATACTCACGTGAATATGCAACATTTACAACGTGACTACAATAAATTCTTTCCTAGAAACAAAAAAGAAAACGAGGCTAATTAAAATGACAACAATTTGTTCAGTTAGATATAATGGTAAAACTGCTATTGCTGGTGATGGTCAAGTAACTTTGGGAGAAAAAGTTATTGCCAAGGCAAGTGCCAAAAAGATTCGTCGCATTTATCATAACCAGGTTGTTCTTGGATTTGCTGGTGGTGTGGCAGATGCAGTTACTCTTCAAGATATGTTAGAGGGAAAACTAGAAACTTATTCTGGTGATTTGAGAAGAGCTGCTGTTGAATTAGCTCAGAGTTGGCGTAAAGATCCCGCTTTAGCTAAATTACAGGCAATGCTGATTGCTTTTAACGATAAAGATCTCTTATTAATTTCAGGTAATGGAGAAGTACTTGAACCTGATGAAAACGTAGTTGCGATTGGCTCAGGTGGAAATTTTGCCCAGGCAGCTGCGATTGCAATGACGCGTCATAGTCAAGGGATGCAAGCAGATGAAATTGCCAAAGAGGCTGTCAAAATTGCTTCGGGAATCGACGTCTTTACAGATGATCAAATAGTTACAGATGAAATCTAGGTGAATATATTGACAAAAGAAAAAACACCAAAACAAATAGTTGAATTATTAGATAAATATATTATTGGACAAGACGAAGCTAAGAAGCAGGTAGCAATTGCGTTATATAACCGTTATCGTCGTACTCAATTATCAAAGACGATGCAACAGGATATTACACCTAAAAACATCTTAATGGCTGGACCTACTGGTGTTGGTAAAACAGAAATTGCACGACGTTTGGCCAAAATTGTAAATGCGCCTTTTGTAAAAGTTGAAGCAACAAAATTTACTGAAGTGGGATATGTTGGACGCAACGTTGAATCGATGGTACGTGACTTAGCTCAAGCTGCTGTTCGCATGGAAGAACAACAAGAATTTGAACGTGTTAAATCTGTTGCTACCCAGAAGGCTAATGATCAATTAGTCAAGCTTTTAGTTCCAGGTATCAAAAAAGAAAACCGTGAAAATTCAATGCAGCAGATGATGCAAATGTTATCTGGTAATTTGAACTTATCAGCTAATCAAGAAACTGAAGAAGTAACTGATGAAATCCGCAACCAGCGCATGAGCGTTAGAGATCAATTAGCTCATGGACTTTTAGAAGATAGAGAAGTAACTATTGAAGTAGAACAAGCACCTAAAGCAAATCCCATGGGAGATATGATGGGACAAATGGGCATGGACATGTCTAGTTTAATGGGTGACCTTTTACCAAAGAAGAAAGTCAAGCGAACACTTCCTGTATCTGAAGCACGTGAAATTCTTATACAACAAGAATCTAAAAATTTAGTCAACTATGATTCCCTTTATCAAGATGCTATTGAACAAGCACAACAAAATGGCATTATTTTTATTGATGAAATAGATAAAATTGCAGCTGGAGATAAACGTAACTCAGGACAAGTATCACGGGAAGGTGTGCAAAGAGACATTTTGCCAATTGTTGAAGGCTCAACTGTTTCCACCAAATATGGCCCCGTTTCTACCGAACACATTTTATTTATTGGTGCAGGGGCATTTGCTGAAAGCAAGCCAAGTGATTTGATTCCTGAATTACAAGGACGTTTTCCAATTAGGGTAGAGTTAAATGCTTTATCACAGGCTGATTTTGTGAAAATTTTAAAGGATCCGGCAAATTCGCTCTTAAAACAGTATATTGCGTTAATGAATGCAGATGGGATTAAACTTATTTTTACACAGGAAGCAATCGACAAAATCGCCGAAATTGCTTACCAAGTTAACCAGGGAACCGATAATATTGGGGCTCGACGTTTAACAACAATTTTAGAAAAATTACTGGAAGATGTTCTATATGAAGGCCCAGATATGAATATGGGAGAAATTACTATTACTGAAAAGTATGTAACTGAAAAATTAGATGATGTAATTACTAATAAAGATCTCACTAAGTTTATTCTATAAATGGGTTTAGAGCAGGAAAATGGATTATCAAATTAAAAATAATAATTTAACCGTTACAATTTCTAATCAAGGTGCAGAAGTTCAGAGCATCAAAGACAATAAAAGTGGTCGCGAATATATCTGGCAAGCAAATCCCGATGTTTGGGGAAGACACGCTCCCGTTCTTTTTCCAATTGTCGGCCGTCTAAAAAATGACCAATACAGTTATCAAGGGAAAGTTTACAATCTGGGGCAACATGGTTTTGCGAGAGATTCAGTTTTTGAAGTAAAAGAACAAGGAACTGACTATATTAGTTTAGTTCTTAAATCAAATGAAAAAACTTTCTTAGTTTATCCTTTTGCTTTTGAATTAATATTAAATTACCGTTTAGACCAGAATACAGTTAGAGAAGAATTTATCGTTAAGAATTTAGATAATAAAACTATGATTTTTGGTATTGGCGGCCATCCAGGTTTTAATTTGCCAACGGATGCTAATATCCACAAAGATAACTATTATTTTAAATTTTCTCCTGCAATTAATCATATTAAAATTCCTCTAAAGGCGCCACTGCTAGATTGGGAAGAAAAGAGTGAAGATGATACTCACAGGTTATTGCAAATTAGTAATTTAATGTTTAAAGATGATGCTTGGGTATTCGAATTAAAAGACCGTAATAAAGTAACTCTGGCCTGCAATAAAAATGCTTATCAAGTTGACGTAGCTATGGATAATGCACCGTATGTTGGGCTGTGGTCGCAATATCCGACCACTGCTGATTATGCTTGTATTGAACCTTGGTGGGGAATCGCTGATACCATAGATGCAAGTGGTAATTTGGAAGATAAAAAGGGTATGAATCATCTTCCTGCAGGTGAGACCTGGAAAAATGGATTCAACATAACTTTTCACGACATAAATTAAAAAAAAGAGAGCAAACGCTCTCTTTTTTCAGTGCATAAATTTTAACTCTTGCATATTTTAGTTTTACAATAAGAGTGAAAGATTAGAAAAAGGAAGTTTTAGTATGAGTAATATTCCAACAATTACATTAAATGATGGTAATAAGATCCCTCAATTAGGTTTTGGGATGTATCAAATTCCTAAACACGAAGATGCCGTAAAAGCCCTTACTCAAGCTCTTAATAATGGCTATCGTTTAATTGATACCGCTGAAGTCTATCAAAATCAAGGCGCCTTTCAAGAAGCCTTGAAAAATAGTGGCGTAAAACGTGAAGATGTATATTTGACCACAAAACTTTGGGTTTCAAATGCATCTTTTGCAAAAGCGGAAAAAGCTATTGATGAGGATTTAAAAGAGTTAGGAACTGATTATATTGACTTAATGCTTTTACACCAACCTTATGGAGATGTCTATGGCGCTTGGAATGCTTTGGCAGCGGCTAAAAGAGCTGGTAAGATTCGTTCTATTGGTTTGTCTAATTTTTATCCTGACTTGTATATGAATCTTGAATTAGCTCATGAAGATAAGCCTGCTTTAAATCAAATTGAGATTAATCCTTGGTTCCAACAAACTAATGATGTTAAATTCTTCCAAGGTAGAGATGTTGCTGTGGAAGCTTGGGCTCCATTTGCTGAAGGAAAGGGCGATATCTTCAATAACGAAGTATTAAAAGAGATTGCTGAAAATCACCATAAGACTGTTGGTCAAGTAATTTTACGTTGGTTAGTCCAAAGAAGTATTATTGTGATTCCTAAGTCCGTTCATGATGAGCGCCAAAAAGAAAATATGGATATTTTTGATTTTGAACTTACTCGCGAAGAAATGGAAAAGATCAGACACTTAGATAAAGGTGGATCACAATTCTTTGATCATCGTGATCCTGCAGTAATTGATGATATTTTTGGGGAGAGTTTAAAGCAATTACGTGATTCAGAATAGAAAAAATGGATACTCAAGAAGTATCCATTTTATTTTATAGTATTGCAAACGTATGTTCGATTAATTATAATAAATAAAAGTTAGCCTTAAGACTAACTTTTATTAGTTTTATTTTTAATTGGCAACTTGTGGTGAGCTTTTTTATACCAGTACCATAATCCAAAGGGGACAATATTTTCATCGTGGTGAATTAAACGTTTGATATTATCCTTATGACGAACGAAGAGGATAACCATCATAATCCCTGCAATGACAGTTAAGAAAATATCATGGAACCAGAAAGAACCAATAAAAATTATGGTGATAGAAATTAAACTGCTCAAACTTACGTAAGATGTGATAAAGAGGATTGGTAGGAAAACTACTGCACAAAATCCAAAAAATTTAATGTTATACCCTAGAAAAACACCAGCACTTGTAGCAACAGCCTTACCACCCTTAAATTTTAAGAAGATTGAGAAAGTATGACCAAGAATGGCGCATAATCCAGCAACTAATAAAAGATAATGAGGACCATTTAAGTGAAAGAGAAGAGGTAATTCGGTAGCAAGTGCACCTTTGAAAATATCAATTACTAAGACAACTGACCCGCCTAAGGGACCCATTACGCGAAAAGAATTAGTTGTACCAATATTTCCAGACCCATATTTTCGAATATCTTCATGGAAAAATATTTTTCCAATAATAACACCGGTCGGAAATGACCCAATTAAATATGCTAAAATAAATGTAAGACAATAAGCAAAAATAGTCATCAATTTTCATCCTTAATTTAATCTTAGCTTTATTTTATCAAAGATTAGGTAAGTTGTTGTGAAATTTGTTGACTTTTAAAACGGAGGAATTCATTTGGTTGAGAAAAAAGTAACACATAATTATGATGATTCATCCATTCAAATTCTACATGGCCTTGAGGCAGTAAGAAAACGTCCAGGTATGTATATTGGTTCTACTGATCGTCATGGATTAAATCATTTGGTTTATGAGATTGTAGATAATTCAGTTGATGAAGCCATGGCTGGTTATGGTAATGAGATAAATGTTACTATTCATCAAGATAATTCTGTCACTGTGCAAGACTTTGGTCGTGGAATGCCAACAGGGATGCATGAATCTGGAGCTCCAACAATTGAGGTTATTTTGACGGTTCTCCATGCAGGAGGTAAATTTACCGAAAATAATTATCAAACTTCTGGTGGTTTACATGGAGTTGGTTCTTCTGTAGTTAATGCCTTATCTGAATATTTAAAAGTTAGAGTTGTTCGTGGCGGAGAAGCTTATGAAGAAGAATTTCGTAATGGGGGACATCCTGTTGGAACCTTGAAGCATTTAGGTAAAACTAAAGAAAAGAACGGAACAACAATTACTTTTAAACCGGATCCAACAATTTTTTCTACTACAACTTATAATTATGAAACTATCCAAGAAAGAATTCGTGAATCAGCTTTCTTATTGAAGGGGGTTAAGTTCACCTTAACAGATGAACGTGAACCACAACATCACGATGAATTTTTATATGAAGACGGAATTAAATCTTTTGTGTCTTATCTTAATGAAGAAAAAGATACGATGGGAGATGTCTTCTATTTTTCCGGTAAGCAAAACGGTATTGAGGTTGAATTTGCTGGTCAATATAATGATGGTTATTCAGAAAACTTTGTTTCCTTTGTAAATAATGTGCGTACTGCTGATGGTGGTAGTCATGAAGCCGGTGCTCGTAGTGGATTTACTAAAGCATTTAATGATTACGCTAAGAAACAAGGCTTACTAAAGGGTAAGGGGTTAGAAGGATCCGACTATCGTGAAGGTTTAAGCGCAGTATTATCTGTTAAGATTCCTGAAGAATTATTGGAATTTGAAGGACAAACAAAGGGTAAACTTGGTACTCCACAAGCAAGAAGTGTAGTAGATACTATTGTTTACGAGCAACTTTCATATTACTTAATGGAAAATGGTGAGTTTGCTCAAAATTTAGTTCAAAAAGCTCAAAAAGCTCGTGATGCACGTGAAGCAGCTAAAAAGGCTCGTGATGAAAGTAGAAGTGGTAAAAAGCGTCGAAAGAAAGAAATTTTATCGGGTAAGTTAACTCCTGCGCAATCACGAAATCCTAAAAAGAATGAATTATTCCTAGTCGAAGGTGATTCGGCTGGAGGTTCTGCAAAACAAGGGAGAGATCGTAAATTCCAAGCTATTCTTCCTCTCCGGGGGAAGGTTCTAAATACCCAAAAGGCTAAGTTACAAGATATCTTTAAAAACGAAGAAATTAATACGATGATCCATACTATCGGCGCCGGTGTTGGAGCAGAATTTAAAATTGATGATGCTAATTATGATAAAGTTATTATCATGACTGATGCGGATACAGATGGAGCTCACATTCAAATTTTATTATTAACATTCTTTTATCGTTATATGAAACCAATGATAGAAGCAGGTAAAGTTTATATTGCCTTACCCCCACTTTATAAATTAGAAAAAGGATCAGGTAAAAAGAATAAAATTGAATATGCTTGGACAGATGAAGAGTTAAGTGAAGCCGAAAAAGAAATGGGCAAGGGCTTTGCCTTGCAACGATTCAAAGGATTGGGTGAAATGAACGCCGATCAATTATGGGAAACTACAATGAATCCAGAAACACGAACTTTGATTAGAGTAAAGATTGACGATGCTCAACTAGCAGAGAAACGTGTAACTACATTGATGGGGGATAAAGTTGCTCCACGTCGTAAATGGATTGATGAAAATGTAAAATTCCGTATGGGCGAAGATGGCTCAATTTTAGAAACTGAAAGAGTCTAGGAGGTATTTCGATTAGATGGCTGATACAGTAGAACGAATTAAAGAATTACCCCTTGAAGAAGTAATGGGTGAACGTTTTGGACGTTACTCAAAATATATTATTCAAGAAAGAGCTTTACCGGATGTACGAGATGGTTTAAAGCCAGTTCAAAGACGTATTCTTTATGCAATGTATAAAGATAATAATACTTTTGATAAACCCTATAAAAAAGCTGCCAAAGCAGTTGGTAATGTCATGGGTAATTTTCACCCTCATGGTGATAGTTCCATTTATGGTGCCTTAGTTCACCTTTCTCAAGATTGGAAAATGCGTGAACCATTAATAGAAATGCACGGTAATAATGGTTCGATGGATGGTGATGGTCCTGCAGCTATGCGTTATACCGAGTCGCGTTTAAGTAAAATTTCAAATTTACTTTTACAAGATATCGATAAAGATACAGTACCAATGATTTTGAATTTTGATGATACAGAGTATGAACCCACTGTATTGCCAAGTCATTTTCCTAATCTTTTAGTAAATGGTTCAACTGGAATTTCAGCTGGGTATGCAACTGAAATTCCTCCTCATAATTTAGGAGAAGTTATTGATGCGGCTGTTTATCTTTTAAATCATCCAGAAGCAAATACTGATGATTTAATGAAGTTCGTTAAGGGGCCAGATTTTCCTACAGGCGGAATTGTTTTAGGCAAAAAAGGAATTAAAGAAGCATATGAAACTGGTCGTGGTAGAATTCAAATTCGATCAAAAACCAGCATTCAAGATATTAAAGGTCATCGTCAACAAATTGTGGTAACCGAAATACCTTTTGGTGTAAACAAAGCGATGATGGTCAAGAAAATTGATGAAATACGTCTAAATAAAGAAATTGATGGTATTGCCGAAGTTCGTGATGAAACTGACCGTCATGGTTTATCAATTGTAATTGAACTTAAAAAGGGTGCAGACAGTCAAAATATTTTAAATTACTTATTTAAAAATACTGATTTGCAAGTTTCCTATAACTTTAATATGGTTGCTATTGACCATATGGCACCAGTTCAAGTTAGTTTGAAAAAGATCTTAGCTTCATATTTAGAACATAAAAAAGAAGTAGTTACTAAAAGAACACAATTTGATCTTGGAAAAGCTAAACAAAGATTAGAAATTGTCGAAGGTCTTATCCATGCTTTAGATATTTTAGACGAAGTAATAAAGACTATTCGTGCTTCAAAAGATAAAAAAGAAGCTCAAACTAATTTAGTGAAGAACTTTGATTTCACGCAAAATCAAGCTGAAGCTATTGTTTCATTACGTCTTTATCGTTTAACCAATACTGATGTCAATCAATTAAAAGCAGAAAAGGCAGACTTAAATGATAAAATTACCACTTATGAAGATATCTTGAATAATGAGGATGTCTTAGAAAAGGTAGTTGTAAAAGAACTCAAAGAGGTAAAGAAAAATTTTGGGTCTGAACGAAGAACTGAAATTACTGAAAAGGCTGCCAAAATTGAAATTAACGAAAAAGCTCTAGTTGCTGACGAAACAGTTAGAGTTTTAGTAAGTCGCGATGGCTACTTAAAACGTTCATCTTTACGTTCTTTCCAATCAACTGATGATCAAGATAACGGCTTACCAGCAGGGGATGAAGTAGTATTTGAAAAAACAATGTCTACTTTAAATAATCTTTATCTCTTTACAAATAAGGGTAATTTAATTTATCGACCAGTTCATGAATTAATAGAAACTAAATGGAAAGAAACTGGACAACACTTATCACAAGAGTTAGGTTTAGCTCAAGATGAAGAAATTATTCGTGTCTTTGAAATTAAAGACCTTAGTGAAACAGCTAATTTCTTACTTGCCACTGATGATGGTTACATTAAGCAAGTTGTCCTAAGCGATTTACAACCAACGAGGACTTATAAATCTCGTGCAATTATTGCGATGAAGCTTAAGACACCAGAAAGCAAAGTCGTGAGGGTCGATAAAGTAAGTACTGATAGTAAGCAAGAGATTACTCTTATTACTAATCAGGCATATGCAATTCGCTATGATATTAACGAAGTTCCTACTTCAGGTGCACGAGCTGCAGGTGTAAAATCAGTTAACTTAAAGGAAAATGATTATGTAGTAGATTACTTGCTTGCTTCACCTGAAACAGTTGAGCAAATTAAAATTGGTTTAGTTACTCAACGTGGAGCCTTTAAGCAATTGAAATTAGATCTGATTAATAAAGTAACACGTGCTAAACGTGGAGTAATGATTTTAAGAGAGTTAAAGACGAAACCGCATCGTATTTCGACTTTAACAAGTTATGGTCAAAATCATGAATTAATTTTGACAACAAGTTCTCAGCGTCAAGTTAAGATTGACACAAATGCCTTTCCTTTAGGTGATCGCTATTCAAATGGCTCATTTGTTTTAGACCCAACAACTGATGGTCAACCTGTTACTCTTAAACTAGGTAAGGTTTTGTCAGACAAAAAAGATGATGTAAGTAACTTATTTAATTAAATTTATGAAAATTAATTTCAAAAGACTCTTATTATTAATAAGAGTCTTTTTTTACTTTGAGTATAGGAAGAATCATTAATAATTATAAATAATAGTTTATCTATAAAAGAACAGATGTTATTATAGAGTATGGATGATTAGTTAAATAAAATTTAAGATTTTCTATTTAATAGAAAAAGAAAGGGTGTAAATCGAAGTGAAAGCAAATGCAGATGCGGTTTTATCCGCAAAATCACTTCACTATTTTTTACAATTAGTTGATAGCATGAGTTATACTCAAGCTTCGCAGATTTTAGGGATAACTCAACCTGCGTTGACTCAGCAAATCAAAAAATTAGAACGTGCTGTTGGTTCACCTCTATTTGGTCAAATCGGAAAAAAACTTTATTTGACTGACGCTGGAAGTAAGATGGAGGAAACTGCCCGAACTTTATTTGATACAGTACACGATACTGTTGATGAGATTCAACAATTTACTGATTCAGATAGTGGTTATATTTCTATCGGAATTCTAAATATTTTTGAGCCAAAAGTTATTGAGGAATTTTTGATTAATTTTGGTAAAAAATATCCTGATGTGAGATTAATAGTTAATTTTTATGATCGGGAAGAACTTTGGAATAAAATTGATAAAAACGAAATTGATTTCGCAGTTTCATATATTCCAGATATTAATGCTAATGCCGCTACGATGCGTCAATTTACGACTAAAGAAATTAACAAAGAATCAATTGTTTTGCTAAGCTCTAAGAAGGATACCTCATTAGAGAGTATGCTGCATGAAAACTGGGCGTCTTATACTGAAAATTCTTATCTTACTCATATTTTTAAACGCTTTTATGCTTCAATTATTCCGCAAAATGAGATAAAAGCACGTTTTTCTCGTGTGCATGAATTAGTTGATTTTGCGCAATCAAATAAATTAAATACCTTTGTTACTAAAAGTTATTATCTAGTTCACCAGAAAGAAATTACTTTAAATGAAGTGAGAACAAGTGAGCTAATTGATTTTCAAGGTTGTTTTATTTACCGTAAAAATAAGGCACAAATTCCTCGTTTAGCCAATTTCTTAACTGAATGGGACAAGTTTTTAAACGCAAAAGACTACGCTTCTAGACTAGACTAGGTAGGAACATTCTACTAAAATATAGGTAGAATGTTTTTATAAAGGAGCTCATACGATAATGGCAAAAGAACTTATTTTTGGACACCAAAATCCTGATACTGATGCAATTGGTACTGCAATTGCATATTCATACTTTCAAAATCAAAATGGTTTTGATACTGAAGCAGTAGCTTTGGGTGAACCAAACGATGAAACTCAATATGCTTTAGATAAGTTTGGTTTTAAAGCACCTCGTGTAATTGAAACTGCCGCAAATGAAGTAGATAGTGTAATGCTTGTTGACCATAATGAACCTCAACAAAGTGTTTCAGATATTGATAAGGTTAAGGTATCTCACGTTGTGGATCACCACCGTATTATGAACTTTAATACTGCTGATCCTTTATACTATCGTGCAGAACCTGTTGGTTGTACCAGCACTATCATGTGGGAAATGTTTAACGAAGCTGGCATAGAAATTCCTAAGGATTTAGCTGGTTTAATGCTTTCTGCAATTATTTCAGATACTTTATTATTAAAGTCACCAACTACTACTGATAAGGATAAAGCCGCAGTTGAAGCCTTAGCAAAAATTGCTGGTGTTGACTACAATGAATACGGTTTAGCTTTGCTTAAAGCTGGTACTAATATTGCTGATAAGTCTGAAGAAGAATTAATCGATTTAGATGCTAAGAGCTTTGAATTAAACGGTAACAATGTACGTATTGCACAAATCAATACTGTTGATTTACCAGAAGCTATGGAAAGAAAAGCAGCTTTTATTAAAGCAATGGAAGATGCAAGTAAGGCAAATGGTTACGACATGTTTATGCTGGTAATCACTAATGTTTTAGATTCAGATTCTGAAGCTATCATTGTGGGTAGTGATGAAAATAAAGCAATTTTTGAAAAAGCTTTTGATAAAAAGCTTGAAGATTCAAGTGTTGACTTACCAGGGGTTGTTTCACGTAAGAAACAAGTTGTTCCTCCATTGACTAAAGCATTTGAAGGATAAAGATATTTAAACATCCCTCTTTTGGGATGTTTTTTTGTTAGGAGAAGAAAATGACTCGAGTAACATTTATGCGTGATGGCTTAGAATTAGTAGGAGATTTAGAAATACCTAATCAAGATAATTATGATTTAGTAATTATGATGCATGGCTTTACAGCAAATCGTAATACACCGCTTTTTAAAGAAATTGTAGCTGATTTAAACCAAGCAGAAATAGCGAGTTTAAGGTTTGATTTTAATGGTCATGGTGAAAGCGGCGGCAAATTCGAAAATATGACTGTTATTAACGAAGTAGCTGATGCTAATGCGGTTTTAGAAGAAGCTCTTAAGGATAAACGCGTTAGAAATATCTACTTACTTGGCCATTCTCAAGGTGGTGTTGTAGCCTCCTTATTAGCCGCACTTTATCCCGATATTATCAAAAAACTAGTCCTGATGGCTCCTGCTGCAGCCTTACATAATGATGCATTAGTTGGGAATACCCAAGGAGTTACTTATGATCCTAAACATATTCCAACTTATGTCGATTACCATGGTAAAAAATTAGGCGGTTTTTATTTGCGGACAGCGCAAGCCTTACATATTTATGAGCAAGCACAGCGTTATGCTGGACCAGTAATTGTAATAGCAGGGACAAATGATAAAACTGTTGATCCAATGTATGCGAAAAAATATAATACTATTTACGCCAATAGTCGATTGGAATTAATCAATGGTGGAGATCATCGTTTTAACCCTCCGTATCAAGAAGTTGGAGCAAAAATAGCTACTGATTTTTTAAGTAAAAAAGAAGGTTAATTATGGCAACTGAAGTTAATTTACCAACTAATATTGAGGTACGTGGAGCCCATCTGCATAATTTGAAAAATATTAATGTTGATCTTCCCTTGCATAAATTTGTGGCTATCTCAGGCCTTTCAGGTTCAGGAAAATCTTCTCTAGCTATGGGAACACTCTATGAGGAGGGATCTAAGCGCTATTTAGATGCGCTTTCAACCTATATGCGCAGACGGATTAAACAGGGAACTAATGCGGCAGCGGATAGTATTAAGCATATTCCATCAGCTTTAGCTTTACGTCAACGCCCAAGTGTCCCTAATGAACGAGATACCGTGGGGACAACAACTGAAACTTTTAATGTTTTACGTCTGATTTTTTCTCGACTTGGAAGTCCAGTTTGTCCGAATGGTCACCGCTTAGAGCCAAGTTTAGTGATTGCTGAAGCGATGAGTAAAAGTGGACGTGAAATGGGTCAAATTACTTGTCCAGTCTGTGGTGTAGAATTTTATGTTCCTGGTGCTGAAGATTTTGCCTTTAATTCTGATGGGGCTTGTCAAAACTGTGGCGGAACTGGAAAAGTAAGAGAACTAGATGAAAGCAAGTTAGTTCCAGATGAAAATCTGACAATTAAAGAAGGAGCCGTGGCTTCATGGTCACTTCCTGGGCGTAACTTTATGCCAAATGTGGCAGAATTTGCTGGTGTGAGAATTGATGTTCCTTTTAAAGATCTTACTGAAAAAGAAAAGGATTTTGTTCTAAATGGGCCAGAGAAAAAATACAAAATGGATTTTCTTTCTGGAACTGGCCGTGTCTTTCACGATTTCAATGCACTTTACGAAAATGCTCACCAAGCAGTTCTAAAATCAGCTCAAAGTAGTAAGAGTGAACGCGCGCAAAAACGAATTTCTGAATTCTTTAAATATTCTACCTGTGAGGTATGCCATGGTTCACGTTTAAGACCAGAATTACTTAAGCAGCTTGTTAATGGTAAAAATATTTTTGAAGTTGAAAATATGTCACTGGGAGAATTACCCCAGTGGAGCCAGGATGTTTTAGCAAGCTTGCCAGCAGAAATGCAGCAAATGGCGAGTGAATTAATTAATGAATTTATTAATAATTTGCAACCTTTACTTGACTTAGGACTAGACTACTTAACAATGGCACGGCCAGGCAACACATTATCGACGGGAGAATTACAACGAATTCAGTTGGCACGTACTTTACGTACAGAAACTACTGGTGTTTTATATGTGTTAGATGAACCATCAATTGGACTTCATCCAGCTAACGTTGATGGCTTAATTAAAGTTATGCGTAAATTAGTTGCACAAGGTAATTCCTTAGTAGTGGTAGATCATAACGTTGATATAATTGCAGCTGCCGATGAAATTATTGAAATTGGTCCTGGCTCAGGCCAAAAGGGTGGCAATGTAATTGCTCAAGGTACAACTGCTCAAATAAGTAATAACTCTAACTCTTTAATTGCACCTTATCTTAATGGAACCGCTGATCTCTTAGCCCGCACACCAGCATCGAAGGTCAATGAGCAGAAAATAAAGTTTGAAGTTAAAAATTATTTCAATTTAAAAGATGTTAAGGCTGAGATTCCAATTAACCAATTAACAGCTGTTACCGGCTTTTCGGGTGCAGGGAAGACAAGTTTAATTTTAGATTCTTTAGTTCCCGCAATTGAAGCAAAAGATAAGCAAGATTTTCCCAAACAAGTAACTAATTTTTCTTCTTCCATTAAAAAAGTAGTTAGTGTTGACGCAAGTCCAATTGGTAAGAGCACACGTTCAACCGTAGCTACTTATACCTCTATTATGGATAATTTGCGTAAACTATTTGCCAAACAGCCTTTAGCTAAAGAAAAGCATTATACTCCTAGTTACTTTTCTTATAACAATAAAGAAGGAGCTTGTCTGACTTGTGGTGGTACAGGAATTGTTACCTTGGATATTCAGTTCTTACCTGATATGCAGCAGACTTGTCCAACTTGTAATGGTGATCGCTATAATGAACAAGTTCAAGAAGTTCGTTGGAATGGTTATTCAATCGTTGATCTTTTAGCACTTGATGTTAATGAGGCTATTCCAATTTTTAAAGAAGTTCCAAAAATTGAACGTGAATTAAAACTATTACAAGAAGTTGGGTTGGGCTATCTGCATTTAGGTGAAAGTACTCCGGCACTTTCTGGTGGTGAAGCACAACGATTAAAATTAGTAACTCACTTAGGCAGAAGAGAAGACGATACTCTATTTGTTTTTGATGAACCAACTATTGGCTTGCATCCCTTAGACGTAAAAGTTTTACTCCAAGTTATGCAACGTTTACTTGACCAAGGTGCTACTATTATCACCATTTCTCATGATCTTAACTTAATTGTTAATAGTGATTATATGCTAGATATGGGACCTAGAGGAGGAAATAATGGTGGTCAGATTGTCGCATCTGGCTTAACACAAGAGTTGGTTAAGTATCCAAGTAGTTTGACTACTGAATATTTAGCTAATTATTGGAAAGAATTTAATCAATAAGTAAAACGCATCTCTCTATTGAGATATGCCTTTTGTAGTAATTTTGAATTAGAACTAATTTTATATAAATAAAAGTTATAGGTGATTCTAACTACTAAATATTGGTATTAGTGAAAAACGCATCCTATAATATCTATAACAAATAAAAGGAGAGATTTAATGAGTAAACTAGCTAATGATACAAGAGTCTTTAACATTAATCCAAAAATTGATGTCCAAAATGTACGTTTTGAAAATAGATATGGTTTTACTTTAGCAGGACATTTATATCTTCCGGAAAATTTTGATAATAGTAAAAAATATGCTGCAATTGCTATTTCTGGACCATTTGGCGCAGTCAAAGAACAGTCAAGCGGCCTTTACGCCCAAACCTTAGCTGAACGTGGCTTTGTAACTGTGGCATTTGATCAGTCAATGACTGGTGAAAGTTCTGGCAAGCGTCGTGATGTTGCAAGTAGTGATATCTTTGTTGAAGATTATAGCAGCGCCGTAGACTTTTTAGGTAAACAAGCTTTTGTTGATCGTGACCGTATCGGTGCCATTGGTATTTGTGGTCTAGGTTCTCATGTTTTAACTGCAGCTTCAATTGATGTACGCATTAAGGCTGTGGCAACAAGTGTCATGTATGATATGTCCGATTCAATGTGGAAGGGACTTAATAATACCAAGACCGACGAACAAAGAAAATTAGAAAAGCAATATCTAGCTGAAATGCGCTGGAAAGAAGTAGATGAAGGGGAGCAAATTACTGGGTTGCATGAATTACCTTTTGATAAAGATAATAATCCTATTTATGCTCCTAAATTATTTGGAGAAAGTTTACCTGCTGATGCAGATGATGTAACTAAACAATTCTTTGAATATTATAAGGTGCGTGCTTTTCATCAACGTTCAATCAATTCTAACTCAGCTTGGGACGCAACTACTCCTTGGAGTTACTACAACTTCCCCTTACAACAAAAAATTGATCAAATTACAGCTCCAGCATTGATCGTAACTGGTGAAAAGGCTCATTCACGCTATATGGCTGAAGAAGCTTATGAACGCTTAACAGATAAAAAAGAGTTAGTAATTGTTCCTAATGCCACCCACGTAGATTTATACGATCAAATGGATAAGATTCCTTTTGATAAATTTGAAGAATTCTTTAAGAAGAATCTTTAAGATTGTAAAATCTAATTTTAATTAGTTAGGAGAAAGATTTAATGGAGCATTCAGTTAAAGCTTTTCCGATGACCGCAGAAAATGAGCATTATATTTTTAAACTTAGTGATAATGTTGAACGTGAGCATGTAAATTACTATACACGTTACGGCATTGAAATTGCGGCTGATCTTTATTATGCAAAAGATATTGATAAAAATTTGCCTCATAAGGCAATTGTAATTGGGCCTCCTTTTGGCGGCGTGAAAGAGCAAGGACCAGGAGTGTATGCAAACCAATTAGCCCAAAAAGGATTCGTAGTCTTAGCTTTTGATCCTGCTTATCATGGTTTTAGTGGAGGAATGCCACGTTATACTGGTTCACCTGATACTTATGTTGAAGATTTTTCTGCAGCAGTAGATTTTCTCGGAACTCTTGATTTTGTTGGTCGTACCAAGATTGGTGCAATAGGAATATGTGCTAGTGGTGGCTTTGCATTAGGTGCTGCACGGCAAGATACTCGTATTAAAGCAGTTGTAACAAGTGTACTATATGATATTCCATCTCTGGCAGGTTCAGTAAAGGGAGAAGACCGACAAAAGCAACTTCATGCTGGTAGCGAAGTTCGCTGGACTGATCCAGAAAAATATCAACTGATGTATCCTGAAAAGCCAGCTGATAAAGTTCCTGCTAATTTAAATCCTGTTGATGCCGAGTTTTTTAGTTTTTACGGGATGAAGCGTGGCTGGAATCCACACGCTTTAACAAATATTACGGCAACTTCTTTTCCTAGCTTTATGAATTTTAGTGTTACAACTCATCTTGATAGCATTTCACCCAGACCGGTATTAATGATTACTAGTGAAGAAGCTCACTCTAAAGCATTTACTGATGAAGTTTATAAAAAATTAGCTGAACCAAAAGAGAAGTTTGTTTTACCACATGGTCAGCATATTGATTTTTATGATAATACTAATATAATTCCATTTGATAAAATAACTGCATTTTTTGATAAAAATTTATAAGGGAGTTTATTAATTTATAGAATCCACCCAAAAAGACAGCTTATAATGATATGAACCCTAAAATTAGGACATATTATTAAGCCATTTGATTTAAAACCATATTTCGATATTGAATCGGAGTATGGTTTTTATTGAGCTCTTAATTCTTTTGTTATTGTAGTAATAAATATATTCTTTGATTGCTTCTTCCAGCTCATCTAAATTCTTAAATGTTTTCTCAAAGCCATAGAACATTTCTCGCTTTAAAATGCCAAAAAATCCTTCCATTAATCCATCATCTAATGAATTACCTTTTCTAGACATTGATTGTTCAATCCCGTGATTTTTAAGCCAATTTTGAAAAGCTGGATGTTGATATTGCCAGCCTTGATCAGTATGAAAGATAAGCCCATTTAATGCAGGATGATCTTTATAAGCTAATTCAAGCATGTTCATTACTTGTTCTAAGACTGGATGACAACTAAGAGTGTAAGAAATTATTTCATGAGTGCAACCATCCATAATTGGTGATAAATATAGTTTTTCTCCATTTAAATGAAATTCGGTTATATCAGAGTACCACTTTCTATCTGGCAAAATAGCTAGAAAATTGCGACAGATCAAATTAGGTTTGATTTTACCTACGGTACCCTGATAACTTGAGTATTTTCGTCTACGTCTAATTGCAATACCAAATAGATGCATCTTTTTCATTAGACGCTTTACTTTCTTGTGATTAATTTTAACGCCTTCAATGTGTAATTGGGCTGTAATTCTCCTATAGCCGTATCTATGCTTGTGTTCCTCAAATATTTCTTTAATCCGTTTCATGATATCTTGATTTTTTAAATCTTTATCATCCTGTTTTAAAACATAGTAGTAATTGCTTTTAGATAAATGAGGCAAATCAGGATTAGAATTAATTGTATTTAAGATAAAAGTTACGGTTACATGAAGTTCATGCCTTAGTTCAGTAACCACCTGAGCTATTTCTTTGGCTTTTGGTTTTTTCTTTGAGAAACTAAGGCGCTTAATTTTTTTACAAATTCGTTTTCGACAGTAAGCCTTAAGTTCTCTTGTTTTAGGTCTTTTAGTTGTTTTTGAAGTTCTTTGATTTGTTGGTCTTTGTTTTTCATGAGATGGTTTGCCTTTCTTGTGATTAATGACATTATACCCATCTTCTTTATATTTGCGAATCCAATTATGGATTAGACCCTGGCTAGGCAAGGCTAAATCTAAGGATACGTGTTGCGCAATTTCATTGTTAATAAGTACTCTTCTAATTGCTTCTTCCTTAAATTCAATTGTATAAGCAGAAGAAGATCTATCTAAAATATTGATTCCATGACGATCTATCAAATTAAGCATATAACGGATATTACCTGAGTTTATCCTGTATTTTTTACTTAACCATGTAGAAGTTTTTCCATATTTTTTCCAATAATTATAAATATCAATTTTATCTTGTTTTGTTAATTTAGACATAATAAAACCCCGAAATTCTTGTCCAAATTTCGGGGTTCATATCATTATAAGCTGTCTTTTTACTTCGGTTAAGAATTTATTAGCTAAGGCTGATAATTGACTGTTTTTCTTCCAAATAATGGTATTTAAATCAAAAACTTGAGGAGAAAGTGGACGATAAATAAAATCTTTGTCATTAATTGCTGGTAAATCCTTATACGTAATTGCGACAGTATTTGCCTTATATGCCATTAAAACAGAGTTATATGCCAAATTTGAAAAGGCATAAAAGTGCAATTTATCGAAATTTTCTTGAGCCCAAATCTTAAATTTATTGTTAACCATACTTTGACTACTAATAGCTAAGGGATATCCAATTAAATCTTTAGCAGTAATAATATCTTTTTCTGAAAGCTTAAGATTCTTATTAAAATAGGCTACAAACTCATTTTTCTGAGGTAATACTATATTATTAAAATTATCTAGATTCCGATTGCCCATTACAATACCAAAATCTAACAATCCATTTTCAACCTTGGCTTCAATTTGATCTGCATTCCCATCTTCTAACACAATTTGAACATCTTGATTATTTTTTCCAAGTTCTCCAAGGATTTTCATCAAATTACCTAATTCAAGACTTTCACCGGCACCAATTCTTAATACACCACTGATAACTTTTTCCTTTTTTAAGGTTTGTTCGGTAATATCATTAAGATTAATAATGTCTTGAGCTCGTTGACGCAAAAAATAAGCTTCAGGAGTCAGCTTAAGTTGGTGATGAGATCTAATAAATAATGTAACTCCTAATTCATTTTCTAAATCTTTAATCTGTTTAGATAGAGCGGGTTGAGAGATTAATAGTTTCTCAGCTGCGCGTGAAAAATTTTTCTCTTCACATACTTTTAAAAAATATCGCAAAATTCGCATTTCCATAATAACTTCATTATAACAAATACTTATCCGGATCAGATACTAACAATGTAGAATAGGCAAAAGCAAGTATTTAATATCTTTGATACTTGCTAAATATATTCAAATATAATCATTCTGTAGTACAATATGATTATAAAGCATTTTAAAAAGGAAGGTATATGATGAAAACTAGTGAGACAAAAAAAGTTCAAGTAAACGTAAATAAGGAAATTGCTGAAGATGCAGAAAATGTAATGAGTCAAATTGGTCTTACGCCATCTGCAGTGATTAATTCGTTGTATAGGGAGATTGTTGCAACTGGTAAAATACCTTTGAGTTTTTCATTAACTCCAGAACAATTGGCAACTATGAGAATCAAAGAAGCTGCTATGAACCTTCCAACTCAAAAAGTCGAGACAGATAAAGAATTGACGGAGTTCTTTGATGAAGATTAATGATGTCTATACTGCTTATATTTCTTGGCAAGATGGTGGAAAGCGCCGACCTGTTTTAATTGTTAATGTTACCAATACAGAAGTACGGGTTTTTAAGATTACTACAAAATATGAAAATAAATCCCAATCAATAAAAAATAAGTATTATAAAATACAAGACTTATCTTCTGCAGGATTGCTAAAGCAATCTTACATTGATACAATTAAAACTTATTCTTTGAACCCGGAGAAGATTAAGTTTAAGAAAATTGGAAAACTTAGCACGGAAGATATTCTTGAACTGGCCAAATTTATAAACAGATAAGATTACTTATATCACGATAGTTTAGTGATAATTAATAATAAGTAAGAAGTCCTAAAATTTAATGAGCTCAAAAGCATTACCAGATTGCCACCAAGGGTAATGCTTTTTGTTGTTTCGCCGATCATCTCTCAATTCATTATTATGTTAAGAGTGTTAGAATAATACTATTAATATAAATGGAGGAATTATTATGACCTTACCACAACTAGATTTAGCAAATGTTAAAGGACCTAAAGCAACTTTAGACACAAATCATGGAAAAATTGTCATTCAATTGTTTAGCCAACAAGCACCTAAAACAGTAGAGAACTTTGTAGAACTTGCCAAAAAGGGATATTATGATGGGACTATTTTTCATCGCGTAATCAGTGACTTTATGATTCAAGGTGGAGATCCTAATGGTGATGGAACTGGTGGTGAAAGTATCTGGGGAGGAAGTTTTGAAGATGAGTTTTCTGATGAGCTTTTTAACATCCGTGGAGCACTTTCAATGGCAAATGCAGGCCCTAATACTAATGGTAGCCAATTTTTTATTGTTCAAAACAAAAATATGCCTAAACGTTATATTCGTGAAATGGAACCAGCTGGCTATCCTAAAGAAATTATCAAGCGTTACAAACAAGGTGGTACGCCATGGCTGGACCAAAAGCATACTGTTTTTGGGCAGGTAATTGAAGGAATGGATGTAGTGGATGAAATTGCTAAAGTACCTCGTAATAAATTAAATGATAAGCCTAAAGAAGATGTTGTCATCGAAAAAGTAACAATTGAAGATTAATAGGTAGAAGTTGTGGACTTAAAAAAATTATTTAATGAAAATAAACCATCAGAATCACGTCTTCTTGCAAGTGCCTTAACCTTTTCTGGAGGTTTTGTTGATGCCTATACTTATATTCAACGAGGACACACTCTTTCTGCTGGACAAACTGGTAATGTAATCTTTTTTGCGAACTCACTTGCCCAAGGAAACGTTCGTGGGATGTTAACTCGTGGAACTACATTTTTAGCTTTTTCAATCGGTTTACTAGTGGTAGGACTATTTCATAAATACGTAAAAAACAACTTTTGGCGCGTATTCTGTCTGTTTCCAATTTTGATAATTTGTGCAATCGTCGGTTTCTTGCCGAAAGAATTCCCTAATTATTACATTGTTCCTGCAATTGCATTTTGCATGGCAATTCAAAACGCTTCTTTTAGTAAAATCGAAGGACTCGGCTATAACAATGTTTTTACAACTGGTAATTTAAAGAAGTCAATGGTCGCTTGGTCAGCTTACTTTTTTGGTGAAGATAAAACCAAATACAATGCAGCAGTTAACTATATGTGGCTGGTGATTGCTTTTGCAGTAGGTGCGATTGTTTCAGCTTTACTCCAAAATTATTTCTATTTAAGAACAATCTGGTTTGGAGTTGTAATTTTAGGAATTATAAATATTGTTTATATTTCGCTATTAATGAAAAGGCGCAAATTTAATTTGAATAATAAGGAATGAGAAAAGTGAGATTAGTAGCAAAAATTAGGGGACTTTTTACTGAAAAAAAGCCGTCTGAATCCCGTCTTCTTGCTTGTGCGCTAACTTTTTCTGGGGGCTTTGTTGACTGTTATACTTTTGTGCAACGGGGTCACACCTTATCTGCAGAACAAACAGCCAATGTAATCTTTTTTGGGGAATCTTTAGTAAATGATAACCTGGAGGGAATGTTTACTAGAGGTTCAACTTTCTTTGCCTTTTCGATTGGTTTGTTAACTGTAGGTCTTTTTCATAAGTATATTAAGAGTAATTATTGGCGTGTTTTTTGTTTATTTCCAATCTTATTAGTCTGTATAATTGTTGGATTCTTACCATCTACTGTACCTAATTATCTGATCGTGCCTGCGATTTCATTTTCCCTTGCCTTACAAAATGCTTCTTTTAGTAAGATTGAAGGAATGAATTATAGTAATGCTTTTACTACAGGTAACTTAAGTAATTCAGTTATTGCTTGGTCAGCTTATTTCTTTGGAGCAGAGAAGGTAAAAGGGACAGCTGCCCGCAACTATATGTGGTTGGTAATTGCCTTTGCTTTAGGTGCAATTGTTTCTGCATGTTTACAGACAGTAATGCATTTAAGAACAATTTTATTAGGAGCTCTTATTATTACAATTATCAACTTAACTTATATTTGGATGTTAAACCGAAGAAAGTCATTTAGTTTTAAGGGAAATAAGTAGTAAGGGGAGATAGAGATAAAATGAAAGCAATTGAACAAGACTATCTCGAAAAGAAGTTTATTGAGTACGCTAAATTAAATACTAGATCAGAGATGGAATCAACTAATGTTCCTTCAACGTCTCGGCAAATAGTTTTATTAAAAAAGTTAATCCAGGAACTAAAGTCTTTAAGTGTTAAGGAGGTTTCTTACTCAGAAGAAGATGCTTATGTAGTAGGAAGAATTCCTAGTAATGTAGCACAAGAGGTAGCTCCGATTGGCTTTGTCGCTCATGTGGATACAGCGGATTTTAATGCGGAAAAGATTAAGCCACAAGTTTATCGTAATTATAACGGAGAAGATATTAATCTTGGACATGGGTATACCCTATCTAGGAAAGAATTTCCTTCTTTAAATAAGGTACTTGGACAAACTCTGATTACTACTTCAGGAGATACGTTATTAGGTGCTGATGATAAAGCTGGAATAACTGGACTCCTAGGGATGGTAAAGTACTTAAAAGAAAATCCTGACTTTAAGCATGGTGAAATCTGGGTTGCTTTTGGACCTGATGAAGAAATTGGTAAAGGAGCAGCTAGATTCAATATCGAAAGATTTCCAGTTGAGTTTGCTTATACCTTAGATAATGGAAATCCAGGAGATATCACTTATGAAACATTTAATGCAGCAAGTGCAAGAATTAAAATTAAAGGGACAGTAGTTCATCCAGGAGAAGCATATGGTTTGATGGTTAATGCAACTTTGATTGCCAATGAATTCATTAATCAATTACCAAGTGACTTTGTTCCAGAAAAAAGTAAGGACTACCAAGGCTTTATTTTAGTTTTATCAAATGAAAGTAATGTTGATCATGCACAAATTGATTTAATTATTCGTAGCTTTGATACTGAAGAATTTAAAGCAAAAAAGCAATTGGTTAAAAATCTTGTTAATACTTTGAATAATAAATATGGTGAAGATCGCGTTAGTTTAGAAATGCATGATCAATATCATTCACCCGGTGATGAAATTAAGAAACATCCATATGTTGTCAATCTTGCTAAACATGCTTATGAAAAATTAGGGTTGCCAATTAATTATGTTCCTTTTAGAGGAGGAACAGATGGCGACTTTATTACGGAAAAGGGCATTCCTACTCCTAATCTATTTAATGGTGGAGCTAATTTTCATGGCAGGTATGAATATGTAACCGTAGAAAATATGGCTTTGTTAGCAAAAACCTTATTAACGATTGCTAATCTACATGTTGACTTAGATAAAAAGAGAGATAATACGCCTTTAAGAAGAAAATAAAATTTTGCTGACATTGATTAAAATATATGCGAAAATAAGTAGCAATTACTATAAGTAAGTAACAAATAGCTACTAACTTGGAGATGAAGAATACTAAATGAATAATGACAAAAAAGTAGAAAAAGAAAAGAAAGAGTCAAATGCACCAAGTATGTTAGTTCAATGGGGAATTTTTGGAGTAATTTTGTTTTTCGCACAAATTATTTCTGATTTGTTCCCTAAGTCATTTGTGGTGCCCGCACCTTTGATGGGGATGATTATTCTCTATATTTTACTGGCAACCCATGTTATCAAGCTCCCGATGGTAGAAAAGGCTGGGGATGCGATGCTGTCGATCCTGCCTTTCTTATTTATTCCTTCTGGAATTCAATTGATTGATCACATGGATTTAATTAAAAAAGAAGGAATTAAAGTATTTATTATTGCAATTGTTTCTACTTTAATAATCCTTGCGTCAATTGCTTATGTGGGTGCTTTGGTAATGAAGATACATCATCGGATTCGTCGTCGTACACCAAGTAATAAGGAAGGAGAGTGTAACAAGTAATGGAAACCACAATCGTTAATAATCTTTCCCTGCCAATTACGGGGGTATTAATTTCTTTAATGGTTTACTTAATCGGAATTGGACTTACAAAGGCTAGTCATGGCTTCTTTTTATTTAACCCCTTATTTTTCGGAATATTATTAGGTATTGCGATTATCTATCTTTGGTCTAAGGGAATTGGTAGAAATCCATCTTATGTCTACCATAAATTTTATTTACCTGGTGGAGATATTATTACTTGGTTTATTAAGCCCGCAACGGTTGCCTTTGCTATTCCAATTTATCGGGTCAATTATTTAGTTAAGAAATATTGGTTTGATATTTTAATCATTTGTTTTTTAGGTGGATTTATTGCCATCTTCTTAATTCAACATCTCTGTGCCTTATTAGGAATTTCTGAAGTTTCAACAGCTTCCTTAATGCCACAAGCTGCAGCTACTGCAGTAGCAATGCCAATTTCTGAAGGTGTTGGCGGAATTGGTGCGGTTACTGCTATGGCATGTATTATTAACTCTGTTATTATTTATGCTGGCTCAACTTATTTAATTAAGGCCCTACGTTTAGATAAGATTTCTCCAATTGCTACTGGATTAGCACTTGGTTCATCTGGTCATACTATCGGCTCAGTTGAAGCTCTTTCTTTAGGTGAAGTTCAAGGAGCGATGGCGGGAGTAGCTGTTTTGGTTACTTCATTATCAATGGATATTTTGATTCCGCTTTATATGAAACTTTTTATGTAAAAGGATAATAATTCTTTCTAAAATTTATGTCTTAGTAACTTTTTAGCTATTAATTATTGTACAGTTAATTTAAAACATGCTATACTATCTTTGCGACAAGTTAAAAGATCTAAAATTCAATAGATTCAAAAAAGCATTACCAATCAGGACAAAAGGTAATGCTTTTTTATTGCTCAATAAACTATTAAGCATTGAGATTGGAATAAAAGCGACTATTAATGTTTTTTATTGTTATGCCAATCATCCAAAGTGTATAAATTACTAAAGAACAAATAAAAAAGCACCTAAAGTAGAAAATCTACTTTTTGGTGCTTTATTTCATGTATAGAGCTTGTTTTCCTTGTTGATTAAAGCTCGCTTCTAAATCTTTCCAACTAACAGCTTGATTCTTTTTCCCATACGGATTATTTACATAAACAATTAGTTTCTTTTTATTGTACCCTGTAATTACACAAGCATGAGAAGAGGGGGTTACTTTTACTTTACCTTGATGAGTGTCCCATGTTTGCATGTCATTAACCCGTTTGAATTTGAGTGTTGAAATTATCATGATAGGATGGCCATCACTAACTAATTTCATTACCTGAATGAAAGAGTGGCCGGTATAATTCCGAATTCGATTAGTATATTTATGGGCAACATCATAAAGTGGTTCATTATAAACACACCAGCCAGCATTTGCAATTGTCATGTAACCGACGAATCCTTTATGAGGATTCCCCATGTATTTTCCGCCTTCAAAAGATGGTACATGTTTGATATTTCTTGCTAAAGTCCGTTTGGTTACATCTACGTGATAATAGTTTAAAAGCATAGATAGTGCAGTCACTTCACAACCATTAGGGTATTCCGGCAACTGGTTTTCAATTGGAACATCCATCTTTTGTTCGGACTTAATTGTGAGCCAATCCCATTCATCAATTATTTGCTCTCGATTAATGGTAATGAAAACTCCTGCTACACCAATAAGAATGAAGGTAAGTAAAATGATCAAGATGTGACGTTTATGATTTCTTTTTTTATGCATTCTTTTTGTATTCCCATCTTACTTGTTATATTAATAATTATTATAACAGATGAGCGGGTAAAATAATTAGATACTTAAGTTTTATCAGTAAAACTTAATGACTAAATTAAAGGTATAATTAACTGTAAACATCAAAGTCTTAAAAGAGGGAAGAGCGTAATGAGTAGAACTGAACCGGTTACTTTAACTAATATGTGTATGATAAAAAAACAAGATAAAATTTTGGTTTTAGATCGAAATGATCCCGTCTGGCCTGGTCTTACCTTTCCGGGAGGACATGTTGAGGATCATGAATCATTTCATGATTCAGTAATTCGGGAGGTAAAAGAAGAAACTGGACTTACTATTAAAGAACCAAAGCTTTCAGGAGTAAAGCAATTTTATGATAAAGAACATCATCGGTATTTAGTATTTTTCTATATTGCAACCGCATTTAATGGGCATTTGCATGCTAGTGATGAAGGAAAACTTAGCTGGATGACTAAAGCTGAGTTATTACAATCAAAATTAGCATATAACTTTGATCATGACTTACCAGTTTATTTTGATGAAAATATTAGTGAACATATGTTAGATGATAAACGAGATGAACTTTTTTAGAGCTCACTCATAGCAATAAGTTATTACAAGAAAGGAGTGATAGTCATGAATTTAGATCTAAACGCTTTAATTGAAGAAATCTTACCTAAACAAAAAGAAGGTAAAGTAGCTAGCTATATTCCAGCTTTGGCTAGTGTTGACCCCAATCAATTAGGCATTGCTTTTTATGATTTAAAAAATCAGCAAATAATTCAGGCTGGTGATAGTAAAACGAGATTTGCAATTGAAAGTATCTCAAAAGTAATTGCTTTACTTTGGGCAATCAAAAAGTTAGGGATTCAAGAAGTATTTACTTACGTTGGTTCAAGGCAGACAGGCTTTGCTTTTAATTCTGCTCTTAATATGGAAATAACCCATGCAAAAAAGCCCTTGAATCCATTTGTTAATGTCGGTGCAATCATGACAACATCATTAATAGTTCAAGATAAAGAGATTAATCCGCATCCTTTTGCAGAAATTTTAGCTTTTACAAAAGAAATTTGTAATGATCCAGATTTATATTTAGATACTCAGATTTATCTTTCAGAAAAAGAAACTGGTGATTTGAATCGTTCACTAGCTTATTATTTAAAGGCAAAAAACATGATGATTGCCAAAGTTGAGCCAAGTTTAGATACTTACTTTAAACAATGTTCAATTATGGTTACTACTAAAAGCTTAGCCAATTTGGGTGCTGTATTAGCAAATGATGGCATTAAGCCTTGGGATAATCAACGTCTTATTTCTAGTGAAAGTGCTACTGTAACCAAATCATTAATGATGACTGCTGGGTTATATAATCAATCTGGAACCTATTCACGCTTAATTGGTGTTCCTACTAAAAGCGGCGTTGGTGGCGGCTTAGTTTCTGCTGCTCCACATAAATTTGGGATTGGCATCTTTAGCCCTGCATTGAATGATGAAGGAAATAGTGTTGCAGGACTCGCTTTACTTCAAAGCATAGTTGATAAGCTAGATTTGAATATCTTTAAATAAAAAAGAGAAGTCTTTCTCTTTTAGTATAACTTCGTATAATATATATTATGTAAAGTAAAATGAATAAAATCGAGAGAGACATATTCAGTATAAATTTATAGTCTCTAATTAAGTTTATCTTTTATTTATTACTAACTGTTTTTGTTTCAGCAACTCTTTTTTCATGCGGTCAACTTATTAGTTAAATTAAATATTATTTTAAATTAACTACATAAAAATTTGGCTTCTTATATTTTAGTGACTATATATCTTATATCTTATTTAGCTTATTTATTTGTTATTTGTTGAATACTAATTTCTTTAATATATGTCATATATTATGACTAATTATTTGGCATATTTGATAATTAATCACTTAAACCTAATTTAAATGCATTTAAATTGCCATATATGCATAAATTTTTAAACTTTAAATATAATAATTACTTGAGACAGCTAGAACGAATAAATTTACCATTAAGTGATAAATGATTAGAATATGTAGATAATTTGATCAAGATTTGTTGCTATAAGGCTATAAATCAAGCTATAGATCAATAAATTTAGTAATAATAAAACAATATTTAAAGTTATAAATAAAAGGTTTAAGAATAAGTATCATAAAAAATATATTATAAATACTGATCTATCAAAGCATTTATAGATGTTGTTCATTAAAACTAATATTTTAATGAACAGTTATATAGAATCATCGCCTACATTTGATCATATGTTTTTAATCATTAGATTTTAAATTAAGAAAATAGGTTTTTACCTAAGTTATCCATTTTGATTTTATTCGAGATTATCTTTTTTATTTTTTGCTATAATTAATGCTAGCAAACATATGTTTTATTATGCTTATTAGGAGCTTTATTTTGGAAACTAGTAAATACCTTGAATTAATTAAAGTTGAATTAAAGCAAATGCCACCATTTGTTCAAGAATATAATTTAATTACTCATCATTCACTTGCTACTTCATATCAGTACTTAACTGAAATTCGTCGTTTTTTCGATTGGTTGCGTCAAGAAAATATCTCAGCAGCAAAAACAAATGCTGAGATTGAGTACACTACCCTCGAACACTTACAACGTACTCAAATTATGCTCTACGTAGATCATTTAAGTCATACTAAAAACCAACAGGGAAATTTAAATTCTCCTACTACTATTAATCGCTCGTTAAATGCACTGCGCTCACTTTTCAAGTTCCTATTCCTAACTGTTACTTCTGAACATCAAGATGGTGAACCATACTTTTATCGCAATGTAATGCTAAAAGTAAAGTCTTTAAATGATACCCAAACACTTAATTATCGTGCTCATATGCTTGAATCTCATATGTATACTGGCCAATTAAAATATGATTTCTTTGACTTTTTAAATACTCAATATGAAAAGCAATGTAGTCCACGCGCACGTACTTCCTTTTTAAAAAATAAAACTAGAGATTTAGCCATAATTGCTTTAATTTTTGGCACAGGAATTCGGGTATCTGAATGTGCTGGAGTTGATGTTGATGATATTAATTTAAAAAATGCTAATTTAGAAGTTACTCGTAAAGGTGGTCAACATGACAGTGTCCCCATTGCTGAATGGACTCTAGACTACATCAAAGCTTACGCAGAAAAAAGAACTGTTTTTTATTCTCCTTTAAGTCGAGAAAGTACTTTTTTCTTAACTACTTGGCATGGTAAAACGCGTCGAATAACTAGTAATGCCATTGAAAAAATGGTTAGCAAATATTCAACTGCTTTTGGTCATCCGCTTACTCCTCATAAATTACGTCATACTGTAGCTAGTGAACTTTATGCTGTAACTAAGGATCAAGTATTAGTTGCACAACAATTAGGTCAAAAAGGAACTTCAGCTACTGGTCTATATACTCATATTGATCAGACTAAACAGCGGGAGGCATTAAATAATATTACTAAAAAAGATAATCAAACAAAAAAATAGGTCAGTTCTATTAAGGCTAATGAAACCGCAGAAGTCGATACATGGGCTAATTTAGCAATATCTTTCATTTTTAATACCATAAGCTCACCTCATATTAGTTGCTATTTTAACTTACTCTACTTCTTAGTCAACTCAAGTTTGATGTATACTAAAAGTAAGTAAGAATTAAGAAAGAAAATTATAATGACAGAAGATATTTCACTTTTTCCAGAAGAAGAATCCTCAAATAAGCATTTTAAAGAACCCTTAGCAGCTCAAATGAGACCGAATAATCTTTCAGAAATGGTAGGGCAAGAACATTTACTTGCCTCGGGAAAACCTTTACGTCAAATTATTGATGAGCATATTCCTACTTCTTTAATTTTATGGGGCCCTCCTGGTACTGGTAAAACAACTTTAGCTCACGTAATAGCAAATGAATTGCATTATCCTTTGGAACAATTTAATGCCAGTATTGAAAATAAATCGCAATTAACTAAAATTATCAATCGTCATCCAAATGAATCTTTTGTTTTGCTATTAGACGAAATTCATCGTCTAACTAAGCCTATTCAAGATTACCTATTACCTTATTTAGAAAATGGGCATATTTTATTAGTTGGGGCAACGACAGAAAATCCAATTCTTTCTTTAGTACCAGCCGTTAGATCAAGATGTCAGATATTTGAATTTGAAGCTTTAAAAATCGATGATGTCGAAAAAATGATTATCCGTGCAGCTTATCAAGTGTTTAACTATGAGATTCCTAGAGAAATTGCCCATATGATTGCTAATACAGGAAATGGAGACTTGCGGACCTCTTTGAACGTTCTTGAGACGCTTTTTGCCATGTATCATGACAAATTGACAGTGGAACAAGTAAAAAGTTTTAGTCGCCAGCAACATCTAGCTTATGATAAAGATGCTACACAGCATTATGATTACTTATCTGCCTGGCGCGATTCGATTGAGGGCTCTGATGCTGATGCAGCTCTTTATTATTTAGCCGTTTTGCTAGAAGCTGGTGACTTAGAATCAGTAGTACGTAGTTTAAAAGATATGAGTGCGTTAGATTTAGGATTAGCTGATCCTGCACGCAGTGTGCAGATAATCACTTTAGCTAATACTGCGTTAGAAATTGGGTTACTTCGTGCAACTACTCACGTAGCAATGGCAACAATGTTATTAGCGATTAGCCCGCGTTCAGATTCAGTTATGCAAGCTTATCATCGAGCGGCTCAAGATGCTAAGCACCCTAACAGGCACCCAATGCCAACTTATTTACGTGATTCTCATTACCGCGGAGCTGATAAATTGCGTGGTGCAGGGATCATGAAAAATATGTTTGCTGAATCAAAGAAAGTAGCTAAGCAAGCTTATTTACCAGAAGATCTAATTGGTAAACACTACTATGAACCTGCTCCTAATAAAAATGAGCAAACTTTGTATTATCAATATCAAAAATTATTTGAATATATTTATGGGATGCCCTTCAAAGAAAATGATGATTTATCCCATTTTGAACACTTCAATCCTTATCAAGAATAAAAGGTGTTACCCAGGTTTTAATTCCTCGGTAACACCTTTTTGGACTTATTTGGAGTAATGATATTTTAATTGAAGTATTTCAATAGCTTTTTCTGTAACACCATAAACCATTCTATCCCTAGTATTAATTCTTCTAGACCAGTATCCAGATAATTCTGCTTGTAGGGGCTCAGGCTTTCCTATTCCTTCAAAGGGATGCCGTAAAGTATCATCAATTAATTTATCAATTTTTTTGATACTTTTTTTCTACGTAAAGTCAAGCACAATACGATGTTTGACTATGTTTTTAGCTTGAATTTTAGTTTAAGTAGCTATTAATGTCGATATATTTTTGGAATTAAGCACGATAAATAAGCCCAAGTTTATATCTGATTTTTGGGCTTAGCGTTATAATGTAGTTGATCAATTAATTACGACTAAAGTCTTTTTTGGTTATGTGTGGCTACGTTGTAATCATATAGTTGATCATTAATAATCAGGGCATAAATTGTTCTGATTAGTTTATGTATTGAAGCAATAGCTATCTTTTTAAACCCTTTGGTTTGAGAAGATAGCTTTTTGCTTTCATAATAATCTGCTATGTGACACGGATTAGTCTTAGCCGCATTATCAATTTGACCAATAGCACGATAAAGCAATTTACGTGCTATTGCATTACCATGCTTAGTAATACTTAAATTAGAATCCATTTCACCTGACTGATATCTACCTGGATCTATGCCAATAAAAGCATTAATTTTATTGGGATTGCTAAATCTGCGTACATCTCCCAATTCTGCTAAAACTCTAACTGCAGTAGTTTGGGCAAAACCTGGAATACTTTCTAGATTTTCTAAATCATGATTAGGTAAAGTCTTAGCGAGTTTAACCATTCTTGTAATTAATTGTTCTCTTTGCTTACTTAGATTAAGTAGTCTTTGGGTATAATATTGTACTTGTTGAACTTCTATACTAGTCTCGGAGACAACTGGATAAGCTTGATAAGCTAATTCAATAAGTTTATCAGCAGTTTTTTGAGCATGTTTAAATGCAATACCTTTTAAATTCATTAGCCAATTAATAATTTGATTTTTGTTCTCTTGTCTTACTAAATCGCAATGAGGGTAATGAGCAACTATTTGCCAGTAATTATTACCTTTAGCAGTAGAAAATAGATTTTCAATTTCGGGAAAAGTTGATTGTAAAGCCTGGTGAAGTCTATTTTTAGCTGTGACTAAATCATCTGTTAGCTGGTCATAGAAACGACTCAAAGCATTGAGTTGCTTATAAGACTGAGACTGATTTTGACTAACTGGATGATGATAAAGTCTTTGAATTAAGGCTAAATGATAAGCATCAGTTTTATCAGTCTTATTATGACGTAGTCCCAAATCCATTTCTTTTTTTGCTTTAAGAGGATTAAGCACAACATATTCATAACCGTAATCTTCTAGAAAAGCTTGTAGTCTGCGTGAATAAACACCAGTAGCTTCAAAAATAATTTCTGGCTGTTTAGTAAAAGCAGCTAATTCGTGCAGTAATTTAATAAAACCAGGACGGTCGTTAGTAATGGTAAATTCATTTTTACTTTCACCAATTAGCTCACAAATAGTAGAAGTAGACTTACTTACATCAATTCCAAAAGTAATTTGCATTATATAACCCCCTAAGCTTAAGTAGTAAAACGTATTTACTTAAGAAATCAGATCTAATTTTCTAAACTCGACATCAACGTGTCCACATTCTTCGAAGAGATTATTGATAGCCTAAGTAAAACTGCCAGTTTTTAATGCGACATCAAGTGTCTAAAAAGGCTTTGACATATCGTTTTACTACTACTTAAATTCTACAAGAGAATAAAAAATAGTGAATTAATTATCCCGTCGGATAACTAATTCACTATTTAGCTTAGAATGTTTTATCTTCTTTTTTCCATTCAATATATTCTTTCCAAGCAGAAGCAGTGAACATTATATTTAACTTAGTCATTATTTAATTGTTTAAATTCTTCAGGAGTAAGTAATTTACTCTTTCCAGATTTTAATTCCTTGATTGATTTTTGTAAGGCAGCTCTGTTTGCTTCACTACTCAAAAGATAGTTTGTCTCCATCCATGAATTATATTGTTTTTCAGAAATAATAACTACATTTTTATTCTTTGGTCTGGCTACAACTACAGTATCGTCGTATTCACTGATGTCGTCAGCTATTTTTTTAAAGTTATTTCGCAAATCTCGTGCAGTCACAGCTTTTAATTGGTTAGCTATATAGTCCATCTTCTTCACCTCTTAGTTTAAGTATACTATGTGTCCACAATTACGTCTACAGAAAAAACACCTGTCTCCTTTAGAGCTAGGTGTTTTTAGTTTATCAATTAATTATGTTTTTTCTTTTTAGTCGCTGCTAGACTCATTAAACCACTTAGACTTAGAGCAGCTAAACCTAATATTGAATCTGCACTAGAACTTCTTTTACCAGTTTGGGGTAAGAAACGATTGTCGAGATATTGTTTAGGAATTACTTTAGCCTTATTTTGTTTTTCAGGGCGTGTCTTATTGACATCAAAACCTAAAGTTTGTGCTTTACTTCGTGCATATTCATCAGGGGTTAAAGGCGTCTTACGTGGTATTAGCTTAGGATCTGGAATTGGATCAGGAACAGGAGCTGGTGTTTTGTTTGGAGTTGGATGTTGAGGTACCTTTGGAGTTGGTCTTACTGGCGTTGGTTCGTCGGGAATCTTAATTTCTGGATCAGGATCCTTTGGAACTTTCTTGTCAGTTAATGGTGGAGTATCAACAAAAGTATTTAATTTGGTATAGATAACAAAAGTTACTAGATTTCCATCATGGAGTACCGTTGCATTTTTAGCGTGAGCAACCTTGGTATCGACATCATAACCAGCGACTTCTGGCGAAGGTATAGCTTCATAAGAATCAATAGGTACAAACTTATCACCCTTCTTAATGAAATGAATAGTTTGAACAACATCATCAGGATTCTTGTCTAAACCAACATAGTGAATGGTCCAAGTTTGATCTGTACTTTCCATGCCTGGGGTATCAATGTAGATATTAGGAATCGGTGCTTCTGGATTTTCAAAGACCTCGGGTGGGACCATACCTTCCCCAGCAATTGGTGTATCAACGATAGGTGCAACTGGCTTAGTGTAAATTACAGTAGTTTCAAGATTACCATCAGGTAAAACCTTAGCATTTTCAGCTTTTGCAATCTTAGTATCAACATTGTAGCCCTTTTCTTCTGGTGAAGTTACATCTTCATAAAAATCAACGGGAACAAACTTATCACCTTTCTTAATGAAATGAATAGTTTGAACTTTATCTTCTGGATTTTTGTCTAGACCAACATAATGAATAGTCCAAGTTTGACTAGTGCTTTCTACAGGGTTTGGTAAATCAATACCTGGTTCATCTTTTACGTAAGGTACATCAACTACATAATCAATATCAGTATCGTTTTCACCAAGTTTAGTATCTTGATGAACGTTAATATATTTAGTTGGTTCATCTTTAGGTTGCCAAATTCGATAACCATTGATTTCAGGTGAAACTACATCTTCAAAATTGCCGGTTGGAACAAATTTACCATTCTTCTTAAAGAAGTAAACAGTTTGAACTACTGATTTAGGATTGTTATCAGTACCAACATAATTGATAGTTAAAGTAGCACGGTGACTTTCGACTGGAGTATCAGTATCAACGAATTGGCTAGGTTTGGTATAAATTACTGTGGTTTCAAAATTACCATCAGTATTATCCTTACCTAAAACAGTATCTTGATGAGCAGTTGGAATATCAACATCGTAACCATCAACTTTAGGTGAATCAATATCTTTAAAACTAGTAGTAGGAACAAATTTGTCACCTTCCTTAATGAAGTGGACAGTTTGAACTACATCCTCAGGGTTCTTATCTAACCCAACATAGTGAATAGTCCATGTTGACTGACGACTTTCCATTGGATCAGGTAAGTCAGTACCTGGTCGGTCTTTCACGTAAGGCACAGTAGTTACGTAATGAATATCACTATCGTTCTCGCCTAATTTGGTATCTTGGTGCACAACTGCATTTTCAGCTGGATTGTAAAGGCTGTAGCCAGCTACTGCTGGAGATTTAATATCTTTAAATTGGTTATCTGGTACATAACCAGAATCATGTACTTCATTATTTACCTTATCAGTATAAACAGTACGGGTGAAGGTCACTTCTTGGTGGTTAGATTCAGGATTATGATCGCTACCAACATAATTGATAGTCCAAGTAGCATGACGCACAGTAATTTCAGGAGTGGTATAACCATGAGTTAAATGAACTTCGAAGACATTTTTGGCATTATCGGCTTGATATTTATTGGATTCAAAGTTATTTGAAACAAATTCATAGCCTTTATCTTCATAGGCTTTAATTTGATTATCTACATCAGTAGGAAATTCAATTAATTCGCCAAACTTACCATTGGCAGCTTCACTCTTTAATGAAGTACCAGTTGTATCATCAATATAAGTAATCTTCGCATTTTGATCATTTGCAGTATAAGTTACAGTCTTTTCAATGTTCAAATCACCAAAGTTAACTGTAATTGCATCGATTGCTGGAAGATCAGGAGTATAACCGGTAATTTCTGGAGAATCTACTTTCGCAAAAGTTTGCGGATCAACTGGATTCCAAGTTACATCCTGAGTTACAAGATCTTTAGTACCAGTGCGTTTAAAGTTAATAGTCTGAACCTTATCAGGACTTGCAGTAGTACCATCCTTATAGATATAGTGAATGGTTTCAGTTACTGTACTATCATCGTCAATAGGTTTAGTGTCATGCTTCAAGTGAACTTCAAAGTTTTGATCAGTTTGATAGTCATTATCGTAAATTAAAGTACTTTGACCAGCTGGAGACTTAGTTCCATCACTGACTAAGTCATAGCCTTGTTTCTTATATTCATTAATTCGATCTGCTGTAGAATAAGCTGCCGTTTCACCAGGTAAACCTTCAACTGAATCAGTTTGACCAAGCTGCTTGCCTTCAGTGTCATCAATATAACTAATATTGATCTTTTGCTTACCAACAACAGTTAACTTGGCACTATTACTATCACCAGGATTGATGATTGAAGTGTGTTGCTCTACTTGATCAGGTGTTTGAGGAACTGCAGCAAGCATATTGAACAGAGTCAAAGCATTAGTATTGCGGCCCGCATTAGAAGCAGTATTATCTGTAACCGTATCATACATAACTGTAATAGTATAATTTGGAATTTGGGCATATCCAGTGCGTGTACTTACTTTAGCATCTTGTAAGTTTTTAATAGTTTTTATTGGCAGAATCTCTGTTGGATTATCAGGATTATAGTCTTGCCAAAACTCATTATTCCCACCAGAAATACTTTTAAAGTTATAGCCATCAAATGTTGGAATTTCAAATCCTGGTAAACCTTTTTCTAAAACAGTATCCCCAACCATATCTCCAGTAACAGCATTGGTGTGATAGATTGCAACATCGTTAATGGATTGCTTTTGTGATCCTAAACTTTTATCAGCACCATTGACAAAATTAATAGTTCTTCCAGTACGTAACTTCTTAAAAGAAGTTGAATCCATTACAGCTTGAGACATATATGCATTTTTGCTAACATCGGTTTCAACAGTTGGATCATAAGTATGCAAATGAATGGTCAAGTTTGATTTACTCTTTAAGCTATCAACAGTGGTAATAACTGCGGTAACTTTATCCCAATCAGCTTGTTTCCACTTTTTTACTTTAAAGTAGCCTTCAACAGTAGCTGATTCAAGTGCCTCTTTAGTTGGAACATAATTACCCTCACTGTCTTTAATGAGCAACTTATCTAATGACTGGCCAGCTTCTCCTGTGACATACCAGTTTGTCATATTTTCAGCATTTTCACTACCACTGACTTCAACTGGACCGGTTAAGTGAGTGTTAAATTCACTCTTACCATCTTTTGTATTAGGCAATACTGTAACTACAAAGATGTTTTTATCATCATAATCAGCATTATTGGTAATAGTTGAAGTTAATTCAAACTTATTTGAATCGGTATTTATTGATGTCGCCTTATGACTCAATTGTTGCTTATCAAGGTTACCTGATCCATTCGTATCACCAGTTAACTCTTGTTTAGCTATATCATCTTGTGCTGATGCTGATACTTGCTCATTAGTCTCGTTGCCTTCAACGGATGGATTAGTAGCATTACTATCCTTCTTTTCATTAGAAGGCGCAACAAGAGCTTGTTCTTTTCCTGACAGATTGTCACTTTTACTGTCCAAATTATCTTTACCTGAAGCTAATTGAGAGTTACTTTCTTCTGTAACAGTAGGCTTATTATCAGCAGCTTGAACTTTTTGACTGTTAGCCCCTAAAAATAAAGTTGTTCCAATCAATGCTGAAGCTACCCCAACACTAAATTTACGAATAGAATAATGTTGGGTTGTTTCACTGGTTACTAATTTTTTGTTGTTTTTTGTTTTATTTTTATTTTCCATACTCTATCCTTTTTGTATACATTAACATTTGACTAAAGTATAGCATAATACGTTATTTAATTCTATGGAATTATAAAATATTAATATAATAAATTTTCCTAAAAATTTGAGATAAAAATAAACCGACCAAATGGATATCACCTGGTCGGTTTTTGTATGTGTTATTGTGTTTAATCGTTATTTCCTTCAGATGCTGCAATATCAGCTTTTAAAGTCTCAAGATTTACATTACCTCTTCTGAATTCTTGATCTTCAATTGGGAAATGTTGCTCAAAAGTATCAAAGACTTCCAAATTACCAGTTAAATTCTGTCCTTGGAACTCAAGTAAGTGACCCGCAACTTGACGATCATCACTAATGAAGTGTAAATGCCAACCACCTGCAGTTACTGAGTTAAAAATTTCTGGCGCATAATAGCCAACAATCGTACCTTTGAGATTTTCGTAAGTAAATTCTGCTTGATCCTGTGCTACTTCTAATAAACTTGGATAAGGTTTAACTTGTTTAGCAGCAATTCGCGTGTGAACTAAAGGAAAAGTACCATCTAATTTTAATGCGGCAAAGACATTACGTAATTCATACTTTTCTGGTAACTCTTTATTTATAATTTCAAAATTAGCCTTAGCTAATTCAATTTTTTCTTGGGGTTTTGGAAAATGAACTGAGGCAAAAGGCAATTTTTGCTTCATATTAGTAATTTCATTTACTTTACCACTTGAAACTGCTTGGTAAACTTTGCCATCAAGTATAACAACTTCCCCGTCAAGCCCAACAAAGGTTCCTAATCCTTGGGAACCATGCTTTAATAATTCTTCTAAAGTAATGGTTCCATCCAAATTAGCGGCCATTAAAGTAGCTAGAGTACCATGTTCAAATAAAGTTCTCATTCTTATCATCTCACCTTTCATTAACCTAATTGACTATCAATTAAGTGTTCAGCTAATTCTTTATTATGAGAGTAATCAACTGGCACATCTACCACAACTGGGCCAGGAGTGGCAAAGGCTTTGGCCAAAACCTTATTTAAATCAGCTGGTTTTTCTACGCGCATCCCTGTTGCACCAAAACTCTCAGCAAACTTAACAATATCAACTTGACCAAAGTTAACTCCGGCTGCTTGAGGGTATTTTAACTCTTCTTGGAATTTAACCATATCGTAGTGACCACCATCATTCCAAACAATGGTTACTAAGTTAAGATTATGTTCAACGGCAGTTGAAAGTTCAGCAGCAGAAAACATAAAGCCACCATCACCACAAACTGCAACAGCCTTTTTCTCAGGATATAGTAAAGCAGCCACAATTGCCCAAGGCAGACCAACTCCAAGAGTTTGCATTCCGTTAGAAATAAGTAAATGTCTTGGCTGGTATGCTCTAAAGTAGCGTGCCATCCAAATGTAGTGTGATCCTACATCTAAGGCAACAATGGTGTCGTCGTTAACGTTATTTTGTAGGGCTTCAACAATATTTAATGGATCTGATTTTTCTTTTTCTTGATGAACTGGTAATTTAGTTTCTTGATCTAGATCCTGCTTAAACTCTGCTAATCTTTGTGCACTTGCTTCAGGATAATGATAATCTTCTTTTTCTAAGATCTTGTTTAACTCAACCAAACTAGTTGCAATATTACCAATTAATTGCATTACTGGTGTGTAATTATTATCCAGTTGGGCTGGAACAGTATCGAGGTTAACAATTTGAAGCTTACCTTCTTTATTCCAGTTACGAGGTTCATATTCGATTGCATCGTAACCAATTGCTAAGACAAGATCACTTTCTGCTAATAAGCGGTCACCAACTTGGTTTCTGAATAAACCGACACGACCGAAATAAGAATGCTTTTCTAATTGACGGGAAATTACTCCAGCAGCTTGATAAGTTTCAACTACAGGAAAATGGAATTTTTCAAGTAACATACGTAAAGCTTCAGTAGAACGTTCATCCCCTGCTCTTTGACCCACAAGAATTACAGGTAATTTGCTCTTATTCAATAATTTTGCTACTTCTTCAAGGTCTCTTGGATCTGCTGGCCCCATCTTAGGATAAGGATAAACTGGAAGTGGCTTTTCAGTAATGACAGCATCATCAACATCTTGAGGTAAACTGACAAAAGCAGCTCCTTTAGGTGCGTTTTGTGTAGCTTCAATCGCATTAGCCATTGTTTCTGAAATATTATTAGGATCTTGAATTTCAGCACTAAATTGCGTAATTGGACTCATTAATGCTCTTGAAGGAGTTGATTGGTGTGTAGCACGATAAAGATCTTTACGTTGAACTTGACCACCAATTGCTAAAACTGGATCTCCTTCGGCATTAGCAGTCATTAATCCAGTGGTTAAATTACCGACTCCTGGTCCTGAAGTTGAAATAGCTACTCCTGTTTTACCGGTTAAACGACCATAAGCTTGTGCCATGAAAACCGCATTTTGTTCATGACGCGTAACAATTAATTCAGGTGCATCTTCACTATCTTTCCCATCTAATGCTTCAAAAAGCCGATCAATTTTAGCTCCTGGAATACCAAAAACCATATCGATCTTATGTTTTTTTAGACTATCGATAATGATATCTGCCCCATGTAATTTTTTCTCCATTTTCCTACTTCTTTCTTTATTAAATACTTACTTAAGCTAACTATGTTATTGTAACACCAATATAGTTAAATAAGCTATTGTTTAACGTGTAATCAGAGTTGTTTTTTAATCTAAGAAATAAAAAAGCATATTTCTTTAAAGTGAAATATGCTTTCATTGATCAAATAGGTAATTTATAAGAATTTATGCTTCTTCATTCTTTGCTCAAAAATGCCATTAACTAATTTGGTCATTTCTTCTTTATCTGCAGCACTAGGTTCTCCTTCAAAGGCCGCATAAAGGCTTGCATGTTCATGAGCGATTAAATTGCAAGTTCCTTCCATAGCATGCTTACGAAACATCTTAGGAATTTTTTCTAAGTATTCTGGTTTAACTAATGCAATAATCTTTTCATTTGCACTCATAATTCACAACTCCTTTTCTTGAAGATTCATTAATAATACTTTCATATAAATTATAAAAAGAATCAGCGTAGCAATCAAATAATAGAAGTTCTACTTCTTAGTTTAAAAACTGTCTAATCTTTTGAAGATTATTATAAGCAGTTTTAACCCCAATGTCATAAATATGTTGCACTGCTTGCGGAGAATTTTTAAAGGTTTTGACTTTTAAGGGTTCAGGTGGGGCAATTACTAACATTTCTCCAGCTTTTTCTAATTCCAGCATTTTTTCTAAAGTGTGGTTATAATCATTAGCCCGATTCAAAACTCTTGCCTTAACAGCTGGGTAGTCTTTAAAAATTCGCGAATAAAGTCTTTGGTGTTTACCTGGAGTCTTGCGGTAATCACGAGGCTGCGTAGTAATCACAACTTGCTTGGTAGGACCAAAGCGAGGAAAAAAATCAATTGGAATTGAATCACTAACGCCACCATCCCAATAAGTACGCCCATCAATTTCAACTGGAGTAGCAAAAACTGGGATTGAAGCTGAAGCTCTGATCCAATTCATGTCTTCCCCTCTACCACTAATCAAGCGATGAAAAGTTGGTTCTCCTGTTTGAATATCGGTTGCACATACCCAAAAATCCATGGGATCTCTGGCAAAGGCATCATAATCAAAGTAATCTATCAAATCAGGAATAATGTGGTAACACATCTCTACGTTATAAAGATTCCCAGTCTTGCGCCAACTTTTTAAACTAGCATAGTGATCATCTTTAGCAAAGCGTTTATTATAACGCAAGGCTCTTTGGGGTTGATGAGACTTATAATTTACTCCAAAAGCAGCCCCAGCTGAAACACCTACTGCTTGATCAAATGTAATATTATTGTCTAAAAAAACATCCAAGACACCGGTTGTGAAGATATCTCGAATTGCTCCACCTTCTAAAACTAATGAAGTTTTTTCTTTCATAATCTTATGTTCCTTTACTTTACTGTAAATATAGTTTATTTTAACTTACTAAATACAATTAAGGTAATATTTTTCTTTATAAAAGTGAGTAATTCTTTATTTGATCAATTAGTTAATTTAATTAAACTAAAGATAATCTTTTATTATGAAAGGAAGTATGTTCGAATGAAACTAACTAATCTCGATCACTTTGTCATAACAGTAGCTAATTTAGATAAATCCATCGCTTTTTATCGAGATACTTTAAATTTACCGCTAATTGAATCAAATAATGGGAGTATCAATTTTAGAATTGGTTCTAGTTTAATCAAATTGCGGCCTCTAACTAATAGCTCTAATTCAATCGTAGCTAAGAATTTAGTTGCCGGTGCATTTGATTTTTGCCTTCAAACCAGTTCTTCTCTTGAAGAAGTATGCCAAGAACTAAGACACAAACATATCCCGCTTGAATTAGGACCAGTTATTCGTCATGGTGCTAAAGGAGAAATGAAATCAATCTATTTACGAGATCCTGATCAAAATTTAGTAGAGATATGTTCCTATTCTTAAGCTAATAATTTTTATTTTGCCGGAAAAGCTCCTAAACTAAAATTATGGTGATTGTATTTAAGGAGGTTTTTCCAATGGATAAACGCAAAGTAGTTATTGTCGGAGCTTCTCATGGCGGTCATGAATCTGCCATTGAATTATTAGATAAGTATGACGACGTAGATGTAACAGTTTATGAAGCAGCTGACTTTATTTCATTTATGTCGTGCGGAATGCAACTATACCTAGAAGATAAAGTAACTCATCGTGATGATGTCCGTAATTTTAAAGCTGAAGATATTGAAAGACGTGGTGGTCATATCTATGCCAATCATTTAGTGACTGATATCGATCCAGATAAACATACAGTAACAGTAAAAGATTTAGAAACTGATACCAGTAAAGATGTTCACTATGACAAATTAATTTTGTCTTCTGGTGTTAAACCGCAGACTCTGCCAGTTCCGGGAAATGATTTAGGTAATATATATTTAATGCGTGGTCGTGATTGGGCAATCCAACTCAAAGATGCTGCTAACGATCCCGCAATTAAAAATGTGGCAATAATCGGAGCGGGGTATATCGGTACTGAAGCGAGTGAAGTATTTGCTAAAGCTGGCAAACATGTAACTTTAATGGATATGATTGATCACCCACTTGAAACTTATTTAAATCAAAAATTCACTCATATTTTGGAGCCTATTTTTGAAGAACATATGGACCTTAAGATGGGAGCAAAAATTCTTGGTTTTGAAGGTGATAAGACTGTAACTAAGGTTAAAACTGACAACGGAGACGTTGATGCCGACTTAGTAGTAATTGCTGCTGGTGTAAAACCTGCTACTGCTTGGCTTAAAGACGTAATTGATTTAGACGAACGTGGTTTTATTAAAACTGATGCTTATTTACGTACTAATCATGAAGATATTATGGCAATTGGGGATGCAATTAAGCCTCTCTCCATTCCCGCCAATCAAAAGATGCCAATTGCTTTGGCAACTACTGCCAGACGTGAAGCTCAATATATTGTAAATAATATATTTGATAAAAAACCTGCGTATCCTTTCAAAGGAGTTGTGGGTGCATCAGCTTTAAGTTTCTTTGATTATAAATTTGCTACCGCAGGATTAAATGAATTTTCTGCTAAGAAATTAGGAATTGATCATGCAGAAAGTTATTATGAAGATTCTATGCGTCCAGCTTATGTACCAAGTACAAATAATCCAGAAGTTTATGTAAGTTTAACGTTTAACCAACTTACCCATCAGATTTTAGGTGGTGCAGTATTATCTAAATATGATATTACTACTCAAGGAAATGTTCTAGCTCTAGCAATTAGTCATAAGATGACTCTTGAAGACTTGGCAGAACAAGACTTCTTCTTCCAACCAGGATTTGATCGTCAATGGAGTTTGCTTAATTTAGCTGCTCAACATGCTTTAGGTCGAGCAAGATTCTAAATAATTGAATAATTTGAACCATAAAAAGTCGTTGCCCTAAAAGCAACGACTTTTTGTTACCACAAGAAATTAATAATCGCTTTATTTACTTCTTGGTTATTATGTAATTTACTATGTTGCGCATTTTTCCCCTTAATCATCAAGTTCCGATAGCTCTTTGCACGACCTGCAACCAAGTATTTCAGTGATTTAGCAGAATTATTTGAAACATCCCCGTCAGAATTAGTACCATCTTCCAAATTACCAAAGATGTTTAACACACGAGTGTTTCTTGGGAAAGTCTGGCGCAAAGGCAAAAGTCCACGGTATTCTGGTTGGATAATATTTGGTTTACCAGTTTTGGCATTAAGTTTTAATCTATTTTGACTATCATTTTCACCAATAATACCGTCGTAGTGGCCAGCAATCGAAATAAAATGATCTACTGGATATTTCTTTTGTAAATTAGGATATTGTTCAAAATAATAAGCTGTTTCTAAGTTACCCATTGAGTGAGCTACGATATTGATATTTTTATAATGATATTTTTCATTAACAGCAATAATTGCTGCTTTGACGTATTTAGCTCCTAAATCTTTATAGCCATCGGCATAATTACCCCGATAGGCATTTAACTTATTGTCATCAAAGTTTACTTCAATGATTGGATTTTTAGCATTCTTTTTTAAATGACCATGGAAAATTACTTTTTGATTTTTAGTAACATTGATGCGAATCACGTTATCAGTTACTTTCGCATTTCTAATAGCATTCACCATATCTTCTTCAGCATGATAACTGCTCCCCCAACCATGAAAAAAGAAAGTTGGGACATTTTTATATGTAATTTTCTTAGTAACCACCTGTTGGTTCTGGTTGTTTTGGCTTAATGCAAACCAACATCCACAAATAATCGCAATCAACAATATTACAAATGCGACAATATTAGCGCTTTTGTGTTGCATACTCTTCTCCTTATCTTGCTAATTCTATTTTTACTTTAGTATTATCTTTCATTTTACTTACTACTTTATGATAATCTTCAGTTGTAAATTTACCAATAATATGAATACCTGGATAATAATCGACGTGTCCATAATAAAAGATAATCCTTCTATCAGGTGCCCACTAACCAATTTCACCCGCCTTACCTTCCTCGCCGGTACTCATCCCTTTTAAAGATAGAGAATGATTTAAATCTGCCATTTTTTCGGGATTACTCATAAAACTAGTAAAAGTTAAGGTTTTAGGTAACTCTTGTTTAAACTCTTTAGCTGCCGCCGTTGAATTTAACTGTGCATTTAAAATTTTGCCATCAATCGTAATTTTTAAATTTGTCAATTTTTTATTCTCGCTTTTACTATTATTTTTTCCAGTATTTACCATTTCATGACTTTGTAAATGGGATCCATGTGTGCTACATCCAGCTAAAAATAATATGCAAGCAGCAATTAGCAAAAGCTTGATTCTTTTCATTTTTTCCTCCTAAATAATTGTTTTGAAGAGATTGTAACATTTACTATCTCCGAATTAAAATGCCTTTTTGTTATTAAAAACTATTCTCAAAAACTATAAATAAAAATATTGACTTAGAGCTAACTCAAGGTAGTAAACTGTTCCTTAAACTAAACAAAGGAGCAAAAGATATGAAAAGTACTAAATTTAAACTAAATAACAAAATTGAACTCGTTGAAGTAGACAAACCAGTAATTAAAAATGATCAAGATGTTTTAATTCGTGTAGTTCGCACTTGTGTCTGCGGGTCTGATTTATGGACTTATCATGATGTTCCCGAAAAGGGTTTAATTAATTCTGGCCATGAAGCTTTGGGAATTGTCGAAGCTGTGGGTAAAGATATTACAAGTGTGAAACCAGGCGACTTTGTTATTGTGCCCTTTACCCATGGCTGCGGTCACTGTCGTGCTTGTTTAGCTGGCTTTGATGGCGTATGCATGAGTCACAACGATAATTGGAGTGATGGCTTTCAAGCTGAATATTTACGTTTTAAATACGGTCAATGGGCATTAGTTAAGGTTCCAGGTAAACCTGAAGATTATAGTGAAGGAATGTTAAAATCTCTTTTAACCTTAGCTGATGTAATGGCTACTGGCTATCATGCTGCCCGAGTAGCCAATGTAAAACCAGGCGATACTGTAATTGTTTTAGGTGATGGAGCTGTTGGACTTTGCGCAATTATTGCAGCTAAAATGCGCGGAGCTAATCGCATTATTTCAACTAGTCGTCATGCTGATCGTGAGGTTTTAGCTCGTGAATTTGGTGCAACTGAAAATATCGCTACACGTGGTGATGAAGGAATTAAGCAATTACTTGAAACTACAAATGGTAGTGCTGATGCTGTCTTAGAATGTGGGGGAACTGAACAATCAAACTCAAGAAGCACTGCAAGTAGGTCGTCCAGGCTCAATTATTGGCCGTGTCGGTCTGCCTCATGGAAGTAAGATTGATCCTGCACAAACTTTCTATCAAGATAAAGCTTTAGCAGGTGGACCTGCATCCGTTACTACTTATGATAAAGAAATTTTACTTAAAGCCGTTTTAGAAGGCAGAATTAATCCAGGAAAAGTTTTTACTCATACTTATACTCTGGAAGAGATTAACGATGCTTATCAAGATATGGCTGATCGGAAAACAATTAAATCTTATCTTAAAATTGATTAATAGTAATTATAAGGTGATTAAATATTTAATTATAATTGTTGACTTAGAGTTAACTCTAAGTAGTACATTAAATTTAGGAGGTATAGCAATGGCAGATTTAACTATTACCCAAATTAGTAAAAAATACGATATTAAACCAGATACCATTCGTTATTATGAGCGAATTGGCTTACTACCCCCTATTCCACGGAAAAGTAATGGGAATCGTTACTTTAATGAAGGCATGCAAGGCTGGATTGAAATGATTGTCTGCTTGCGACATTCAGGTGTTCCTATCGAAAAACTGATTGATTATGCAGATATGTTACGTGAAGGAGATAGCACTCTCCTTGCTCGTGAAGATCTTTTAAAAGAACAACTACAAGAGTTAGAAGATAAAAAGAAAAATCTTAATCGTTCAATTAAGCGATTAAAGCATAAGATTTCACTTTATGAATCTGGTGAAATCAAAGAAAATAAGAACTATTTTGAAGAATATAAAATTTTAGATGATTAGGAGAATAATTATGACACAAAACACAATTGTCCTTGGAACTTGGGCTTGGGGAGATAACAATAGTTACTTTGGTAATAGTTATGATGAAGATCACTTTAGACCGGTATATGATGCAGCTATTGCTAAAGGATTAACTTTTTTTGATACTGCAACTGCATATGGTAATGGTGGTTCAGAAACAATCTTAGGTGACCTAATGGCAGACACACCACGTCAAGAATTAACAATTTCTACTAAATTTACCCCTCAAATGGCACCTGCTACAACTAACCCGGTTCAAACTATGCTTGATGAAAGTTTAAAGCGTTTAAAAACCGATTATATTGATTATTACTGGATTCATAATGATGCAGATGTTGAAAAATGGACACATGATCTTTTACCAGTTTTAAAAGAAGGAAAAATCAAACACATTGGTGTCTCTAACCATACTTTAAGTGAAATTAAAAGAGTTCAAGAAATCTTAGCTGAAGAAGGATTTAAATTAGATGCAGTTCAAAATCATTTGAGTTTATTAGACCGTAGCTCAGAAAAAGCTGGCATCCTAGATTACTGTAAAGAAAATAACTTAGAATTCTTTGCTTATATGGTTTTAGAGCAAGGAGCTCTAACTGGGAAATATAACGTAAATATCCTCTTCCCTGCTGGTAGTGTCCGTGCGCAAGTTTACAATGACAAATTACCTGAATTAACTGATTTAGTTAATAAATTAAAGGAAATTGGTGAAAAGCACGATTTATCTGCAGCTCAAACGGCTATGGCTTGGGCTCTTTCAAAAGGTACTTTCCCTATTATCGGGGTGACTAAAGTTAATCAGGTTGAAGATGCAGCGCAAGTTGTAGCCACTCGTTTAACTGAAGCAGAAATTAAAGAATTAGAAGCAATCGCTGATAAAATTAATGTTAATACAACTGGTAGTTGGGAACCTGATATGAACGAATAAAGGAGAAGATATAATGACTTGGTCTAAAGAATGAATTGATAAAATTAATCAAAGTACTACAATTCAAAATCAACCTTATAATGATAATAAAGAACCCTTTCAAGATAATCCTCTTTGGGCTGTAACTATTGGCGACCGTGTTTACCTACGTGCGGGAAAAGGACGCGAAAGTAAATGGTATCAGGAAGGTATTAAAAATGGTGGTCAAATTGAAGTAGATGGACAAATTGTCAAAATTAAATATCTTCCAGTCAATAATAAAAATGAAGAAGAACAAGTAACAAAAGCTTATTTAGAAAAATATCATGGCCAATATCCCATTGATATGATGATTTCAGATCAATGTGCTAATGCTACTGTTGAGTTAGTTAAAAACTAAAATAATTAAAAAGCTGTCAAGTCTTAAAACTTGGCAGCTTTTTTTAATATTTTATGTTTAAAATTCAATTGTCATTGGTTCTAGGTTGGCATCGTGGCAAGCAAACACTCCTTTGCAATTAGGATCGTGACTTTGTTTTCTAATCCATTCTAATGATCTCTTTTGCCAATCTTTATTCATGGAGATTCCAGAGGTAATCATCTTCTTCCAAGACTTTTCACCGTAGCCACCATCTCCTACGTACAAAATAAATTTACCTGTCTCAGGATTAGTAATCTTAGTAGCTACTTGCCCCGCAGTGTGTCCAGGAATGTTAATTAACTTAACAGTTTTATCACCAAAAACATCATAAGATTGCTTAAATGGACCTTCAGTATCATTCCATTGATATAGATCTAAGTTTTTAAGATCTGACCACCATTTTTTATAGAAACGAATTCGATGTTTTAAAGCATATTCATATTCTTCTTCTGAAACCAAAACTCGTTTTGCATTTTTAAATTGTTCAAGGCCATTATCATGATCACAATCAAGGTGAGAAATAATAACTGCTTGAATATCTTTAGGCTGGATACCCTTTTGTGCTAATTGTTCTGAAGCAGTTTCTCCATAAGGTACCACACCCTGATTAACATGATAAAGAATCCGAGAACCTAAAGATTTAATTTGAGCTTTTTTATCAAATTCTCCTTTCGGGCTCATACTTCTACTCCATCCAGTATCAAGTAAAAGTAAGCCGTGTGGTGATTCAATCAAAAATACTGAAACTGGTAGCCAAATCTTAGGAGAACGCTTTAAAGAAAAACCTGAAGCTTTAGCCAAACTAGCATGATCACCACCAAAAGCTAATTCGGGTTCAATGCGAACTTTACCAGTATGAAGTAAATGTAATTTATATTGATTAGTCATAGTTATCACTCCTTAAATTAGTTATTTTAATTATAAGAAGTCAAAAATCAAACTAACAGGACAATATTTTAAAATTTGTCTAGTCCTCGAGAAATTTCAGCACTTTTGCAATTATTGCATAAATTTCGTGTCTGGGTATCAAAGTTCCGTGTTTAGCATAGTAAATATAAGAATTAATTGTGGTCGATGCAACTACTTCAAAGACAAAATCTTGTTGGGAAGTGATCTCTTTTTTACCTAAGCGATCCCAGAATTGCTGCTTTAAGGCAGTTTTCCATTTTTCTACTAGTCGTAAATTATAATTATTAATCAAAAAGGCTTTAACAAAACTTAAATTAGCATCAATAAAATCTAGTACTTGTGCAAAATAGCTAAAGTCTGTACAACTTTTTCTTTCTGAATTTGTTAGCTCATGATCTAGATCAAGTAATTGTTTTAGCCATTCGTCTTCAATCTCAGTTAATAATTCATAAATCGACCCATAATTTAAATAAAACGTACTACGCGAAATCTTTGCTACTTTACATAATTTTGAAACTGTTAAATCTTCTTCACTATTCTTAGCTAAAAAATTAATTGCAGCTTGATGAATATCTTTTTGTGCTTTGGTGTAATTAGGAGGAAGATTTAGATTAACTTGATAAGGATTCATTTTCTAACCTTTTAATTATCAATACTATTCTAAGGTAACTTCACCTACTAGATCAGTTTCAAATAAACGAGCGATTTGATGAACATCCATTCTTTGCCCTAAGCCCCACATTAATTTAGTAATTGCACTTTCTGAGGTCATATCATGGGCACTAATTGCACCTTCTAACAAGGCTAGACGTCCCACTTCATAACGAGTTAAATCACTACGTTCATAGAGACACTGACTACTAGTAATTACTGGAATACCTTGAGCAATTAGTTTTCCAATGGCAGCTACCAGGTTACGCCGAATATAATTCATGCCACCTAATCCATATGCTTCAATAACAATTCCCTTACACCCTGCATCAACCATCGCAAATAATAAATTAGGATCAAATCCTGGGAATAACTTAACTAGAGATACTTGTGTTTCAAGGTTCGTTTTTAATGAACATTCTTTATTTCTTTGGGGAAGCGAAATATTTGTATTAAATACTAAGCCGTCTGACGTTACGGTAGCCACTGGAGGTAAGTTTACACTTTCAAAAGCATCGAAGTTAATTGTCCTTACTTTAACTGTCCGACAACCAAGCATTACTTTTCGATCAAAAGCTAAATAGATAGCTGGTTTACAAGTGGCAGCTGCGACGAAAGCTAAACGGAGGTTATCAGGAGCATCACTTAAAACAACATTAATTGGTACCTGACTTCCTGTTAAGACCACTGGGACCTTAACATTTTGAATCATAAAAGAAAGCATGGAAGCAGTATAAGACATGGTATCAGTCCCATGTGAAAGAACAATTCCATCATACTTATCCATATTGTCATAAATTTCAGTAGCAATTAATTGCCATTCTTCAGGCTGAATGTTAGAAGAATCTAATTGTAAAATATCCCTCACATCAATGTCAAAAGGCAGCTTTTCTAAGCGTTCAACTAAACTTTGACCAGATTCACGTGGGACTAAGCCAGCTTCTGAAGCTTCTGAAGCAATCGTTCCTCCAGTAGTTAATAATAAAAGTCTCTTTTCTGCCATTTTTACTCCTTAGTACTTTTTAAGAAAAAGAAAACCAGGACTAATCCTCATTAGCTCTGGTTTAGTGTTAATTTAAATCCATTTTATCAGGGTCCAGAATCCAAGTAATACCTAGAGATTTTTCACCAAGGTGAGTAGCTACGATTGCATCAAAAGTTTGACGATCGACTGTTGCATCTGGATACATTTCTTCGAACTTATCAGCTACTTCTCCAGCTTGCTTTTCGTCATTAGAGTTATAAATTGAGAAGCGCAATTTATCTTTATATGGCGACTCTGCAATTTGTTTAAATGCTAGTTCTTCACTCTTTTTAATAGCACGTTTTAACGAGCGTACTTTATCAAAACTTCTAATCTCATAAGTCTTCTTATCAAAAGTTAATAATGGTTTGATATTTAACAAAGTTCCAATAAAAGCACTTGCATTACTTAAACGACCACCATGAACTAAGTTTTGAAGATCATCAACAACGAATAAAACGCCCATTGAATCACGCATCATTTCAAGTCGCTTAAAGATTTCATCTACATCTAAACCATTTTGTGCCATTCGCGCAGCAGCTAGTACCATCATTCCCATAGAACGAACAGTCATCCCAGAATCAAATGGATGTAAATTGTATTTTGGATAATCTTTTGCAATTCTAACTAATGAATTATAGAAACCAGAAATTGCTGAAGTCAAAGGAATAGCAATAATAGCCTCATATCCCTCATCATGAAGCTTATCAAATAACTCTAACAATTCACCTAATGCTGGTTGAGAAGTTTTAGGGAAAGACGAACCATTTCTTTGTGATTCAAAAACTTGTTCTGCATCAATTTCCACTTTATCTAAATAAGTTTTTTCATCAATAATGACTGGAAGTGGAATAACAGTAATATTTGGATTTTCTTTTAATTCTGTCGAAGTAAGGTCACTCGTACTATCAGTAACAACAGCAATTTTCACTACAAAAACCTACCTTAAATATATTAGTTTAATCATTAATTAAACTAATTCTACCATAGTTAACCATATTTTTTAAACATAGCGCTTTAAGATACTTCTTCACTTAAAGTTACTAATACTTTGTTTAATTGCTTTTGAAAATGAGCCAATTCTTCTTTACCCCAAGCATTTAATAGAAGTAATTGAATATCCTCTAGTAATTTTGTCAATTGCGTCACTTTTTTTAAACCATTTTCATTTAAACAAAGCATCTTTGTAGAATTAATTTTTGAGCGCTCCAAATCAACTAATTCCAGTGTTTTCTTTTGGTTAATTTGTCTACTTAAAGTGGATAGCGAAATATTTAGTTCTGCAGCCAACTGTCCCATAGAAAGCTTCTTATTATTGTTTGTATCAAAATAAAGTAATAAGCGAGTTTGAGATTGATTTAAACCACATTTTTGATAGATAATTTTCTTAATTTTATCTTCTACTAAATTAAAAGTTAGGATATCCATATTCTCTCCTATTCAACATTTGTGAAACACATAAGAAAATTCTGATAGTAGCGCTTAAAGCTATGTATATCATTGGTTTTAAAAAACAACAAGTTAATTGTAGCTCAAATAGTAGACCAAAACAATAATTTTACTCAACTTTGTGAATTTTTATCAATGTATTGTGAATGCTTTAACAATAATATGAGATTTTATGATTATGGCGAGAAATAGTATAATTAGTAAGATAGAATTTTATTTGAGGTGATACGAAAATGGCTTTTGATGGTTTATTTATTCATAGTTTACTCACTAGTCTCTCTCCTACTTTAGAAAAGGGAAAGTTAACTAAGATTTACCAACCTTTTGAGCAAGATTTAATCTTAAATTTTAGAAAAGATAGACTAAATAAGAAACTTTTAATTTCGGCAAATGCTCAAACTCCACGTTTTTATTTAACTACTGAAACAATCGTTAATCCTGACGTTGCACCAACTTTTGTAATGGTATTACGCAAATACTTGGAAGGCTCAATTTTACAAAAAATTGAACAAGTTGGAGTTGAGCGCATAGTAAATTTTTATTTTTCCAACCGTAATGAACTAGGCGATGAAATGCAATTAATTCTATCAGTTGAATTGATGGGACGACATAGCAATGTAATTCTTTATAATGCAACTGATAATAAAATTATTGACCTTTTGAAAAGAATTAACCCTGATGAAAATAGAGCGCGCTTATTATTACCTCATGCCAAGTACGAATTGCCTCCACTAACTGAGGGTATAAACGGGTTAAAGCTTACTGAAGAAGAATTTAATCAGCTTAAGCAAACTTACCCTGAACCAATTGATCTCGCTAAACGTTTTAACGGTTTAGATGGAGATGACCGCAAAGAATTTACTGGTTATCTTGAAGATGATTATTCTTATTCTTCGTTAAAAACATTTTTTGACCAGTTTGATCATCCGAAGGGTTACGTCTTTCAAACACAGAAACATAAGGATCGTTTTTTCATTTATCTTCCCTATCATTTAGATCTTCAACTTATTTCCTCTAATACCAATGTGAATGAGGCTTTGGAAGATTTTTACCAAGAACAAGCAAAACGGGAATGGGTCCGTCAAAAAGCAAAACGTATTGAAAATATTGTTTCTAATGAAAGAAAAAAATTAGAAAAGAAAATAATTAAACTCAATCAAGAGTTAGATCGAGCTGAAAATTCAGAAAGTTACCGCATTAAAGGAGAACTATTAAATACTTATCTTCATCAAGTCAAACCAGGTATGCAAGAAATCACCTTGCCTAATTACTATGAAAATAATAAAGACTTAAAGATTAAATTAGATGTTGCTCTCTCACCTGCTCGAAATGCTCAAAAATACTTTACCCGGTATCAAAAACTACGTAATTCGATTAAGCATATAAATGAGCAATTAAGAATTACGAAAGAGAATTTAGATTATTTTGATTCAATTCAAACAGCAATTGATAATGCAGATCCCCAAGATATTGATGCCATCATTGATGAGTTGACTAACCAAGGTTATTTAAAGCAGCAAACCTCTCATCGTCGTAAAAAGAAGATAACGGAAAAATCACTCAATACATTTAAACTAAGTGATGGTAAAACAGTTTTAGTTGGTAAAAATAATTATCAAAATGACTGGTTAACTCTTAAAAAGGCTGATAAAAAGGATTATTGGTTCCATGTTAAAAATATTCCAGGGTCTCATGTCATTCTCCAGTCTGATAATCCCAGTGAAACAGATATTAGAGAGGCAGCAGAAATTGCAGCTTACTATTCTAAGGCTAAACATTCTGCTCATGTCCCGGTTGACTACATTCAAGTTAAACGAATTAAAAAGCCTAACGGTGCTAAACCAGGCTTTGTAATTTATACAGGACAAAAATCTATTCAAGTAACACCTGATGAAGAAACAATTTTGAAAAAAAGAATAAAATAAAAATAACCTAGCTATCGATAAGATAGCTAGGTTATTTAGTTTACATAATAAAATTATTGTTAACTTAAAAATTACAAAGGTTGTGTTGACATCGCCATTGTTTCTAATACCAATACTATATCTTCGATAGATTGCATGGTAGAAAAGACAGGAATATGAGTGCTCAAGGCAGCATCCTGAATTAATATTGCATCATGACTTGCTGAATCGGAAAGATCCTTAACATTGATTACCATATTAATTTTATGCTGCACAATTTTTTCAAGTAAACTCTGATTTCCTTCTTGAATTTTGGCACTAATACCAGTTGTAATTCCCTCTTCGGCTAAGGTGGTCGCGGTTCCTTCAGTAGCTAAAAGATTAAAGCCTAACTTATGCAAGCGTCTTGCCAATTTAATGGCTTTCTCCTTATCTTGATCACGTACTGAAATAAAGACAGTACCATAAGAAGGAATAATTAAATCACTTGCTTCATATCCTTTATATAGTGCTGTGGGAAGCGTTTTTGCACTTCCAATGACACTTCCTGATGTTTTCATTTTTGAATCGAAAGTATTTTCACTTTGATATCGAAGTAAAGAGAAAACAGGCATTTTGATATGAATTAACGAACTATCTGTTGACCAACTGTCTTCTTGGAGATTAAGTTCACTTAATGTTTTTCCTAGTAAAAGTTCAGTGCCATATTTCACAATGTTTGTATGTAAAGATTTACTTAAAAAGGCAACGTTATGACCTGCATAAGTTTTAGCCTGAAGTAAATAAAGCTCATCATCTTTAAATAAAAAGTGTAAATTAATTGGCCCTTTTAGATGTAATTTATGAGCAATCGTGAGAGCTGCATCTTTTAATCGCCGCTCCCTGTGAGGAGTTAAATTTTGTGGCTTAAAGACAGCAATTGAATCAGAAGCATGCGAACCAGTTTGTTCAAAATGTTCGATTATTCCAGGGATTGTCACTTTATTACCATCTGAAAGAGCTGTAACCTCATACTTCTCGCCTTCAATAAATTTAGAAATTGAAATTTGGTCTAATTCGTTTTCTGATATATAACGTTTTAAAGCCGGTAAATCAAAAACTACAGCAGATTTACTCTTTTTATGATTATTTATTCCCCCAATTAATACTGGAAAATGAAACTTATCGGCGAAATCAAGAATTTCTTTTTCATTTTTGCTCAATAAGAATGGTACATGCTTAAAGTTTTTAGCTTCAAAAAGTGTAGTAAATGGTTGATGTAACATTTCAGAAAGATTTTCTTGACCCAAAATTTGAATGTTATGATCTAATAAACGCTGCCGATATTGATTTACCTGTTTCCCTGAAAATTGTGTAAGTACACAATGGATATTTTCTTTTCTTGCAATTGCTAAAATGTTTTCTAATGTGATCGGGTCAAAGTAAATACGGTCACAGACATCATACGAATTTGAAATACATTCAGGATTATTGGACAAGATAATCGGACTAATACCATTTTCTTTTAAAGTTTTTGCCGCATGATAAAGCATGTAATCAAATTCTTCATTTTGAGAAACTTGAAATGGTTTTAAACCTAAAATAAGACATTTATTTTGCGTATCAATAGCTTCGATTTCATTTTGCACATCATACGCTGAGTAGACAGCATTAACTTTAGGGGATTCAATACCAGCTGTACCATCAATTTCCAAATAGGACGGATAAATTTTATTTTCTTCAAGGAGCGCAGTGATTTCTTTTTCAGTTTTATCTGTTAGAGATGCAATAAGCTTATTAGAAAAACCATTTTTCTTAACTTTAAGTAATAAATGGGGAGTTAATTCTTCTTCCTTCAGTTCCTTAATTAAGATCACAATATGAGTAAATTTTTGAAGAAAAATCGGATGGATGTGAAGATTATCATGGATTGTCTGATAATCTATGTCATTAGCGATTGCTGCAAGTAAAGTAATCAAATGACTTTCTTGTGGATGATTTAAATCTAATAATATTTTCTCTCTATCTTTTTCGAATTCCTTTTGCCAAACTCGTTTATTATTTGAAAAATTCGTAGATGCATGAATAGCTTTTAAAAATGCTGTTTCAAAATTGCGACCAATTCCTAAAGCCGCTCCTCCTGAAGTTTCTTGTGTTCCAAGGTGATAATGATTATAGCCAGATTCAACAAAAGACCAGAATGGTAATTTAACGCCAATAGCATCTTTTACCGGTTCAATAACCGCGTTTAACTTTGACTGCGGGTCGATCACTTCATTTAAATTATAACCTAAGGCAACTTTGGCATTTATATAACCAATACTGTAAATGCCAGTTCGGTATCCTAATAAAGTCGTTTCAGTTAAACGAGGTTTAACCATTAGAATCTTATAAAGAAAGTTATCTTCTTCTTGTTTAACAGCAAAATGAACAACTAAAGTACCATGGAGATGCAGTAGTTTGGCTATTTTTTTCACTGCATTACGTAATTTCTGAATTTGGTTATTATTTCTGGTTAAGATAGGACTAACTAATAACGAGTCGTTGGCTGTGATACCAACTGGTTCCATACTTCCCATATTATTAAAGAAATTATAATTACCATGATTATCACGAATTACATTAAAAATTAATTCTTCCCAAGAAGAAAGATCTTCATTTAGGAGGTAATTATGCCAGTCAAAATGCTCTTGCTTTTGTTCATTTTCAAAATATTGTTTAACATCGGCAAAGCTATTTAAACTATGATGCTGATCAGGTCGATACTTCTGTTTCTTTGTTAAGAGCAAAGGATAGTGCGCAGATGCCAATTTCTCAATCGTATCTGCATCATTATCTAACATCCACTGATTAGCAACGGGTAAGTTATTGACCTCTAAAAAGTCGTGTAAAGTTTTATGATCTTGGATTTTCAAACTTAATTTATTAACATTAAGCAATTCAATATCCATCTCATCAATAATTCCATCACGAACAAGTTGATTGGTTAATTTAAGTGCTGGTTTGCCACCATAGACTGGAAGAAGAGCATTTGGCTTTTCCATCCGGATAATTCTTTTTAGAAAAGTTATAGTTAGTGGCTCCAGGTATACTTTTACATTTTTATGCGGATCAGTTTCAATAGTTGCAGGATTTGGGTTTACTAAAACTACTTGAATATTCTCTTCAACTAAGGCATCTAGCGCTTGTTCAATTAGAATATCCATATCCATTACTTCTCCAACCACCCTTGGACCTGCTCCGATAATCAGCACTTTATTAATTTCTTTATGTAGTGGCATTCTATTACTCCATCATCTCTATAAATCGATCATAAATTACAGTCGCATCAAAATTTCCTGGAGATCCTTCAGGATTAAAAGCAGCCGTTAAGATCTTGTTTTTATTATCAACAAAACCTGCAACAAGATTAGATTTAATGTCATAAAATAATTCGCTTAAGGATAAGGATATGCTATTAGGATCAACAAGTTTTCCTAAATTAATAGCTGATTGGTAAATATTATTGGTATTTGAAGCAATAATTGGATAATTACTCCCATTGTATGCTGGAATTAAGTCAATTAAATCAAAATCTAGATACCTACTAATTAATAAAAAGCCCAGACCAATTCCTAAGATTGGTAATTTTCCATAAAAATTATCTAATAATGGTTTTAAGATATTTTCTAATTCTTTGGGATCATTAGGCCCATTTGAAAGAACAATTGCATCCGGTCTGATATTGGTAATGTCATAAATGGAAGCATTATATGGCAAGACTACACTATTTATTTTTCGTAATGAAAGTGAACGCAATAAAGAATGTTTTAAACCAAGATCAATGACGGCAACTGTCTTCCCCACATTCGGTGCTGCGTATGCATGTGTTGTAGAAACTTGTGCAGTTTGATTCTTAGGTAGAACTAATGCTTTGATTTGATCAAAAGCATGATCATCGTCTGTATCCATCAAGGAAGCTTTGATTGCTCTCTTTTTTTTCAATTTTTTAACGATTGCTCTAGTATCTATTCCATAGATTGCAGGAATTCTTTTCTCCTTTAGAAATTGATCGAGGTCTTGAAAGCTTGCACTAGCTGAAATATGTCGTGCAATATCATTTACAATGATTCCGCGAACACTGGGATCGATTGATTCATAATCGATTGGATTAATTCCACTACCACCAATCATGGGAGTAGTAAAAGTTAAAATTTTACCGAAATTAGCAGGATCTGAGATTGCTTCTTGATAACCAAAATTAGAAGTTTGAATTGCTAATTCGCCAGTAGAAGTAGTGGTAGCGCCAAACGGATGGCCACTAAAAGCTGACCCATCTTCTAAAATTAAATAGCGTTTCATGTTACCTCCTCAAGCTACGTAATTTTTCAAGTTGCTGCTGAAAAATTAAGGGTATTGGTGCTGAAAATTCAAGCCATTGATGACTTGTGGGCTGTTCAAAACCTAGAGTTGCAGCATGGAGAAATTGTCCTTTTCCTTTAAGTGTTTTCTTAGGACCATACAAAGGATCACCAGCTAAAGGATGTCCAATGTACTTCATATGAACCCTAATTTGGTGAGTCCTACCAGTTTCAAGCACACACTTAACTAAAGAATAGCCCTTAAACTGTTCCAAAACTTCAAAATGAGTTCGCGCAGGCTTACCCTTAGGATTAACAGCCATTTGTTTACGATTATTAGGATTTCTCCCAATAGGAGCATCAATTACTCCGGCCGTATTATCAAAGTTTCCATGAACTATTGCTAAATACTCTCGCTTATTAGTTTTACTTGCCAGTTGTTGTTCTAAACTTAAACGTGCTTGATCATTCTTAGCTACCATTAACAAACCAGACGTATCTTTATCGATGCGATGGACAATTCCCGGGCGAAATCCCTCAGGACTTTGGGCTAATTTCTTTGTGTGATACAGCAGTCCATTTACTAAAGTATGATCTGGATGCCCTGCTGCTGGATGAACCACCATTCCTTGGGGTTTATTAACTACAATAACATCTTGATCTTCATAAACTATTTCCAGGTTTAAATCTTCAGGTTCAAGACTTAATGGCTCTTTAGGCGGAACGGTAATAAGAATTCTATCACCAAGGGTGACCTTATAAGATCCCTTAACTTCTTTGTTATTTACTAAAACATGCTTTTTAGCAATGAGATCTTGTACTTGGGTTCTACTTAGAGTATCTATTTTGCTTGAAATAAATTTATCTAAACGTCCCTTTTCATCTTCTACGGTTAATTCATATTCTTTATTCACTTGTACCAGTTTCCTTTTTATCTTTACCTTCTATAAATAATAAATAGATAAAAATCAAAATTATTCCAATGGTAATACAGCTGTCAGCAATATTGAAAATATTAAAATTAATAAAATCAAGCTGGATCATATCAACTACGTAATGTAGTCTCAATCTATCAATAAAGTTTCCAACTATTCCACCTAAAACTAAAGCCAAACCCACATTAAAAGTTTTACTTTTATAATTTGGATTTAACAAATAATAAAGCGTTACGATAATGGCGACAATTGAAATTATATAAAACAAGATCATTTGTCCTGGAAAAATATTCCATGCAGCTCCATTATTTCTTAGATAGTAAAAAGATATTAAATGCGGAATAAATGACTTACTTTCGCCAAGATGAAAATTGCTAACAATATAAAATTTTAAGGCTTGATCAGCAATTACTGCTAAAAGTGAAATTAAGAGATAAAAAATCTTTTTAGAGTTTTTCATTAAAATAGGCCAGAAATCTTACCATTGTTATCAACATCAATATCAAGGGCCGCAGGATGTTTTGGTAGTCCCGGCATATCTAAAATATGACCTGTAGCTACAACAACAAAGTTAGCTCCATTCTTAAGGGCCAAATCTTTTACATGCAAAGTAAAGCCGGTCGGTGCTCCTAATTGCTTTTTATCATCAGTAAATGAAGCTTGAGTTTTCGCAATAATTACGGGCAACTTATCTTTACCCATTGCCTTAATTTCCTTTAATTGTTCTTCAGCTTTATCTGAATATTCAATTTCAGCAGCACCATAAATATTTTTAGCAATCTTTTCAATTTTTACTTTGAGATCATCATCGTCTTCATAAATAGAGTGATAATTGCCACCCTTATCAGCTAATTCAGCTAATTTTTGGGCAGCTTCTACTCCACCCTTAGAACCATCATCATGGTAAGATACTACTTCACAAGTAAAGCCTTCATTTTCAATTAGTTCCTTTAGCTTAGCTAATTCAGCTGGAGTATCAGTATCAAATTGATTAATTAAAACCATTACAGGAAGCCCATACTTAGCCATATTCTTCATATGACGATCAAGGTTAGCAAATCCCTTTTCTAGCGCATCTAAATTTTCATTAGCTAAATTCTCAGTTGATTTTTCAGCTTGATATTTTAAGGCACGTACTGTGGCTACAACTGCTACTGCATCTGGCTTTTTAGCAAGATTCTTGGAAACAAAGTCCATGAACTTTTGTCCACCTAAATCGGCACCAAATCCCGCTTCAGTTAAAACGTAGTCACCTAAGTGAAGCGCCAAATTAGTTGCCATCACAGAATTAGCACCATGAGCAATATTAGCAAATGGTCCTCCATGAACTAAAGCTGGGGTGTGCTCTAAAGTTTGAACAAGATTTGGTTTTAAAGCAGTTGATAGTAAAGCAGCAATTGCACCTTGGAAGCCAAGATCTTTAACAAAAATTGGTTCATCGTCAGTTGAAAAACCAACTAACATATTTCCAATTCTTCTCTTCAAATCGTTAATATCAGTTGCTAAACATAAAATAGCCATTAATTCATTAGCTACAGTAATAGCAAAGCTAGCTTCATGCTCAATTCCATTAAATTTAGATCCTTGACCGATAGTAACCTTTCTCAAAGTTCTATCATTTACGTCAATTCCGCGTTTAAGTAAAAGACGCTCCGGATCAAGTTTAAGACTGTTATCTTGATAAATATAGTTATCAACTAAAGCTGCTAAAGTATCGATTGCACTAGTAAGTGCATGCATATCACCAGTAAAGTGAAGGTTAATATCTTCCATAGGGATAATTTGAGCATAACCACCGCCTGTGGCTCCACCCTTTAGTCCAAAAACAGGCCCCATAGATGGTTCTCTAAGCGCAATCATCGTATTTTTCTTTAATTGATTACTAAATGCATCTCCAAGACCAATAGTAATAGTAGACTTTCCTTCGCCTGCAGGGGTTGGAGAGATTGAAGTGACTAAAATTAATTTACCCAATTTATCATTTTGCATTACGCGATTAATTGCTGGCCAAGAAATCTTAGCCTTATCTTTACCATAAAGTTCAATATCATCAGAACTTAAATTTACTTTTTCTGCGATTTCAGTAATAGGTAATGCGTTAGTTTTTTGTGCTATTTTAATATCAGATTCCATTGGATAACTCCTTTTTTCTATTAAATTCAATAACATAATATTTTTGATACTTATCATTAATTTTGAGTGTACGGATAAAATGCCATTGGAAAATTATTTGTGGTTTAGAAATCTTAGATTTTTTACGATACGGTAACTTAAATTCAAATTCTTCTGACTTAACCCGCTTTGTATATGAGAAAAACCAAGTATAAATCAGTAAAATGACAAAAAGTGAACATAATATCAAACTTGGTAAACTAATAGTTTTATTACTCTCGTAGGCAAAACTAACGCCCACAAAAATAACTACAAGTAACCATGAATAATAAATAATGCCTGGTGCACCCAAAAAGATAAAATGCCGCTTCATTAGAATTTAGGTCCCCTCCTACTTACAAATCTCTTGCTTATTATAACAGATAATAAAAAAATTATTTTATTTTACCAGGTTTTTAAGCTAAAATAACTATAATTTAAAGATAGTTAAACAGATATACTAATTAAGAAACATGGAGATATTTAATGGCAAAAATTGGTGTTATTACTGACAGCGCTGCTTATTTAACTGACGAACAAGTAAAAAAATATAATATCGATGTTATTCCAATCTCACTTATTTGGGATAATAAAGTTTATCACGATATGATTGATATTGGTTATCATGAATTTTATCAGAGACTTGCCAGTCAAAAGAGCCTGCCAACCACTTCTCAACCTTCAATTGGTGAAATTCAAGCACATATAGATAAATTCATTGATGAAGGCTATACAGATTTAATTATCATTCCTCTCTCTAGTGGAATTTCTAGTACTTATAGCAATATTACTACAATCGCCAAAAATGAAGATCGGATTAAAATTCATGCCTTTGATTCTAAAGTAACCTGCGCTGGTCAAGCAGATCTAGTCATTTTAGCGGCTCGTTTAATTCAAGCGGGTGCTTCGCTCGATTTAATTATACATGATTTAAGTGATCTCAGAAAAACCATTGGCGTAAGGTTTATGGTTGATGATTTAAAGCATCTAAAACGTACTGGTCGCCTCTCAAATGCGGCAAGTTTTGTGGGTAGCTTGTTACATATTAAACCGATCTTAACCATGGATGTACAAAAAGAAGGTAAAATTATTGCTTCGGGTAAGGAACGTCAATATAAAAGAGCAGTCAAGCGAATTCAAACTGATTTTGCCCAAATAATTAATCAGCTTCCCTACCCGGTTCAGTTAACTATTTTTGATGCGGATTCTGATCAACGTGCCCGTGAATGGAATGAGAACTATACTTCTGCCTTCCCAGAAGTTAAAATTAATCATAGTATTATTGGGCCTGTTGTAGGTGTTCATGTCGGCCAAGATACGATTGCTATCATCTGGTGTCGAGATTTAGATTCCTACTTTACTTCTGATGGAACTCCCCTTGCTGCTGATCAAATTAATTCTCCCTCATTGTAATAGAAAGCAAAAAATAGACCTTAGAGTTTTAAAACTCTAAGGTCTATTTTTTTAAGCTTTAGTAAAACGGTCACCAACTAAATGACGGTAGTAATTGGCACGAGTCACACCAAAATATGGACGCAACCATAAAAAGCCAATTCCTAAAGTAATGATTGATAGAACAAACCAGCCAATAAAACTTAAATCTAAACAAAATAATTGCCATTTATGGCCTTTCATAATTTCACGACTTAAATTGATCGCTTCCGTTGGTTCTACTTCTTTACCAGTATCAGTTAAATCTTTTACGATATATGGTGCCATTGAATAAGCATAACCTTTGATAATTCCAGGAACAATTAAGAGTAGGCTCCATAGAAATACAAAAATACCAGTCATAAAACTAGTTAAAAATGTTGGTAAAATTCTTTTACTTGTTATAGCTGATAAAGCACCAGTTGCTACATTTCCAGTTTCCTTCGTGTCTACTAATCTTAAAAAGGTATAGAAAATACTATAACCTATCATTGCTGCAACTAATAAACTTAAAACAACCGTAGTTTGGGTTGAAACTGAAAGTTCTATCTTGTCAATATCAAGGCCCTCAAAATTAAGAATTTTAGTCAAATCGTCCAAGCCATGTACTGTACTTGTACTAGTTGCGCTTCCAAGCATACCAGCAAAAATACTATTTACTAAGGCTATGGCTACCCCCCAACCCCAATGACCACTTAATAATGATCGAGCTTCACTTTTTAATTCAGAAAATTTCATTTTTTCCTCCTAAATTTAGATATCTTTTAAATTATATCAATCTCAAGGAAAAAGATAAATGTGAATTTAACGTTGATTTGCCCAGTATTGGTAATAATCAGTTCTTAAGTTACCATTAAAGAATTTTCTCTTCTTAGTAGCTTTTTCGCCAAAATATTTCTCAAAATTTGGATCAGAGGTCAAATAATATTGGCTAAATGAAGTTAATGGGCGCAGTGTTTGTCCCATTTCTTCATAAATTTTTTCTGCAGCTTCGCGATCTTTCAATCTTTTACCATATGGCGGATTGGCAATAATCACACCATTTTCTAGATCCGTTGCAAAATCCTTCACAGCTACTTGCTTAAAGCGAATATCCTGTAAAACGCCAGCATTATGCGCATTAACTTTAGCTATTTCTAAAATAGACTGATCAATATCACTAGCCATAATTGGTGCATGTTCTTTTTTCTCCTTAGTTTTAGCTTCTGCAACCAATTCTGGATGAAGTTCCTTATTAAACCAATCAAAATTATCAAAAGCAAATTCTCTGTTTAAACCAGGTGCAACATTTTTAGCAATTAATGCAGCTTCAATTGGAATTGTTCCAGATCCCGTCATCGGATCAATGAATGGATGTGAGCCATCAAAAGGAGTAAGCTCAATTAACCCTGCTGCAAAGTTTTCTTTTAATGGCGCACCACCATGTTCAACACGATAACCACGCTTAAAGAGACTTGGACCTGTTGTATCTAAACTTAAACGAACCCGATCTTTATAGATATGAACATCCAATGGATATTCACTCCCCGTTTCGGGTAAAAAACCACGTCGATGATACTGATCAGTCATCTTATTAACAATAGCTTTTTTAACAATTGACTGTACATCTGGTTCTGAATGTAATTTACTTTTGACACTTCTCCCCTTTACTGGGAATTTTGCATCAACTGGTAAAAGCATTGCCCAATCATAATCATAAGTTTCATCATATAATTGCTCAAAAGATGTCGCCTTAAATTCTTTTAAAAGAATTTTTACACGATCTGCTGCACGAAGCCATAAATTAGTGCGAACTATATCCGCCTGATCTCCTTCAAAAAATACGCGTCCATCTTCAGTTTTAGTTTCGTAACCTAAATTTTGTAATTCTTTGGCAACGATACTTTCAAATCCAGCACCCATTGTTGCATATAGTTTATACTTACTCATATTTTTCACTTTTTTCTATTTTTCAGTTATCTGTTACTTTATTCGACAAAAAAAGGTTGAGCAAAAGCTCAACCGACCAACAAGTTTCTATAAGCCACGTTTTGTTCCAATAGTCTTGATCAATGACTATTTTCAGCAACCATCTATCTTCATTATATGATCTTATCTTTAGTTCAATTCCATAGATAAGACGCCCCTACCAAATTTGGGTTGCTCGCTTGCAGGGTTTACCTCGTTCCACCAATAGTGTTTCCACTATTGCTCCGTCACTGTGGCACTTTTAAGGATATTCACACATGTCTAACTGATTTAGTGTTTTCTCCGCCGTGATTTCAGATGAAATCCCCCAGCTTATTGGGCTGAGTACAATCACTACGAGCATCGCAGCTCGTGCGAGCGTGGACTTTCCTCAGCTAACATAAGTTAACCGCGATTGCTCAAAACTTGCATTAACTATTATATCATATTAATTTGCTTGGTAAGTACGATCTTGTGCATTCATTCTTTGTTCTAAATTATATACTTTTCTTTCTAACGTAGAAATTCGCTGAATCATAGCCACGTTCGTAGTTTCACTTTCCACCGGTTCAGATGAAGTTGAACTAGGTTCATAACTTTGAAGGTGGGATGGCTGATAAGTTTTGACGTCATCCTCATTACCTACACTTACTGCTTGATTTTGGTTAAGTTGACTTTCTAGCTGGTTTACTTTTTCATTTAAGCCTGCAATTATTTTGGCAAAAACTTCATAATCACTAATAATCTGGTCAAGATAGGTATCAACTTCTTCTTGATCATATCCTTTCATTTTTACTTTAAATTGTTTCTTTAAAATATCATTTGGTGAAAGACGAATATCATTTAAATCCATTGTGTTAATTCCTTCAATTCATAAATTTGATGTTTTTAAGTTCTTAATAAAATATTTGCTAAAGTACTAGCTATTAAAAGTATAGAATATTAATTAAGTCCATTCAATTTAGATAAACATCCTTAATGATATTTAAAGAAACTTTATTTAAAAATCAGAATGTAAACTCTCTTCATATTCTTCTGCCAGATCCTGTAAATCATAAAAATCTAATAAGGTTAATTGATAAGCATGGTTATCTTGAAATTTTTTGATTAAATCATAATCGTATTTAGTTTTTCCCGGATGCTCAGGATCGTATATTAATAAAGCTTCATCAGTATGTTGCAACATAAAATTTTGGTAGTTTCTCAATTGACCAGGATTCTGATAAGGAGAATTAGAAGTTGCACCAAAAAAATCAACTTTATCTTTTAGTTTATTAAAAGCAAGTTGATTATTTTCATTCCAGCGTTTACTAAAATCTAAATATGGACTGATCATTGAAACATGGACCGAATAATCACTTCTTAAGGACACACCTTCCTCCAGTGCCCATTGCTCTACTCCTAGATTTGGACCAGAAATTATCCAATCTAAATCAGCTGATTCAAGTTTTTGCAAAAAATACTTTCTTAAAGCATATTTAATTACCTCTATCTTCTTATCCTTTTGATTAAAAATTCCTAATTCATAACTACGATATCCTGAAACCCAAAGTCTTTTCATTGTTTTTTTACCTATTCATTTATTATTTATTAATTTGTTATAATGCTAGCAGGAGTATAATTTATGGTCAAATATCCAACTGGTAGTTTAACTAACTACAATGCAGATCACACTGATCTTCTAAAATTAAATAAACATTATCATAAGAAAAATATTATTTTCTCTGATCGTGGAATGTCCTTAGAACAGCAAATTAACGAGTCAAATAAGTATTATTTAACTCAAAATATTGCTGTCGTTCACAAGAAACCCACGCCTATTCAGATCGTAAAGGTTGACTATCCAAAAAGATCACGCGCAGTTATCAAAGAAGCCTATTTTAGACAAGCTTCAACAACAGATTATAACGGTGTATATAAGGGACGCTATCTGGATTTTGAAGCAAAAGAGACAAGAAATAGGACAGCTTTTCCGTTAAAGAATTTTCATGAACATCAAATTACGCATTTAGACCAATGCTTGCAGCAGAATGGGATCTGCTTTACTATTATTAGATTTGTTTCTTTAAATAAATATTTTATTACTCCAGCAAGCTTTATTATTAAAGCCTGGAATGATAAGGCAAAAAAATCGCTTACCCTTAAAGAAATTGAACATAATTCTTATGAAATTAAAAGTGGTTTTAGGCCTACGCTACCGTATTTAGATATCGTTGATAAATTTATCCAAGATGGGAAATAAAAATGGAAAATAAAGACTTAAATCAAAATCATCCATCATCACGAATGGAAAACTATCACCATAAACAAGGTCCACAACAAAAAAGAATTTGGCTTCAAGTTCTAAAGTGGGTATGTGTGACCGCATTATTAATAATTGTAGCTGGTGTGGGACTGTTCGCTTTTTATGCCAAAGATGCACCTAGCATCTCACGAGCTCAACTAGAGAGCGGCGGCAGTTCATCACTCTATACCACTGATGGCAAATTTTTACTATCACTTGGTTCAGAAAAACGAACCTATGTTACAAATAGTAAAATTCCACAACAGTTAAAAGATGCAGTAGTTTCAGTAGAAGACAAACGCTTTTACCATGAAGGACTTGGTCTAGATCCAATTAGAATTATTGGTTCAGTTTTGGTAAATGCTAAGTCGAATAGTGTTGCCGCAGGGGGGGTCTACTTTAACTCAACAACTCGTTAAATTATCTGTATTTTCTACTGCCGCTTCACAGAGAACCCTCAAAAGAAAAGCCCAGGAAGCTTGGCTTTCAATGAAAGTTGAACGAGAATATTCAAAAGATCAAATTCTCGAATTCTACATCAACAAGGTTTACATGAATTACGGAAATTATGGCATGGGAACAGCTGCTAACTATTATTACGGGAAAAATCTCGATCAATTAGATCTAGCACAAATTGCTTTAATTGCTGGAATGCCAAATGCCCCAGTTACCTATGATCCATATTTACACCCAGATGCCGCTAAGTATCGTCGTGATGTTGTGCTTAAATCTATGCTACAGAACAAAAAAATTAGTCAAAGCCAATATGACCAAGCAAAAGCAGAGCCCATAACTCAAGGGTTAGTTCCTCAGAAAAATTCAACTAATTCAGATTTGAGAAAAGTTGACGACCCTTACATTAAAGAAGTACTTGAAGAAGTTAAAGATAAAGGCTTTAACCCCTACGATAATCTTAAAATTACCGTTAATATTGACCAAAAAGCTCAACAAAAACTTTACGATCTTGCTAATAATGGTCAGGTTCCGTTTACCAACGATAAAATGCAAGTTGGAGCTACAATAGTAGACCCCTCAAATGGACATGTCATTGCTATTATTGGTGGAAGAAAACTACCGAGCGTTCAATTAGGCTTGAATCGAGCAGTCCAAACTGGTCGATCGACCGGTTCAACCATTAAGCCAATTCTAGATTATGGTCCTGCAATTGAATATCTAAATTGGGGTACTTCTCATATGGTTGATGACACCAAATATATCTATCCTGGAACTAATATCCAGTTACATGATTGGGATAATACTTATATGGGCAAGATTACTATGCGTCAAGCACTAGAACAATCTCGTAACGTACCTGCTGTTAAAACATTAGATAAGGTAGGTATTGGGCGGGCTTCCCTATTTGCTAGAAATATGGGTGTTAATGTGCCCTCTGATTCTGGTCTTTCAATCGGAATTGGTGCAAATGCCTCTTCTCTCCAATTGGCCGGAGCTTACGGGGCTTTTGCTAATAACGGAACTTATTACAAACCTCAGTTTGTTTCAAAAATTGAAACTCCTGACGGCCTTTCACGCAACTATGATAGTTCAGGAAAACGTGTGATGAAAACTTCAACTGCCTACATTATGACTGATATGCTTAAAGGCGTATTTACTCACGGTTCTGGTACTGCCGCAAAGGCTGGCGATTTATATGAAGCTGGTAAAACTGGAACGGTAAAATATTCTGATGATGATTTAGTTAAATATCCGCAGTATGCTAACTCACCAAAAGATGCTTGGTTTGCTGGTTACACTCGTGCTTACTCAATGGCCATCTGGACGGGATATGATAATTTAAAGGATGGTACTCCCTCAGGGGTTGGTGAAACTTCAGCTCAGGTATTATATAAATACATGATGGAATATTTAATGAAGAATAAGGAAAATAAGAATTGGAAACAACCAAGTACTGTCGTTAAACGTAGAATCGTGAACGGTACTGAAAAAAAGGTAGCCTCACCTACTTCAACCAACTACTCATGGCAGTTATTTGTTAAAGGTCATGCTCCAAGTAATCCATACAAGGATGATAATGAAGATGATGAAGAAATAGATAGTCACTTTGACACTTATTCTAGTGATGACCATGATGAAAGCTCTGCAGAGTCAAATTCCTCAAGTAATTCTTCAAGTGATGATATAAAAATATCTGAGCCAGATGATGATACAAGTAAGGAAAAGGATTCTAATTCATCCTCTAGTGCGGATTTTGATTCAAGCTCAATTACTAGTTCCAGCAATGCTAATAACTCAACTGGACAAACCCAAAATAATACTAATAACAATACAAACGGCAACAGTAATTCTTCGTCAACTACCAATAATTCTAATACCCATTAGACTAAAAAGAGTGTCTCAATATTGAGACACTCTTTTTGGTTCAAAATTATTTATTTTCTGGTGGTAAAAAATCATAAGGATTTTTATCTTTAGTTCTAGCAGGCATCGTATAACGCCCAAATAAAATCATTGCATGATGAGCTCTGATCCAGTCCCCTTTGGGTAATAATTCTTGTAGGCGCAAGCTAATTTCATGTGGGCTCGCTTTTGCTCCTACTATTTTAAATCGCTTAGATATTCGTGATACATGCGTATCGACTGCGATTGCTGGTACACCAAATCCTTCTGCTAAAACTACATTGGCAGTTTTTTCACCTACGCCTGGTAAAGCCATCAATTCCTTTTTATTATTTGGTACTTTACCATGATATTTACTTGAAATAATTTGAGCAGTTTCTTTTAAATGTTTTGCTTTGGTATGAAAAAGCCCAATTTTTTTGATATCTTCTTCGATATCTTTTAATTCTGCTTTTGCCATTGCAAAACTATCGGGATAATCTGAAAATAACTTTGGTGTAACCGAATTTACCATTTTATCAGTAGTTTGTGCACTGATCATTACTGCACATACTAAATGAAAATGTGTGTCCCAATTAAGTTCTCCTTTTGCATCAGGATAAAGAGATAGAATTCGATATAGCACCTTACGAGCTTCCTCATCAGTTAATAATTGTTCTTTACTTTCCATAATTTATACATTTCTTTGTAAATAATTCTTTACTTGCTCTACTGTCCTTAAATTGTGCCGTTGCCAATTAAGCAGAATACGATCTACATATTTGAAATTATATATTTGAGCTAAGACAGACTCTCTTAAGGCTAGTTTTATCACTTCTGGATCATAGTGATCTTCATTAATCCAAGCAGCAATTTCTTGTCTTTCAATTGGACTTAACAATCGCCCAAATTCGATCTCAAATTGTCTCACTGTTCTTTGAATCGGATTATCAGTTTTATCTTCCTTATTAAGAGATATCTCATCCACTTCTCGGTTAGATTTTAAGTTGATCATTTCTTGATTTAAAAGTTGATCTAATTTTTCATAAAAAGGCTTTAAACTATAATAATTATTTATTTTTCCTTGAGAATCATGAGTTTGCTCTAAAGAAATAAATTCTTTATTAATTAAACCTTGAATTATTTCTGATACCTCAATTGCCGAGAGATTAGTAATAGCAGCGAGATTTTGATTACTAGGAAAATAATTACCTTCTTGATCAAATACCTCTAATTGAAGTAATAGCACAAGCTCAATTTCAGAAAGATCTAATTTAGAATAATACTTAAATAATACATTCGAAAATGTAGAAAATCCATTTCTACGATAATCATAAAAATTAGCCATGATATGCCTTTCAAAAATAAAAAATTGAACTAGAAATCTCCAGTTCAATTTAATGAATATTAAGGTTGTAAACGATTAATCATTCTTGGGAATGGAATAGCTTCACGGATGTGATCTAATTTACAAATCCAGCCTAAGTATCTTTCAAAACCAATACCAAAACCAGAGTGAGGAACAGAACCATACTTACGTAAATCTAAGTACCATTCATAGTCTTTTTCATTTAATCCTGCTTCCTCAATTTGGGCTTTAAGTGTTTCATAATCACTTTCACGTTCACTACCACCAATAATTTCGCCGTATCCTTCTGGTGCTAACACATCAGCACACAAGTATTCTTTAGGATTATCAGGATTTTTCTTCATATAGAAAGGTTTAATTGCTGTAGGGTAATTTAAGATAAACACAGGACGATCGAATTGTTCAGAGATATATGCTTCATCAGGAGCTCCAAAATCGTCACCCCACTTAAAGTCTCTTCCGGCATCTTGTAACATTTTAACAGCTTCATCGTAAGAGATACGTGGGAAATTGCCTTCGGTAGTTGGTCTTAATTTTTCTGGATCTCTACCTAAAAGTTTTAATTCATATTCACAGTTATCAAGAATTCGTTTAGTTACAAATTGTAATAATCTTTCTTGAACATCAAGAGATTCATCTTGGTGCATCCAAGCCATTTCTGGTTCCATCATCCAGAATTCAGTTAAGTGACGACGAGTTTTAGATTCTTCTGCTCTAAAAGTTGGCCCAAAAGTAAATACTTTACCAAATGCCTCTGCCCCAACTTCTGCATATAATTGACCTGATTGTGATAGGTAAGCATCAGTATTGAAATAGTCAATATGGAATAATTCAGTAGTTCCTTCAGGAGCTGATTGCATCAAAATTGGCGCATCAAACTTGATAAAGCCTTCTTGTTCAAAGAAATCAACAATTGCTTTGAAAGCTTGATTTCTAATTTGCATAATCGCAAATGGACGTTTTGATCTTAACCATAAGTGACGGTGATCTAATAAGAAATCGATTCCGTGTTCCTTATTACCAATTGGGTAGTCTTCTGTATTTGTAACTACTTCAAGATCAGCAATTTGAATTTCATAGCCAAATTGGGATCTTTCATCTTTATGAATCGTTCCAGTGATGTACATACTTGCTTCTGGGTGTAATTTCTTTGCTTGTTCAAAAACTTCTTCAGAAACATTCTTTTTAAGAACAATACCCTGGAAAAATGCAGTTCCGTCACGTAATTGTAAGAACATAATTTTTCCGCTGGAACGTTTATCTGTAAGCCAAACATGCATCTTCACTTCTTCATCTACATGTTTTGGTGCATCTTTAATCGAAATTAATTCTGTCATAATTACCCACCTTTATAAATAAACTACTTTAATTATACTAAAAATCTTAAGTTATTGTTATAAAACATTATAAATTATCAACATAGAATAATTGTTTTCCAGTCTTAAAACTATAGATAGCATAGCCATAATTGCCATTAGACTTTTTATATGAAATCTCCCATACTGGTTTATTTTGATACCAGCCAAAAGTTGTCATTAAATTGTGATGCCCAGGATGCCTGGAATTAAATGCATTTTGGGTTTGAGCTCGACTTATACCTTCACTGGCTTTGTATAAGTAGGCTTTATTAGACCCTTCAAGATAGGTAAAATAGTACTTTGCTCCCTTTTTATCAGTACCCTCTACACTGTTACTTACTTTGCTTAAACTCATATGATACGTATGATTAATTTTAGTAATAGGAGTTTTAGTTAGGGCTAAATTATTGACTGTTTTTGCTTGTGCACGATAAGGATGTGTTCCAAACATGAAAACTATAAAACAGATAAAATAGATAATTAAAATAACAATAAATGTCCATAAGGCAGTTTTAAAAATTGATTTAACATGATTATTCATTATGGTCTTCCTTTAGTAATGAAATCAATTGCTTATAAGTTACTTTTTTTGCTCCTACAGGTAAAGCATTTAAGAATTGTTGACCATAATTTTTATGCCAAATTCTTTGATCAAGAATAACAAAAATACCATGATCTCTCTCATTTCTAATTAACCGCCCCGCACCTTGTTTAAATCTGATTAAAGCTCGAGGAAGTGTATCTTCTTCAAAAATACTCATATTATTTGATTGCTTCTTTAATCTTTCTTCTCTTAACTTAACTTCAGGATTATCAGGAGATTCAAATGGTAGTTTAACAGCAATCGCTAAATCTACTCCCTTATTTTTAAAATCAATCCCCTCCCAAAAACTATTGGCACCTAACAAAATGGCCTTTTCTGCAATACCAAAACGCTTAGCAATTCTTTGGTTAGAACCGGTTATGCCTTGGGCTAAAATTTCATAGTCTTTTAAATTAGGATCGTTGATAATCTCAGTAAAGACATTCTTAATTGTATCCAAATTTGTAAAAAGTACCAAAACATGACTTTGGTGTGAAATTGCTTCTTTTAAAAATTCAGCAATAAAATGAGCATATTCTGTACTATTAGGATCAAAGTTAACATTAGGATCAGATAAAGCCCAAAAACTTAAATGTTTTTCAACGTTAAATGAAGCCTTTGCTTGATAACTTAATGTGTCTTCTGGAGCTAAAGATAAATTCTTCTCCATAAATTCAAAAGAATTATTATTCATACTTGTTGCTGAAATAAATAATCGTTTGGAGAAAAAATGATAAAGTTGCTTTAATTCATTGCTAGGGTCAAGCATCATCCATACAATATTTGTAGATAATGGATCATTAACATCCGTAACTTGTAAGATAAATCCTTTCTCAGCTAAGGATTTTTTATCATTGAGCTGATCTAGCAATAGATAAGTTTGTTCAGCATAAAAGTCTAGCTGGTCTAGAGCCTCTTGAATATCTTGCACTAAAACATCATTACTTGAAATTAGATGTTCTTGTTGCTGATAAAGTAAAAACAAAACCTGATTTGTTTCTTGTCTAACTTTTTCAATACTAGTTTGAATTTGATTTAGTAATTGTTTAGTTTTGTCAGGATTAGGGAAAAGATCTTGACCTTGAAAGCCAAAGTCTACACGATTCTGTCTTTTCTCAACTCTACTAGTTGCCTGATTAAGAAATTGATAAAAATATTCTTGAGTCCGATTAATGGCATGAATTAAATTGGCAATATCGACTTCCAATTGGTCAAGGATTAAACCAAATTCCTGCTGGTTACCAAATTTTTCTTTAACCGAATTAGGACCAAATAAAAGTAAATTACGTAAATGACTAGCATTTCCCCAAAAAGATTCAAATTGTAATCCATCACTTCTTGAACTAGTTACATTATCAACAAACCGATGTGCTTCATCAACTACAAGGTAAGGATTTTGTCCCCATATTGAATCAGTAAAATGATTAGCCAAATAGGCATGATTAGTAATCAGAATATCAGCTTGTTCTTGCCGCTCACGTGCTAAATTCCAAAAATCCACTTCTGAAAAATATGTTCCAAGACGAGCATCTCCAGGATGCTGAATTTGAGAAAAGAATGGATTATTATAATTGGTTAATTGTAACTCATCAAGATCGCCAGTTGTAGTTTGCGTAAGCCAGACCAAAATTTCCATTTGCCAGACTAAGGTTTGCTGGTCGTAATTGCGTTGATATAGTGAATTATAAAAGCCATCCAAATCTAAATAATGACTACTTGACTTTACTTCTTGTGCAAATAAATCTAGTCCAGTAATATCAATTAATTGAGGAATTTCTTGACGAAAAATTTGTTCCTGAAGCACCTTAGTCGGTGTGGCAATTACTAATTTTCTTCCAGAATATAGTTCATAGGCATAAGCCATGAGATAAGAAAAAGTCTTACCACTTCCATTTGGTGCCTCGACAATCAAATTTTCTTGTTGATCATGCTCAATAAATTCATGAAGACGATTTATTAATGCGGTTTGACCCTTACGGTAACGGATTTTCCCTTTAAAAAGTTCTTTCTTTTCTTTATCACTAACTGGAAATTTATCTTCGTTTGCCCGCATGTTGGGCTCAGGTAATTTTTGTTTTTTAAGAATTAGATTTCTAACTTGAATTAAATCTTTTGATATCGGTCTTTTAGTCTGGCGTGCCATCTGACTTATTTCAAAAAAAATATAATATGTATCTCGCAGAAGACCCTTTGACAGCGTAGTCAAAAGATTAAGGGTTGCCGTAGGTAGCTGTTCTAAACGCTTAATTATTTTTAATAATAACTTGGCAGTTACGAGTGCATCTGAATCAGCTCGATGAGGATTTAAATGCTTAATTTTAAGCCGAGCAGTTAAATCTTTTAGCTTATAAGAAGGATAAGTCGGAAAAGCAATTTGTGCCAATTCAACTGTATCTATAGCTTTCCCTCTTAAAGGTTCTAAACCTGCATTTACCAACTCATAATTTAAGAAAGGTAAATCAAAATTCACATTATGAGCAATAAAAATTGTATTATCAAGAATTTGTTTGATTTTCTTAGCATAAAATGAAAAATCATAAGCATCTTTTACATCTTCATTCTTTATGCCAGTTAAGTTTTCTACTGATTGAGGAATTTCATGATGTGGGTTAATTAAAAATGAATAAGTTTTAACTACTTTTCTTTTTTTGATAATTGCACAGCCAAATTGAATGATACGATCCCCTTGTTCTCTTTGCGTACCAGTAGTTTCTAAATCTACTACAGCAAAAGTATCATTTTTAAAAGCCTGTTCCATATCTCCCACCTCCTAACTCTACTAGTCTAATTTTACTAGCTTTTGAATATCTAGCAACACTAGGTACTTAGCTTTTACTTTCTTTTTACTAAATCCATTTAGCGCAGTCTCATATAGTTTTAACTGACCTTGATATTTTTTCTTAATATTTTCAATTGCTGCTTCAAGATGACTTTTATCAATATGATCGGTCTTATAATCAAACAATACTATGCCATCATCCTCTATATAGTATCCATCAATGGTTCCATGTACTAGAATCTTGGCACTTGGATCGGAAAAATCATTAAATATTTGCTTAGCCTCAATTAAACTAGAGAACTCTTCTTCTCTTTTTAAATTTTGTGGATTTTTCCAAAACGGCTTTGCAAATTCACTATTAACAAACCAGTTAATGGCATCTTTAGAAATAAAATTCACAATATCAGGATTAAGCTTCTTCAAAGCAATTAAATTCTCAATTTCCTTATCTAAATTTTCGTTTTCCTTCTCTCCTTGATAGTCATAGTATTGAAGCAAAAGGTGGGTTGCAGTCCCAATCTCAGCTCCAGTAAAATTATTCTTTTTCAAAAAACTCGGGGTTGCATCAATTGGTTGAAGGTAACGATTTGTAGATGGAATAAACCGCGCATTTTCTAATTTATTTTCATCTGGATCATTAAAAGCTCGCTTAATCTCGGACACGGCTTGATAGGCAGTTGTATGAGTAGCATCAATGAAAGGATACTTAAAGTTATATAGCTTTTCTACCACAGAGATCAATTTAGGATTTTCTTGTCCTAACTTACTTTTTTCTACGTCATGCTTGTTATTGTGATGGCTAGTCTCATATTTAATAAAATAAATATTTTTATTATCACTAGTTATTGGAGCTAGGTCGGTGATGCGATGATCAATCGTTCGTTCTACTGCCAACTCTGGCCCAAGAAATGATAAAGGGGATGTAGCTGCAACTTTCTGGTTAAATGGAATTTTATGATGTTTATCTAAGGCTTGTTCCCATCTTGAGAAAAAATCATCTTCCGATTTACCTTTCTTTAAGGCCGCAACTAAAATCAACTTTTGTCTTGCACGAGTTAAGCCTACATAAAGAATTCTTGCTTCTTCTTCTAAATTTTCCCTTTTCTTCGCGGTATCAATTACTGATTTTACTAGAGAATCAATTTTATATTCAGGGGTCTTAAGAGTTAAACCTAAACCGACATCACTATTAATATCGTAACTATTACTTAAGTCACGCTTTTGATATTGATGGGTTAATCCCACTACAAACACCACTGGAAATTCTAATCCTTTGGATCCATGAATTGTCATTAATTTTACTGCATTATCAACATCATTACTTAATAAAGGTTGAGCTAAATCCTTTTGATTACGGCGCATTCTTTCAATGAAAGAAATAAATTGATATAACCCTTTAAAGCCAGCAGTTTCATACGAATTTGCTCGCTCATATAAAGATTGCAAATTGAGACGACGTTGTTGACCATTTGGTAAACCAGTTACGATTTCTAATAAGTGAGTTTTTTCATAAATCGTCCAAATTAATTCTGAAATTCGATTTGTCGTAGCAAATTTCCTAAATTCTTCCAATTGATTTAAAAAGTTCCTGCTTTTTTCTCCTAATTTTGAGCTTTCACTAGCATAATTAGCTACTGCATCAAAGAAATCTCCCTTTTTAGTTTTAATTCTTAGCTGTGCCAATTCTGGTTCAGTAAAATTAAAAATTGGTGATCTCAAAACGGCCACTAAAGGAATATCTTGTCTAGGATTATCAATAATCCGCAACAAATTCATAATGATAATTAATTCAAAAGTTTGAAAATAATTTTGCGCATCAGAGATAAATAATGGAATATTCTCTTTTGCAAATTCTTGCATGATCTCTAAATTATCACTACGAGTTCTGGTTAAAATTGCAATATCCGAATATTCTATCCCTCTTTTTAACTTTGTTTTAGGATCATAGACTTGAAAATGGTTTTCCTTTAATTGTTTAATTCTCTGAATAACCATTTGAATTTCAGCAAAATCTTCTTTGTCATTTGATGCAGTAGCAACTTTTACTTGATTCTCTTCTTGATCACCATAAATAAATTCACTAGTTGTATCTAGATCATCAGGATAATAATTTGCTCCAAAGACCAATTCACCTTCTGCTTGGTAATCAATCCCACCAAAATCTTTAGTTAAAACAGGGTTAAATAATCGATTTACAGTCGTCGTAACATTTTTAGTTGATCTAAAGTTGTCAGCTAAAATAATTCTTTCAGTTTGCTCATCTTGTGCAGTCGCATATGCTTCATACTTCTCCAAAAACAACTGGGGACGAGCTTGTCGAAAACCATAAATTGATTGTTTTACATCCCCTACCATAAATAAATTATTCTTGCCCTTTTTCTTAATAGCTTGAACAATTTCTTCTTGAAGTTCATTCACATCCTGATATTCATCAATCAGGATTTCAGAAAATTTATTCTGGTAGTATTCTTGCGCTAATTGGGATTTTGAAGAATCTGTTGTCAAAATTTGATATGCTAGTTGCTCCATATCAGAATAATCAAGTAAGTTTTGCTCTCTCTTTAAGCGATTAAACCGCTTAATCAAAGCTAATTCTACTTTTCCAATTGTAGTTACTAATTTCTTGGATTTATTTAATACTTTAATTTGTTCAGCTTCATTAGTAATGTAAAATTGAGCAAATAACTGATGGAGGTGCTTTGTAGCAGTATTTTTAAACGTTTTGCCTTCTTCAAAAACTTCCTTTAAATCTTCATCCCACTTTTTAGAAATACGTGCATTTCCTTCAAATTTACACAATTTAAAGAGGGCGACTTGATTATCGTAGGCTTCATCTTGCTCAATTGCCGTGATTAAATTATTTAGATTAGCTTCAAAAAGCATAAAACTTTCTTTTTGCTTAGCTAATTCTTTTTGTTCATACTGACTCAAACTTAGTAATTTTTCTGCTTGCGCTCTAATACTTGTTAACTGAGCCAATAAAAATGGTTTGATTTTTTCCTGCCATAAGTTACTACTTACTAAATCTTCACCAACTTCATAGTAATTAGCTAAATTTTTTAAAAAGCTCTCATAATTCGGCTGTGTCATCGCACTATTATAAAGATCTAACAAGAGATTGTGAGCACCATCAACCTCGCGATCGCCAGCAAAATTATCATAGAATTCAATAAAATCTTGATCATCGCGCTCTAAATATTCTTTCTCAATTTCATTTAAAGCTCGTTCACGTAAAAGAGCTGCTTGAGTTTCATCAGTTAAAACTGAAAAACTAGGATCTAATTCGATCACATAATAAAAACGTCGAATAATATCTACACAAAAAGAATCGATCGTAGAAATATTAGCAGTATCTACATTTAATAGTTGGTCACGTAAAAATTTATTATTTTGTTCTTTCTTTAGCCGCTCACTTAATTCAGTTTTAATTCTTTCCTTCATCTCGTTAGCTGCTGCTTTAGTAAAGGTAATAATTAATAAATTATCAACTGGTGTTCCCTTTAAAATCTTATTTAAAACGCGTTCAACTAAAACAGAGGTTTTACCGGAACCAGCAGAGGCTGAAACCAAAATATCTTTGCCATGATCATCAATTGCTTGTTGTTGGGCACGTGTAAAAGTTGCCATCTCAATCCTCCTTATCTAATTTTTCCTTAATTAGGTCTAACAACTCTTTCTTTTTCAAAGAAGTAATTTTATGGTAATTATTTTCTTTTAACATGGCATCAAAGAAGAAAATATCTTTAAAGTCAGAATATTGTAGCGGTGTCTTTTTATTATAACGATATGGATTAAGCTCGATATTACCATTAAGTATTTTTTGTGCTGCTTGCTCAATCAAGTAAGAATTATATTTCAAAATCTTATCTAAATCATCACTAGAAAAGCTCGTTTCTCGCGGCAAAGTCAAACTTCCATCGACTTTTCGTTTTACTCCAGTATAAAGTTCCGAAACTGCACGATCTTCTTGTAATAAAGGCTCGATACTTTCTAATAAAGCTGGGTCCTTATTTAAAATACCGTTATACATTAACTTTTTATCATTATCAGTTTTAATGTCTTTCAGACTAAAGTTAGCATAAATATTCGTATCAGAATTAAGCCGTTCCACATTCTTAGTAATGGTTTGATAAAAAGCACCTAGCAAATCAAGTTCTTTATCGCCAGCAAAGAATTCGTGATTTTTCTTCAATACATCCAAGTATGAGACCATTTGAAGTGAAATTCCATTGGCAAATAAGCCTAAATCAAACTTTTTAGCAGAGGACTTGTAATCGATAACTGCACCAATTACTTTGTCACTGTTGGCAGCAAGATCTACGCGATCCATTTTTCCTCTTAAATCAATTTGGTGCTCACCAGTTGGATTGGTAAAACTATAGTCCAATCCTTTTACGCGCTGATTGCGGCCAAAACTTAATTCAGAGTAGCGAGGTTTAAAGGTGGTTTTTTTGATATTACGGTGCCAGTACTTAGCTACATTCTCTGTTGTTTGATCTAACTGACGGAAAAGATACTGATTAAAAGGATCGGTTAAGAGTTGACGATAACGTCCCAGTTCTTGCATTTGCTGATGAATTTTAAGCAAAATTTCTTGTAATTGGGCTGTGGAAAGACTTACCAGGTCTAATTTAGTATCTTGTAAGTATTTAACTAAGCGATCAAAAGTTTCATGATAGTAATTTCCTGCTTGGACGACATCAAGTTCATTTTCAAAACGCTTATGCAGATGAAGTCCATAATTTAAGAAATACTCAAAAGAATTTTCGTAATAAGTTTCAAGTTGCGACACCGAGGTTTCAATGTTTGCTCCGTATAATGCTTGAGCAAGTTCGGGAGTTAATTGATGAGGAATATTTTTGAACTCTGTTGCTAGGAGCACTTCTTTAGTTAAATCTGGTTGCTCAGCTTGTGAAAGCTTAAGTAGTGGTGCAGCCTCGCGATAGTTTTCGCGCTTTAAGTGGGTCACATATCCTAAACTTGCAGCTGGATTAGTAATAAATGATAAAATCTCGCCACTAGATTGTGGGAGGTCGTGTTGTTCATATTCCTTTAGATTTAGGCGATTTAGAAGTTGACGATAAAAAATAGAAGGTTCAAGTTCTTCATTAGCCGTATTCAAAATAGGATAAGATAAATAAATTCTATCTTGGGCTAAACTTAATGCTCTACCAAACTGATAATTTTGATCTAAATTGTTAATCTTTTGACTATCCTCTATTTTTTGCGTTTCCTGTAAGCTTTGATTTAATTGCTCAAGATTTTCCGTGCTAAAAAAGCCAGGAATTTTTTCAATTTGTGGCAAGTCGTTACTGGTAGCTCCCATAATAAAAACTTGCTTAAACTCTTGGCCTTGAACCATCCCTAATTCAGAGATATTAACTGCATCTAAAGTAGATGGAATCTGTGAAAAGTCAGCCTCCCCAAACCCAGCTATCAAAACTTGTAAAAAACTTTCAAAATCAAAAGACTCATTAAGTAAGAGGTAATCTTTTAATAGCTGGTTCAGTGTTGACCATACTTGCTCAGGCTCTTGCGCCTTTTGTAAGTCATCTTCATTATTAGCTTGCGTACGCCAATTTTCTAATTGCTTATGTACCCTATTTTGAATTAAAAAGTTCCAAAACTTAGTTAAGGCGGTTTGAGAATCTTTTTCAACTTTTAATTCTGTAAATAACTGATCAATTTGATCAACATAGTATTTGCGCAACCTTTCTAGCCGCTCAACCTGTGCTTTAGAATCATCTAACGCAATTACTTGGGCATCAACAAAACTTTGGAGCTTGCGCGTCCATAAGTGTTGATTAATACCATGTGCCAAAGCGAAATTTTCTAGCTGATCGACATCGCTTTGAAATTCTGAATCATTATGATACCAATCTGGAACAAATAAATTACTCTTAATAAACGCAAGTAAATTATTCGTTTGAAAGCCACGCTGATAAATCTGGTATAGGTTTTCTATTGCTATTACTAAAGGGTGAAATTTCATTTTTCGCTGTAAATCATTGAAAAACGGAATTTTATTTTGACGTAAAATTGGAGTCAAATAAGTCTCATAAGCTTCTAAATTAGGTGCTAAAACTAAAAAGTCAGAATAGCGATAATTATTTAAGGCTACTTGTTGGTAAATAGTTCGCGCAACAAAGTAGGCTTCAGCATACCGCGAATCTGCTTTAACTGGTTGAACAAAACTTTCAAGCTCTTGATCAGTTTGCGTGAGATTATTCGCCCAGATATTATTTAACTTTTCACGTTTGGTTAAAGTCTTATTGACTGGAACTTCACTAACCTGATAGTTTAAAGCTTGATTTTGTAAAAAATGCTCAAGATTATTAATAGTTTTTTGGACCACATAATCATAATCACCCGGCTCAAAGTGAGAATTAATAGCACCGTTTCGAGTTTTAAATGCAATTGTCATATTTTTAGCTTTTTTAGCAATTAATTGTAAGGTTAACTGCTCCTGGCGTGAAAAATGTGAAAAGTCACTAAAATAAAATTCGATCTCTTTTAAATCATTTTCAGCTAGAAACTGATTTAAGAGTAATTGCATTTGGTCTTTTGGAGCAAACTTATTTGCTAGGCGTTCAATGTATTCTTCTGAAACTATTTTTAAATCATGAACTTTATACTTTGTTTCTTCATTTAAGTTGTCATAATCTAATTCATCTATTTCTAAATTACCCTGACGCATCATTAAAATTGCATCGTATAATTGTTTGAGCGCTCCAGGAGTTACTTCATTGTCCTTAAATAGTAACAAATCATCTTTTTTTTCTTGAACAATTTGCTCTAAAAGCATAATACTTGTAGCATCATCAAGTATTTCGGGCATAATTTGTTGACTATCTCGTAAAAAATACCAAGCTAGACGTGAAAAAGAAAGAATTTGTAAATTTTTAACTGTTACCTGGTTTTGATTAGTGAGGTTTGATAATTTATTAAGTGTTCTGACCTCAACCGAAAATTTTATATGGTTAGGTACAATTATAAATATAGGATGATTCACATCCTTATGATAAGCTTCAATTGCCTGATCCAAAATTGTATTTTGTAAATGATCAGTTTGACGTCCAGTAATAATATTAATCATTGACATTTTCTCCTTATTATTATTTTATCATAGGGATACTTAGTAAATTGTCGTTTTAAAGGATGGATCACAAAATGAAAAATAATTTATCTCTTGATGTTAAAGCACATGGAAAAGTTATCTTGATCGGTGAACACTCAGTCGTTTATGGGAAGAATGCACTAGCCATGCCAATTAAAGCTTTAAATATTACAACAACTGTCTCACCGGCAAGTGATGAAAGTACGATGAGTACCACTCATTACCACGGTCCTTACTTAAAAGCTCCCAGTGAATATGACGGTCTTAAGTATGTTTTTAAAACTTTAATGGAAAAAGCTAAGTATGATGATCCAATAGCTATTACCTATACTGGCGAGATTCCAATGGAACGTGGTTTAGGCTCAAGCGCAGTAGTAGCTTATGGTACTACGCTTGCTTTAAATAAATATTTAGAGCTAAATTTAGATGATGCTGAAATTATGGCAATTACCAATCATGCTGAAATGATTAATCATGGTAAAGCATCAGGAATCGACAGCGCAACAGTTAAAGCTGATTCAATTGTTTTCTTTAACAAAAACGATGGTCCAAAAGAATTAACTGGCTCCTTGGGTGCTACCCTATTAATTATGGATACGGGAGAATTAGGTAATACTAAAGAAGCCGTTAGTTTAGTAAAGCAGCAGTATGAAGCCTCTTCTGAAAACAAAGCTAAAATAGACCAACTTGGAATATTAGCCGATGAGACCAAAAATGCTTGGGCACAACGAAACCCACAAAAAGTAGGTAAAATTTTTAGCCAAGCTCAAAATATCCTTGCCTCTTTTGGTCTTTCGACTAAACGAATTGATCAAATAAGTAAAATTGCTCAAGCTAATGGTGCTTTAGGAACCAAACTTTCCGGTGGTGGTATGGGAGGTATTGTCATTTCTTTATGTCCTGACCAAGAAACTGCCAAAAAAATTGCGCATCTTGCTCAACCTTACTTTGCCAATTATTGGATTGAAGAAATTTAGAGGAGAAAAAGAATTTATGGAAGCTAATGTACGTGCACATACTAATATTGCGCTAATTAAATATTGGGGCAAAGATAATCAAACATTAAAAACCCCTTTAATGTCTAGCTTATCAATGACACTTGATGCTTTTTATACTGATACTAAGGTCATTCATGATCCCTCTTTGACTAAAAATCGTTTTTATTTAAATGATGTAGAACAAGATGCTGAGCATAGCAAACGCGTTTTTAATTATATTAGCCGGCTTCAAGAGATGTTTAAGGTAAATGATCATTTTGAAATTCATTCTTATAACCACGTCCCTACCGCAGCCGGCTTAGCTTCTTCTGCCTCTGCATTTGCGGCCTTAGCTGGTGCTTTTGCTAAAAGTTATAACTTAGATCTTGCTATGCCGCAATTATCGCGTTTAGCACGTTTAGGTTCAGGATCTGCAACGCGCTCAGTTTATGGTGGTTTTGTAAAATGGATTAAAGGTGATGATATTACATCAATTGCCATCCCAATTAATGAACATCCAGATTGGGATTTACATATGCTAGCAGTTGAAATCAATACTGGAGAAAAGAAAATTTCTTCAAGTAAAGGGATGTTACATGCTCAAACCTCTCCTTTTTATCAACCATGGCTTGATCGTAATGACCTAGAAATTAATGAACTTGAAGTAGCGATTAAAAATAAAGACTTTTCCAAATTAGGTGAATTAGCTGAGCTCTCAGCCAATGAAATGCATTCAACTAATTTGACTGCCACCCCAAGCTTTACCTACTTTGAACCGGCAACAATTAAGCTCATTCATCTCGTCCATAATCTTCGCAAACAAGGAATTGAATGTTATTACACAATTGATGCAGGCCCTAACGTTAAGATTTTGACTCAAGAAAAAAATATTAATTCAATATCTTCTGCTGTTCATAACCTACTTGGGAATGTTAAAATAGTTGATGCGAGTTTTGGTCCTGGACTAACTTATTTGGACTAAAAAATTTGGTAATAGATTAGAGGAATACTTATTTGGTTACTGTAAAAGCTCCTGGAAAACTGTATATTGCAGGTGAATATGCAGTTTTAGAGCAAAACTGTCCTGCTATTTTAGTAGCTGTAAACGAATTTGTACGAGTTTCGATTTCTAAAAGCAAAAGTACAAGTGGTTTAATTTATTCAAAACAATATTCACAAGATTCAATCCATTGGGTACGCAAAGGCAATAAAATGGTAATTGATAATCGTGATAATCCTTTTGAATACATCTTGTCAGCCATTAAATTCACTGAACAATATTGTTTAGAACAAGGCATCGATCTATCGGTATATGATCTTCATGTAAATTCAGATCTAGATTCTGCAGATGGAAAAAAATATGGTTTAGGTTCTTCTGCAGCAGTTACTGTTGCAACGGTAAAAGCCATTTTACAATATTACAATGTTGATGCAAGTAACGACTTAATTTACAAACTTTCTGCTATTTCACACTACACCGTTCAAGGAAATGGTTCCGCTGGCGATATTGCAGCTAGTGTTTATGGTGGCTGGCTTGCCTATCAAACTTTCGACAAGAATTGGCTTACTAATGAATTGAAACACCAGAGCCTAAGCACAATTTTAAATGAAGCTTGGCCAGGACTTAAAATTCATCTTTTAACTCCACCTACTGGCATGGAACTTTTAATTGGCTGGAGCCAAAAGCCAGCTTCTACCTCTCAATTAGTTGATAAAACTAATGCTAAAAAGGAATCTATTAAACATCAATATGAGGACTTTTTGGAAAAATCCCGTCAGTGTGTTCTAAAAATGATTGAAGGGTTTAGTTCAAGTAATATTGATCTAATTAAGCAACAAATTCGCGTTAACCGCACTATCTTAAAAAAATTTGCTTCACTTAATCATATTGCAATTGAAATTCCAAAATTGACTAAACTAATTGATATTGCTGAAAAATTTAATGGTGCTGCTAAAACTTCAGGCGCTGGAAATGGTGATTGTGGAATCGTTATTGCCGATTCTTCTACTGATATTTCTGAATTAAAAAATTTGTGGCGCAAGAATGGAATTTTACCATTAAATTTCAAAGTTCATTCATTAACCCATTAATTTAAGGAAAATTATGTCTCAAAGATCTCAAAGAAAAGAAGAACATCTTGCATTAGCCAAGATGTTTTTTAATAAAGAAATACCTTCAGATTTTGATTATATTCATTTGATTAGACCTGCGCTACCTGAAAGTAGTTATCAAACAAAAAGTATTAATACTCGCTTATTTGGTAAAACTATCGCTGCCCCTATCTACATTAATGCAATGACTGGTGGTTCACAAACTTCCCTTCGTATTAATAAGACATTAGGTCAAGCTGCTGCTAAAGCAAATATTCCTTTAGCTTTAGGGTCAGCTAGTATTTTAGAAAAAGAACCTGACCAACTTCAAAGTTTTTATGTAGCTCGTCAAGAAAATCCTGATGGTCTCCTATTTGCAAATGTTAATCCTAATACCTCTTCTCAAAGTGTTAAAACGATTGTAAGAGATTTAAATGCTGATGCCCTACAAATTCATCTAAATACAGTTCAAGAAGCAGCTATGCCAGAAGGAGATAGAAACTTTTTCTGGCTTGATAACCTTAAGGAAATTAGAAACTCCATTGATATTCCAATTATTATTAAAGAAGTTGGCCAAGGATTAGATAAAGATACCATTACAATCTTACAAAAAGAGGGATTTGAGTATTTTGATCTTGGCGGAAGTGGGGGAACTGATTTTGCAAAGATTGAAAATTCCCGTCGTCCCCATCATGAACTCAGCTTCTTAGAAGATATCAATTTATCTACCCCAAAAGCACTTCTATGGTTGCAAGCAGCTCACGATTTTCCAAAACAGTTATTTGCCTCAGGTGGCATTAGAAATAGTCTAGATATTTTTAAATGCCTTGTGTTAGGAGCGAATTTTGTTGGAATGGCCAGTCATTTTTTAGAATTTGCTTATCGTGGTACTGATGAATTAACTAAAGAAATTGAAAATATTAAGGATCAACTTGTAATGCTAACGGCATTATTTGGCCTATCAGACATATCTCAAGCCAAAAAAGTTAAATATTATTTAGATAATAATTTATATATTTTTTCTAAACAAATAAACTAGACCAAAATAGACGAGTAGAACTTTATCTACTCGTCTATTTTTTATCCTGGTTTTCTTTATTTTCTTAATCCTTTAGGATAATAATTCTTCAAAATATTATCATTACCAACTTTTCCAAAACTAAAAATATGTCCTTCAAATGCAACTAGAACATACCCACGATATGGTAAATCAGAATGAACAGTTTCACCATGTAGATAAGCCCTGTATTCGGCCTCATCTTTTAATTCAACAACTTTTTTTTGAGGAAGTTGACCTAGTACCTCAGCTAATTGATGGCCAGGTTCAAATCTATTCTTTTTCATTAATCCTAGTTCAACCCCATTATTTAATATTCTGAGATTTTTAATTACTTTTGGATCAATAATTGGTATAAATACATGATCCTTACTAATAAGAGCCTCTTTTTCCCAATTTGTAAGAGAATTAGGTAAAGTAAAATCTTGCAATACTTTTTGGACTAATTCTCTCTCCTTCTTATTTAAATGAGGTAAATCATCTTTATTCTTTTTATTTTTTCGCTTTTTAGATTTTTTATCTAGATTATCAGAGCTAGATTCGTTCCCAGGTTTTCTCAAGTAGGCTACAAACTGGCCCTCTCCTACCCCATTTTGAAACCAGAAACGTCCAGTCTTTTCAACATCAGTAAAATTATTTAAGGTCCATTTTGGAACGCCTGATGTCATCCCAGCAACTTTTTCTAAATCTAAAACTTTAAAATTATACTTTTCACTTAGCCATTCAACTATTTCTTCATCTTCTTCAGGTGAAAAAGTACAAGTTGAATAAATCAAATCACCATTTGGCTTCAGCATCTTTACAGCTTCATTTAAAATATCCTTTTGGCGTTTTTGACAAGTAAGCACATAATCTTGAGACCAATACTGAATAGCATCTGGATCTTTTCTAAACATCCCTTCTCCCGAACATGGAGCATCAACAACAATCTTGTCAAAATAAGTTGGAAAAACTTTTGCCAAACTTTCTGTATCTTCATTAGTAACTAAAACATTACTTGCACCCCAGCGCTCTAAATTTTCTCTTAAATTACTAGCACGACTGGCTGATATTTCATTTGCGACTAATAAGCCCGCTCCCTTTAAAGCTTGTGCTAAAGCCGTGGATTTTCCTCCAGGAGCCGCACACAAATCCAATACTTTTTCTCCAGGTTTTACTTGCGCAAATTGAGCAGGATACATTGCTGATGGATCCTGAGAATAGACATAGCCTCCTGTCCATTCACTACTTAAGCCATTAATATTCCCATAATAAGCATTATCTACTCCAGGAACAGGATGAGTTAAGTCATAACTTACATTTTTAAAATCATTTTTTAAAGGATTTAAGCGAAATCCCTTTTTATTTTCTCCTTCAATTGCTTCAAAGAATTTTTTACTTTCATCTAGTCCAAGTAACTTTTGATATTTTTCGACAAATTCAGTTGGTAATTTAAGCATTTTTCCGTTTACTCCGTAATAAGATTAAAACAATAATAAAAGTTAAACTTTCCATTATCCATAAAAATCCTAATAACTGATAAAGTTGTGAAAGATTCGAATAAAAATTAAATAATGGTAAGACGATACTGGAAACAATTAATAAAAAAGTATTTATAACAAAAAATCTAAAAAATGAATTTGTAAATATTTTAGTAAGAATAGGACTTTTTATTCTAAATTTTGTTACCGGGGCAATCGCTATTGTTGCCCAAACACCACTATTTACTAAGGCTATAATTATACAGATACAAGTAAAAATGAATTTTTTAGTTGGACTTATACCATGGCGCTTATTATATTTATTAGCGTAGTTAACGGTTTGAGTGGAAGCATTCAAATGGCGAGCAACTTTATTTTTATTATTCTTTGGTAACCCATCAATGACAACATAAAAATTTTCTACCTTTGCTTTCCCAGTAACTTGTTTTTCACCCGTAGTTAAATAATATGCTGTCTGACGATAAGGACTTTCACTATTCCTTTTTAATTGTCCAATAACGGAAAAATAGTGACCATTTTCATTTAGATATCGATTATTTTGCAAAGTTACAAGATTCTCTTTTGTTTCTGATGAAATTACTGCAAAAGGAATACTCCCCTTAAAATCACTCTTATTAAAATATCTTGAACTTGAATTAGCCATTGGCTGGGATTTTAAATTATAGTTAGCCCAAATTAAAATTTGATTTGAATCATACTTAGACCGAAAATGGACTTGGAGATTCGTATGAGGCCACTCCTTGTTCAGATAGTGAATAACTTGCTGAATCGTTTGGTGACTTTTAGGATCAAATACGTAATATGGGGAAGATAAGCCGCTATTATTCAAAACTTGATCGGCACGCTGAGATTGTTGACGTGACAAGCTCAAACCAACTCCAATAAAACAAATTAAAGATATTAGTGTAACTATAAAATTGCGTAATTTCATTATTTTATCTCAAATATTTTTTCTTCAATAAAATCAAAACTAGAAAATGATCGATTAATTTTTCTTAATTGAGGTGAGTGAATTTCAATTGCTTCTTTCCAAAAAGCTGGTGTATTAGTAGCACCATTCTTCTCTCCAATAAATAAAAGCGTTGTTTTGGGATTGCCATATTGGCGCCAAGTTTCCAATATTTTTTTATCGCCATCACCAAAATTCGGCGCCCAGCAGCAAATAATAAGGTCTACATCAGTGAATTCTCGTATTGCTTGACTAGCTTCATACATTTTAGTTGGAAAAAAGGTTTGTCTTCCTGTAGCTGAACTTTTAGCCCAACTGAAGGAATCCGTTGCTTGCATTTTTACCCCTGCTTCATTGAATCCTTTAGACCAATAAGCATTTCCTGCCATCAATTCTAACCCAGTTTTGCAATGATAAGTCTCTTTAATAGCTTCAATTGTAGTCTGATTAGCTAACGACCAAAGTCCAAAATGACGTGACAAAAAGCTTCTAAAATTATCCAATAAATTGGTTAAAGTAATCAATTCTTCTTTATATACTGGTCTCTTAGCAAGTAATTCTTCTAATTGATCTGGGTAAAAACCTAATTTTGCAGGTGCTTGTTTTAAAACCCTTTTTTTATTTAAACTCTCAATAATATGATCAATTTCAGTAATTTGTAAATCTATTTCTGGAAGAGAAACGATTTGCTGAATGTGATGTAATTTCTTCTGATAATTATTCATTATATCTACCCAATAATGATTTTACCATTCAATTTTGATAAAAAAAGTTATAATAGAAGTTGGTCAATAAAAGGAGAGAAAAAATGTCAAAAAATAAAAAAAATAGTAAGCCGCAATCTGAAGAATCCTTAGGTAAATCAGTTCTTGAGATTGTAATTACCGTTGTAGTATGTATGCTTGCGTATTTCCTACTCTTCAAGTATGTTTTAGCAAATGAAACGGTCTCAGGACCATCAATGCAGCCAACTTTTGAATCAGGTGATAGAAACATTGCCGTCAGACATACAAAACTTCAACGTGGGGATATAGTGATTATTGATGCGCCTGATGCCCCAGGAGAGCTTTATATTAAGAGAATCATTGGGATGCCTGGTGATACAATTTACGCCAAGAATGATACGGTTTATGTGAATGGAAAAGCTCTAAAAGAACCGTATTTAAATCAATACAAAAAGAAGATGCCTAAGGGGCAACTTTATACTAATAATTTCACCCTAAAGCAGGTAACTGGCGTTTCTAAAGTTCCTAAGGACTCCTACTTTGTAATGGGTGATCACCGTGATGTTTCTAAAGATTCTCGTTACTTTGGTTTTGTAAAACAAAGTCAAATTGTCGGTGAAGTTAAAGTAAGATATTTCCCATTTAATGATATGAAAGTTTTTAACAACTAATTTTGGAAAGGAATAGAAGTTATGAACCCAGATGAATTATCAAATAAAATCATTGAATTTGAAGCAAAAAATGATGTAACTGATTCTGCCCTTGCTTTTGCAAGTCATCTTTCAGTTGAAAAAATTCATGCAATGAAACAGGCGAAAAATAATTATACAACAGAAGAAGTTGAACGAATTTTAGAATATATCCAAACTAATTCCTAAACTTCATAATTAATTATCAAAACAAAATGGACTAAATAAACAAAGTAAAGTTTATTTAGTCCATTTTTTCTACGTAAAGTCAAGCACAATACGATGTTTGACTATGTTTTTAGCTTGAATTTTAGTTTAAGTAGCTATTAATGTCGATATATTTTTGGAATTAAGCACGATAAATAAGCCCAAGTTTATATCTGATTTTTGGGCTTAGCGTTATAATGTAGTTGATCAATTAATTACGACTAAAGTCTTTTTTGGTTATGTGTGGCTACGTTGTAATCATATAGTTGATCATTAATAATCAGGGCATAAATTGTTCTGATTAGTTTATGTATTGAAGCAATAGCTATCTTTTTAAACCCTTTGGTTTGAGAAGATAGCTTTTTGCTTTCATAATAATCTGCTATGTGACACGGATTAGTCTTAGCCGCATTATCAATTTGACCAATAGCACGATAAAGCAATTTACGTGCTATTGCATTACCATGCTTAGTAATACTTAAATTAGAATCCATTTCACCTGACTGATATCTACCTGGATCTATGCCAATAAAAGCATTAATTTTATTGGGATTGCTAAATCTGCGTACATCTCCCAATTCTGCTAAAACTCTAACTGCAGTAGTTTGGGCAAAACCTGGAATACTTTCTAGATTTTCTAAATCATGATTAGGTAAAGTCTTAGCGAGTTTAACCATTCTTGTAATTAATTGTTCTCTTTGCTTACTTAGATTAAGTAGTCTTTGGGTATAATATTGTACTTGTTGAACTTCTATACTAGTCTCGGAGACAACTGGATAAGCTTGATAAGCTAATTCAATAAGTTTATCAGCAGTTTTTTGAGCATGTTTAAATGCAATACCTTTTAAATTCATTAGCCAATTAATAATTTGATTTTTGTTCTCTTGTCTTACTAAATCGCAATGAGGGTAATGAGCAACTATTTGCCAGTAATTATTACCTTTAGCAGTAGAAAATAGATTTTCAATTTCGGGAAAAGTTGATTGTAAAGCCTGGTGAAGTCTATTTTTAGCTGTGACTAAATCATCTGTTAGCTGGTCATAGAAACGACTCAAAGCATTGAGTTGCTTATAAGACTGAGACTGATTTTGACTAACTGGATGATGATAAAGTCTTTGAATTAAGGCTAAATGATAAGCATCAGTTTTATCAGTCTTATTATGACGTAGTCCCAAATCCATTTCTTTTTTTGCTTTAAGAGGATTAAGCACAACATATTCATAACCGTAATCTTCTAGAAAAGCTTGTAGTCTGCGTGAATAAACACCAGTAGCTTCTCTGGCTGTTTAGTAAAAGCAGCTAATTCGTGCAGTAATTTAATAAAACCAGGACGGTCGTTAGTAATGGTAAATTCATTTTTACTTTCACCAATTAGCTCACAAATAGTAGAAGTAGACTTACTTACATCAATTCCAAAAGTAATTTGCATTATATAACCCCCTAAGCTTAAGTAGTAAAACGTATTTACTTAAGAAATCAGATCTAATTTTCTAAACTCGACATCAACGTGTCCACATTCTTCGAAGAGATTATTGATAGCCTAAGTAAAACTGCCAGTTTTGTCTACGACATCAAGTGTCTAAAAAGGCTTTGACATATCGTTTTACTACTACTTAAATTCTACAAGAGAATAAAAAATAGTGAATTAATTATCCCGTCGGATAACTAATTCACTATTTAGCTTAGAATGTTTTATCTTCTAATTTTGTGCTTTAGTTTCAAAAAGATTATTTACTTCCCATGTTGTCAATAATAGAAATACGATATCAAGTATTAAAATTGAAAAGATTGTCGTCTCTATCCCTGAATTAGTTAAATTATTTTTCATAATAAAATTAATCCGTAAAATATCACCTATTCCTCTAAAAAACTGAACAAACATGTAATAAGAGACAATAATTAAAACAAAATCTGTCAGGAATTTAGCAAATTTTTGATACTTTATTCTCACAAAACTACTCAACACATGAGAAGAAATTGAAATAAATGCAAATAAAATATATATAAATAAAACTGCAATCAATACAAGAATAATAATTTTAAAATAATCATCAATCGTAAGATTTGACCAAGACGAAGAAGATGCAAGATATGGTCCGACAAAAGGAAGATGAATCATCCATTCAGTTGAGGAAATCTTATTAATCGGAAGCAACAAAATTAATAATAAAACTATCTGTAAAAAACTAAAATAAAAAAAGCCAATGATAGATGATAAAAAATTTGTATATAACAATTTAGCTGTTTCGATTGGTACAAGATTCCAAGTTTTAGACAATAAAATATTTTTATTTTGATAAATAGAGATAACAAAGTAACTAATCAATCCTATGACTGTAGACCAAGTCATCGTCACAAATAAGTCTACCTGCCAGAACGATGGACTAAAGACATGATCGGTCATCGTCCAAAAACTAACTAATAAACCTGCAACTAGCTGGATAATGAAAATTGAATAGATTGTTTTACTTTTTAATTTTAACTCTTCCCATAGAATACTTTTAAAGCTTGTCATTTCTCCTACCTTCCCTCATGATAATTATGAAAAAGCCACAGATTTATCGAAAGGAATATGGCATCAATTATTAACATAACAAAGTTTGCTTGGCACCCCTCAATCCAACCTGTTGAACTAAAGAAATTACCATTAGACAAAAGATCAATAATGTAAAGTCCCATTATAAATGCTATAACCACTAAGATTATAACTAAAAAGAAACGTAAAAATTTTGTATTATTTTTTGAAAATTGTTCTAAGAGTAAAGTACTGACAAAATTAATTGTTGTTACGAATAAATAGATGGCAATCGCAAAAAGTAAAATCAAAAGTATGCTAAGAATGAAAATTGAAAGATCATCTTTGAAAAGAGTGGTCGTATCACTCCAAATTTTATGCCAAATAATTCCTGTTCCCCTTCTAAATTTTTCATCAAAAATTAATGGAATTATGACTACCAAAGCCATCAAAATTTGCCCAAGAACTAGGTAAAGACCATTGAGAATAGCCGTAAACAAATTTATCAAATACAGCTTTGTGCTTGAAATAGGTAGTAGCTGCCAGCTCTGAGAAGAATTTATCTTTTCATTGCGATAAATCGATAGAAAAAGATAAATAATTATAACAAATGGTGTCGTGATCCCTACCATTGCAATACCTTGAGACCATTTTTGCCAAAAAGTAAATTTAGAGTTGGCACATACAGACCAAATAGCTCCAATTATGGCAATAATAAACTGCATTAAAAGAAGTAAATTAACTGTCTTATTCTTTTTACACCACATGTATTTTAATAAAGAACTCGAAGATAACACTACTCAACACCTCCGTCTTCATATAAGGATTCGTAGTATTCCTCAATACTTTTACCTTCACTACGAATATCTTCTGCAGAAGCGTGACGATAGATTGTCTTATCTTTGATAATCACTATTTCATCTAAAATTGAAGTAATTTCGTTGACAAAATGATCAGAAATAATCATGGTTGATTTAGGTTCTTTCCACAAGAGAATAGAATTAATAATTCTTTTTCTTGCCATAGCATCTATGCCGGAAAATGGTTCATCAAGCAAATATAGATCTACTTTTCGACTTAATGTTAAGGCAATCTCCAATTTTTGTTTCATTCCTCTTGACAACTGATTTAATTTCATATCATCATTAAGTTTCATAAATTCTTTTAGTTGTTCAAATTCTTGAACATCAAAATCTTTGTATAAATGAGTATAAAATACTTTAATTTCTGCAATCGTAGATGCATCACTAAAGCCCTGAAGGGTATCAGTCATCGATAAATGAGCTTTTCTTTGAACTACACTTTCTTTTCCTACTACGGCCACATTACCTTGATAATGTTTAGCTAAGCCAGCGATAATTCGCATTAAAGTAGTCTTACCTGCACCATTTTCACCTAAAAGGGCTACTATTTTTCCTGATTCAATTTCTAAATTTACATCTTGTAAAATTGTCTGACGGTTCTTTTTATAATTTATCTTTGCTAGCTTTACACATTCGCTCATTTACTTTTATTCTCCTCTTCAATGTAATTTTTAAGTTCTTTTAGCGTTTCTTCCGGCGTCAAGCCCAATTGTCTAGTGCTTTCCAAAAACTCGCTCATAGTTTCTTTAATCAACTCCTGACGTTTATTAGTAATCAGATTAATATCAGTGGTTACAAATGATCCTAATCCTCGCTTAACTTCTAAAATACCTTCGTTATTCATTTCATTTAACGCTCGCTGAACCGTATTAACATTTACTGTTAAATCAACAGCTAGTTGTCTAACTGAAGGAATTTTCTCTCCTGGTTTAATTAAGCCCAATGCTATTTGTTTATATAAGTATTTTTGAATTTGCTGGTATATTGGTATATTATCTTGGAATTCCATATTCCCTCCTGCTGTATTAATTAACTATTACACTACTATATTGAAACAAATAATTCAATAAACTTTTTTGTTTCACAATTCCAATTAAATTGCTTTAATTATTTTGTGTAAGCGTTTAACCTTTTGTCGTGTACGATAATAATTTTAATATTTAATTTTATTAATGTAAGTGTACAAAAATATTTAAGAGTTATTTAATTTTTATTTCCCGATATTAAAGGGTTTCTTAAATAAATATATTTATTTACCTTTACAATTCATAAAGATATTTTATTGTTTTTGTTTCACATTTTAATTTCTAAGAAATTATAACTACTTTTTCCACATTTTATAATTTTCACCTCAAATTAACCTAAAATTGTCCTAAATTTGTAAAGCAATGAAAAAAAAGAGGGTTAGCACCAATAATGCTACCCCTCTTTTTTTCATTGATATTACTTGTTTCTTTCGACATTCAAACGGTTAATTTGGCGTAAAACATCTACTGCTTTCCACATAGATTCTAGGACTGTATATTCATATCTACCATGCATGTTTTCTTCTCCAGCAAACAAATTTGGACATGGTAAACCCATATAAGTTAGTTGCGAACCATCTGTACCACCACGTACGGGATCTTCATTAACAGTTAATCCTTCAGCCTTGTAAGCATCTCGTGCCAAATCTACAATTTCCATATGCTTCTTAAGCTCATCAGCCATATTGTAGTATTGATCCCACATCTTTAATTTAATACGTTCAGTACCAAATTCTTTATTCATTTTTTCAACGATGCTTTTTACTAAATTTTTACGCTTTTCTAAGCCATCTCGTTCAAAATCACGAATAATATAATCTAGATGAGCATGGTCAACCGTTCCCTCAAAATTCATTAAATGGAAAAATCCCTCTTTCCCATCTGTTTGTTCTGGGACTTCATCTTTAGGTAAAGCATTTTGGAAATTAATTCCTACTTGAATCGCATTAATCATTTGACCCTTTGCTACCGCTGGATGAACATTTACACCTTGAATGTCTAAGCTAAATTGAGCTGCTGAAAATGTACCCCAGTCTAACTTACCTGGTGCTTCTCCATCAACTGTATAGGCAAAATCTGCACAAAATTCTTCGACATCAAAATGTTGTGCACCTGTTCCAATTTCTTCATCAGGAGTAAAGGCTAAACGAATCTTACCATGCTTTTCTTCTGGATGCTTCATTAAATACTCTGCAAAGGTGATGAGCTCTGAGATACCACACTTATCATCCCCACCAAGCAAAGTGTCTCCAGAAGCAGATATAATAGTTTGCCCCTTATAATTTTTCAAATGTGGAAATACTTCTGGGTCTAGGTAAAATTCACTCTCACCAAGTTGGATTTTTGAAATTCCATCATAATTTTTTACAATTTGAGGTTTAACATCTTCTGAGTCGAAGTCCGCTGTGTCACAGTGAGCTAATAAACCAAAAGTAGGTACTTCATAATCTAAATTGGATGGAATAGTAGCAATTACGCAACCACTTTTTTGATTATAATGAACATCTTCCAGCCCTAATTCTTGAAGATCTTTCATAATTACATCTTTTTGAAAATCTTCTTCTCTTTGAGTTGAAGGAAATCTATCAGCCTGCTCATCAGAACGCGAGTTAACCTTCACATACTTTAAAAATCTAGGTAATAAAGTTGGATATTCTGACATTTTATTCTCCTTACTTAAAATAAATCTTGGAATGGATTGGTGGAAACTTCAGATAATTCAATCCCCACATTCCAATTATTTTCTTTGTTCCATTGTTGTAAGAGATCAAAGACCTTATATTTAAATAATTTTTCTGTATAGTGACCAGGATCAACAACAGTAATACCACTTGAAATCATATCATGCCCCACATGATAATAAACGTCACCGGTAATGAAAGCATCAAGTTCTTCATCTACAGCTCGATGCCAAAACTTGCCTCCATCTCCACAAATAAAGCCAACACTTGAGATTTTTGCATCATTATTTGCAGTTATTAGACGGACCATTGGAATATTCATCCGATCTTTTACATAATAAGCAAATTCTTTTGCACTCATTACCTTAGGTAATTTTCCTTTACGTCCAATTGCAATTCCATCTTTATCTAAAGCAAAAGGCTCAACTTCTTTTAAGCCTAATTCTTCAGCTTCCCAGTCAGCTGACCCATTTTGAGCTTTATCAGAATTAGTATGGATCGAATAAACTGTAATATTATTAGCGATGATTTTGGCGTACATTGCCTTTTGAGGATCAGCGTAATCTAAATTATTGATTGGTCGAAAAATCAAAGGATGATGACTAATAATTAAATTAACTCCTTTTTCAATCGCTTCATCAACTACTTGAGGTCTTACATCCAGGGTCGTCATCACCTTAGTTACTTCTTGGTTTACTGAACCAATTTGAATTCCTACCGGATCTCCAGCTGATGCAATTTCTTCAGGAAAAATTTGATTCAACTGATTAATAATCTCTTTTACTTTAGTCATGAAGTATCTCCTCAATCATCGCTATTATCTTTTTCGTAGCTTCTATTTTATTCGCATCTTGTTGTTTAGCTTTTTGTAAGTTACTTAATAGATTTTTTTGAAAATCTAATTGCTTAGACCATTTTTTGATAAAAATATTGTTTTTCTCTTTTAATAAAAATGGACCAAACTGAATTTGTGCAGTACTAAGATTAACTAAATCTTTCACCCACTTAGCCTTTATCAATTCATAAATATGACCTGATACTTCAATTATCTTTTCAGCTTCAATCTTATATGAATGATCCATTAGCCATTTTCTTACTATAGGTTCACCAACATTAGGTTCTAGAATTAAATTCTCATAAAAATTATTTTCTTGAGCTGGTTTATCCAATAAATCACGCATTAATTTACCACCCATACCAGCAATAATGATTGTATCAATCTTATCTTCAGGTTTTAGTGTCTCTAAGCCTGACCCTAATCTTGTAATGATTTTGCCCTCTAATCCTGCCATTTTAATGTCATTAATAGCATTATTCAAAGGACCAGCGGCCACATCAGACGCAATTGCAAAATTAACTTTTTCATCTTTGACTAATGCAATTGGTAAATAGGCATGATCGGTTCCAATATCAGCCACGCGGCTTCCTGGTTCTACCATATCTGCTAATTGTGCTAGACGTTGTTCAAGCATAATTCGCCCTCCTCAACTATAAATTCTAGCATAATAGTAGTAAAAAAGACTTTGGAATATTTTTCCAAAGTCTTTTTATGTTTAATCCATAAAGTCCTTTAATTGATTAGAACGACTAGGATGTCTTAACTTACGTAAAGCCTTAGCTTCAATTTGACGAATACGTTCACGGGTAACACCAAATACTTTACCAACTTCTTCCAAAGTACGAGTACGTCCATCATCTAGACCAAAACGCAAACGTAAAACATTTTCTTCACGATCAGTTAAAGTATCCAAGACTTGTTCTAATTGCTCTTTCAATAATTCAGCAGATGCATGTTGCTCAGGACTTGTAGCATCTTTATCTTCGATAAAGTCACCCAAATGAGAATCATCTTCTTCACCAATTGGTGTTTCCAAAGAAACCGGTTCTTGGGCAATTTTTAAGATATCCCTAACTTTGTCCGTTGGCATATCCATTTCTGCTCCAATTTCTTCAGGAGTTGGTTCACGACCTAAATCTTGCAACAATTGTCTTTGAATTCTAATAAGTTTATTAATGGTTTCAACCATGTGAACTGGAATACGAATAGTTCTAGCTTGGTCAGCAATTGCACGAGTAATAGCTTGTCTGATCCACCAAGTTGCATAAGTTGAGAACTTAAAACCTAAACGATAATCAAACTTATCGACAGCTTTCATCAAGCCCATGTTTCCTTCTTGTATTAAATCAAGGAAGGACATTCCACGACCAATATATCGCTTAGCAATTGATACAACCAAACGTAAGTTAGCTTCGGCCAATTCTTGTTTAGCTTCTTCATCTCCAGCTTCAATTCTCTTGGCTAGTGCAATTTCTTCATCAGCACTTAAAAGGGAAACACGTCCAATTTCCTTCAAATACATCCTTACAGGATCATTCATTCTTACACTTGAAGGCGCAGACATGTCATTTAATTCTTTTCTTTCAACATCTTTTTGCTTCTTCAAAGCTAATTTTGAAGGTTCACCATTTTCATCAACGATTGAAATACCGTTATCTTCAAATTCTTGAACCAACTGATCAACAGCTTTGCCTTCTAGTTTGTAAGGAGTGATTAATTGCTCTGTAAAGTCAGTTTCTGTAATAGACTTACTTTTCTTAACATCTTTTACTACTTCTTTGACCTTTTTATCTAATGATAAAGAAGGCATACTTTCTGTAGCCTTTTTTTCTGCCATTTATAAGTCCTCCTCTAACTTTTCAGTCTCTTTAATTCGATTATTTTTTTAGTTATATCTAATAACTCTGAATTGTTATTTTTTCTTTGAGCTTCTCTCAGACTTTCCTGTAACTGATTTAGTTGGTCATCAATTCGGTTAACTTCTAAAGCTCTTATCTGATCATCAATCTCTTGTTTTGAATAATCAGCTGGCATATCAGCCAATTCCATGTCTACTATTATACTCCCCAAATCTTCAGGAATAAAATTTGTAAAATCCTTAATTGAATGTTCACTATCTTTTCCTAAATACTCTAACCATTTTTCTGCTATTAAAGCATAACTTTTATCTGGAAATAAGAAATTCAGATTAAGTAAATAATTTCTCGCTTCTTCACTATGAATAAATAGGTAAAGTAAACGTTGTAAACTTAGAAATTTAGAGGAATATTGTGGAGATAGCTTTGGTTCTCTTGCTACATTATCCGCAACTTCATTAATTTGTGATGCTGGTAAAGAAGGCTGTTGATGTTGGCGAGACTTTCTCAGCTTCCTTTGTTCTCTCAACAATGAAACTTTTAGCGATTCAATTGAAACATCTACTTCCTTGGCAAAATCTGACAAGTAGATATCACTTTCGACAGGATTATTTAACTGTGCGATAATGGCAATTCCATCATTAATATAAGCTAATTTTTCTCGCTCATTATGCAAATTGTATTTTGCAGCACTACGTTTTAATAAAAACTTAGTCGGTGAAATTGCACCATTAATTTCATGACGATACTTTTCTGCACTATATTTTTTTACATATTCATCTGGATCAAGGTTATCAGGTAAAACAACGATACCTATGTTAAACCCCGAAACTTTATTAAAGAGTGTAATTGCTCTTTCAGCAGCGTGTACTCCAGCTTTGTCACCATCATAATTAATGATTACATTAGGTCTGATTCGTCTTAAAAGATAAACTTGTTCATCGGTCAAGCTGGTTCCCATTGAGGCGACTCCTGACTTGACTCCTGCTTTATAGGCTGCAATTACATCCATATAACCTTCGTAAAGTACTAAGTGGCCCTCATCACGGACAGCCTTTTTTGCTTCGCTCAAGTGATAAAGAAGTTTTGATTTGGTAAAGATTTCTGTTTCTGGGCTATTTACATATTTGGCTATTTCAGGATTATCGCTAATTCTTCTACCAGAAAAAGCGATTGTTCTGCCATTCTCATTAGATAAAGGAAACATTAAACGATTGCGAAAGCGATCAAATAAGCGGCCATCTTTTGTTTCAACAAATAAACCGCTTCGACGAAGTAATTCTTCCTCATAACCTTTTTGCTTTAAAAAAGTTAAAAGAATAGTGTCATTATCCGGAGCATAACCAATCTTAAAATGCTTTAATAGTTCTTCATTTAAGTCACGATTTTTGGCATAAGTTAAGCCGACTTCTCCAGCTTTAGTAGTAAGTAAGATGTGATGGTAGAATTCGGTTGCTTCTTCATACATTTTTAATAATGGACTAAGAGGTGTACTTTGAGCACCAACCCCATTAGGCATCGATATATTAGCAAATTCTGCAACGCGTCTTACACTTTCAGGAAAGCTTAAATTTTCCTGATACATTAAAAACTTAAAGACATTTCCACCTTTACCACATCCAAAACACTTAAAAAATTGTTTACTCTCATTGACTGTAAATGAAGGCGTCTTTTCTTGATGAAAAGGACAAAGGCCAATATAGTCCTTTCCCCTTTTCTCTAAAGAAACATATTGTCCAATTACATCAACGATATTTACTGCATTACTAACTTCATTAATAAAACTTTCTGGAATTCGACCAGCCATTAGTTTTTCTTTCCTTTTATTTAATTACTAATTGACTTAAGTCACCAATTCGTGCTGCAAGAGTATTAACTTTAGCTAATTGTGCGAGACGATTATTTTTAACTTTTTCGTCTTTGGCAAGAATCATATTAGACTCGAAATAGTTATCAATTATTGGTTGTAACTCTACAAAACCATTGTATAAATCAGCAATATTTAAATTTTCTTCTAAAAGTTGATTTACAGCTGCATTTAATTCTTTTTCACTATTTGATTCGAATAATTCTTCATCAATCTCAGTATCATTATTAAATTCAGCCTTATTAAGAATATTATTAATTCTAGTAAGACTTTCAACGACTGATTTGAAGTCCTTATCATCATGGTGAGATTGTAATGCTCTTGCTGCTTCAAGCATTTGAATAGGATCTTGTTGACTTGATGCAAGAACAGCATCAACCACATCATATGAAAAATTATTAGCTTGTAAATATTGTTTTACACGATCGCGAATAAAACTAGAAATTTCAGTTTCTTGATCTTGACTCTTTGGTAACTTAGCAGGTGTTTTCTCACTTAAAATTTCAATCAAATCTGGCAATACTTGTTCAATTGATAAAGACCAATTTTCATTTAGTAAGATTCGTACAATACCATAAGCACTTCTTCTAAGAGCGTAAGGATCATTAGAAGAACTTGGAACCATTCCGGCACCAAAGAAAGTAATAATTGTATCAAGTTTCTCAGCAATTGAAAGTAAAGAGCCTACTACTGATTCCGGTAGTTCACCCTCAGCACTGATTGGCATATAACTTTCTTTAATAGCATTACTTACATTACTATTTTCACCAGCCAAACGAGCATAATGCATTCCCATGATACCTTGTAATTCAGCAAACTCTCCTACCATAGCAGTTACCAAATCAAACTTATAGATATCTGCTGCACGATCAAAGTCTTTATCTTGATCTTCTGATAATCCAAGTTTATGAGCTAGATATTCACCAATTAGTTTTACTCTTAACATATGTTCAGACATTGAACCAATTTTATCATGGAATGAAACATTAGCTAATTTATCAACAAAATGAGAAATCGGATATTTCTTATCTTCATCGTAGAAGAATTGAGCATCATCTAAACGAGCGACAAGAACCTTTTCATTACCTGAAATAACATTATCTAAGTACTCACTGTTACCATTTCTAATTGAAATGAAATGATTAATTAACTTACCATTTTCATCATAAACTTCAAAGTAACGTTGATTATCCTTCATTGAAGTAATTAGTACTTCATCGGGAATAATCAAGTATTTTTCATCAAAACTACCAGCAAAAACAGTAGGATATTCGACTAAGTTAGTAACTTCTTCAAGTAAGCCTTGATCAATATTAACTTTCCAATTATGCTGGGCAGCAAGTTCATTAATTTGATTTAAAATAATGCCCTTGCGTTCATCGGCATCAGCAATTACGTATTGGCTCTTCAATGCCTCTTCATAATCATCGGCGTTTGCTAAAACAACACTATCACCTAAGAAACGGTGTCCTTCAGTTTTACGTCCAGCAACAATATTAAGTAATCTTACAGGAATCACTTCACTATCAAATAAGGAAACCATCCAATGAATTGGGCGCACGAATTCAAAATCACCTGAAGTACCCCAACGCATTTTAGTAGGGAAATTCATTGATTTAACAATATCACTCATTCCCATCAGGATTTCTTCAGCCTTTTTTCCTTCTTTTTGAACGTGAACATAGGCATATTCAGTTCCCTTCAATTCATCAAAGTAAATATCTTCTGTAGTCATTCCCTGACCACGAGCAAAACCTTCCGCAGCCTTAGTCCAATTACCATCTGCATCTTGAGCAATCTTTTTGGCTGGACCTTTTTTTACTTCGTCAATATCTTCTTGTTTTTCGGTCAGATCTTGAACCAAGATAGTTAAACGTCGCGGAGTTGAATAAGTTCGGATTCCCTTAAATGATAGACCATTTTCTTTTAAAAACTTTCCAGTTTTATCAGCCAATTGTTTAACACTACGAGAAACAACGTGAGCTGGCATTTCTTCAGTTCCAACTTCAAATAAATAATCTTTAGTCATTTTCTTGCCCCGCATTCTGCTTTTCTTCTTGGTGTTTTAATAATGGAAAACCACGTTTTTCACGTTCTTCAACAAAACCCTTTGCTGCTAAATGAGCCAAGTTTCTAATTCTTGAAAGATAGCCAGCACGTTCAGTAACTGAAACTGTGCCACGTGCATCTAACAAGTTAAATGTATGGCTACATTTAAGAATATAATCATAAGCTGGGTGAATTAAGTTCAATCCTAATAAACGCTTAGCTGTAGCTTCGTAATTTTCGAAGTCTTTCAATAATTGTTCTTGATCACTTTCTTCAAAAGCATATTTTGAGTGTTCATATTCAGGTTGTTTGAAAATATCGCGGTATAAAACGCCATTTCCCCATTCGAGGTCAAAGACAGAATTTACATCTTGAATATAGGAAGCCAATCTTTCAACACCATAAGTAATTTCACTCATTGTTGGTTTAACATCTAGTTCACCCACAACTTGGAAATAAGTAAATTGAGAAACTTCCATTCCATCTAGCCATACTTCCCAACCAACACCAGCACATCCCATTGATGGGTTTGCCCAGTTATCTTCTACGAAACGAATATCATGCTCTAAAGGTTCAATCCCTAACACTCTTAAACTATCAAGGTAATATTGTTGAATATCTTTTGGAGCAGGCTTCATTACTACTTGGAATTGGTGGTGTTGATACAATCTATTAGGATTATCTCCATAACGACCATCAGCTGGTCTTCTAGATGGTTCAACATAACATGCTTTCCATGGTTCAGGACCAACCGCACGTAAAAAAGTATATGGACTCATAGTCCCAGCCCCTTTTTGTTCATCATATGAAGGCATAATCATACAACCTTTTGAGGCCCAGAACTGTTCCAATTTAAAAATCATATCTTGGACATTCAGTTTTTCTGACATAATATCTCTCCTCATACCATAGGCAATAAAAAAAGCCTATGCAAAATTTGCATAGGGACGATTGATTCGCGGTTCCACCCTAATTCAGAAAGCTTATTCTTTCTGCTCTTAATTGATTTTAGCTTAGAGGTGCCTTTTCCTAGGTGTACTTTCACCATACTACACTCGCTTTACTAGTACTTTTTTCTCTCCTCTAATATGCCAAAACTACGTTTACATTTTAGCATAATATTTAGGTTTTTACATCAACTTATTGTCAATTCATCTAAGAATTTTTTGGTTTTTAAGTTTAAATCTAAATAACTAGAATACATACGGTCGATTAGTTTTTTGCCTTGACGTTTTAATTGATCATTTATCTTAGTTTCTCCCAATCGTTCAATTTTTAAAAGAGCTAGTGTTCGAATTAAAGCTACTACCTTGGGATTTAAGTGCATTCTACTTGGAACTAATGAATAGTGCTCTTCACACACTATTCCACCCTTTTCTAACGAATAGTCAAACTTTCCCTGTGTTTTGCCACAAACAATACAAGCTCGTAATTGCGGTTTTACTCCGTAAGCTTGTAAAATCTTTAATTCTACCATTTGCTTAATAATTTCTGGATCGGCTCCATCATCAATTTTCTGCAAGGCAGTAAAAATCAAATCATAAGTTGGACCTAGATCCTGATATTCCAAAAAAGCATGATCTACTAAATCTAAAAGGTAACTTGCATAAGCTTGTTTAACCAAGTCATGATACAACCCATCAAATTGCTTAATATTTTTATAGGTGCGAAGATTACTTATTCCTTTACCGGTAGTATTAATTACATAAGTACCAAAAGAATAGTTCATAGTAACAGGGCCCAATTTTGACTTTGGACGGTAGGCACCACGAATATCTAAACTAAAAATTCCCTTTTCTTTTGAAAAAACCTTGCATAGTGCATCAGCTTCTTTATATTTTTTTCTTTTAAAAATTATCCCTTGAACTTCTTCTAGTTCTCGTACCATTAACGTAATTCCTTGGCATTATAGCCAATTGACTTTAAAAACGCAGGATCTGAACGCCAATTCTTTTGAACTTTGACCCATAATCGTAAGTTAACTTTTTCACCCAAAAGATTTTCAATTTCTCGACGAGCAGCAATCCCTATTTGCTTAAGCATCTTTCCGCCTTTACCAATAATGATGCCCTTTTGTCCATCTCTTTCAACATAGATAGTAGCTTCAATTTGTAATTTACCCGCTTCATGATCTTTCATCCGATCAACTACAACAGCAGTAGCATGTGGGACCTCTTCATGAGTTAAACGCAAAACTTGTTCACGAATTAATTCGGCGACAATGAAGTATTCAGGACGATCAGTTACTTGATCAGTATCATAAAATTGGGGTCCTTCAGGAAGATATTTACCAATAGTTTTAATCAACTCATCAACATTATTTCCTTGACTAGCAGAAATAGGAACTATTTCTGCAAAATCACCTAATGAACGATAAGAATTCATTATTTCTAATAATTTATCAGGATGAATAGTATCAATCTTATTAATTACTAAAAATACAGGCTTTTTAATTTTACTTAGTAAATCAGCTATATAATGGTCTCCTTTACCAGCAGGTTCTGGTTCGACCATAAATAAAACTACATCTACCTCATCCAAAGTAGACAAGCTAGATTTATCCATAAAGTCATCTAGCTTATTTTTAGGTTTATGAATTCCAGGAGTATCAATGAAAACAATTTGTTCATGTTCATCAGTATAAATTCCTGAAATTTTATTACGTGTAGTTTGGGGTTGAGGTGACATGATAGCTACTTTTTGACCAACTAAATAATTAAGTAAAGTTGATTTACCAACATTTGGGCGTCCAATTAGAGCTACAAACCCAGATTTAAATTCATTTTCTTTATTCATTATTCAAACCTCTAGTATGAAAATATCTCTTCAAAAATTATCTTTTAATTAGTGAATCTGTTTTCCGTGCGTTTCTTGATTCGCACGAAGTGGTAAGCCATATTCACGTAAAATCTTTCCTTGGATGCTAAACATTTCTTCTGCTTCATCATCTTCAATATGATCAAAGCCATTTAAATGAAGATAGCCATGAACCAAAGTATAGCCAAATTCACGCTCAAAACCTGTTTCATAATCAACCGCTTGTTTTTTTACTACATCAATGCAAATGAATAAATCACCAATATCTTCAACAAAATCTGGATCATCAAAAAATTGTGCCATTAAATTATCTTCATCATCTTCAATTGCAAATGAGATAACATCAGTGGGACGATCTTTTCCACGATAATCCTTATTAATTTTATGGATCTCTTCAGGCGAAACAAAATTAATACTAATTTCTTGTGCGTTTTCTTTATGAATAGCTTCTTTAGCAGAAAGTAACAAATCCGTGATCCATTTTACCCAATCACGATTACTATCTTCTAAAAAATTAATTTCATCATTAAACGAAATATCTAATTGATCCACTATCTTTCCTCTTCCTCGTAAGCCTTAACAATTTTAGCCACTACTGGGTGACGAACCACATCATTAAAAGTAAAACGAATAAATTTAACTTGATCGATCCCCTTTAAAATGTGCTCAGCTTGTAATAACCCACTTCTGGCTCTCCCTGGTAAATCAATCTGAGTCTGATCCCCATTGACAATCATCTTTGAGTTAAAGCCTAAACGAGTTAAAAACATTTTCATTTGCGCTTCAGTAGTATTTTGGGCTTCGTCAAGGATAACAAACGCATCGTCTAAAGTTCGTCCACGCATATAAGCAAGTGGGGCAACTTCAATTAATCCACGCTCCATCAATCGATTAGTTGTATCGGTTCCTAAAATAGTATAAAGAGAGTCATAAATTGGTCTTAAATAAGGATCTACTTTTTCTTTTAAATCGCCTGGTAAAAATCCCAGCGATTCACCTGCTTCTACTGCTGGTCGAGTTAAAATGATACGCGAAACTTCACCTTTTTTAAAAGCAGCGACTGCCATTACAACAGCCAAAAAAGTTTTTCCTGTTCCTGCTGGACCAACACCAAAAACTACATCATATTTTTTAATTGCATCTACGTAAGCTTTTTGTCCCATATTCTTTACTCTTACAGGACGACCTTTAGCATCACGAATTAGAACTTTGCTATATAATTCACCAAAAAATTCTAATGTTCCTTTGTCTGCCATTTTTACGGCACTTACAACATCTGTAGCATTAATATGAATTCCACGAGTAATTACTTTGTCCAGAGCAGTTAGGATATTCAGAATTTTTTCAACAACTTCTTGAGCCCCAATTACTTCAATTTCACTTCCAGTATCGGTTATCCGAACATCATATGATTCTTCTAGTAATTTTAAATTCGAATCATTTATTCCTACTAAATTCATAATAGATTCAGGTTTAGTAGGAGTAAAAATAGCTGTTGCTTGTTCCACTAATGAGCCTCCATAGCTAATTAATTTAACTTTTTCCCTACCATTACAGAAGCGGCTTTACCGTCGGCTTTTCCTTTAATCTTAGGCATTAAGGCCTGCATCACATCACCAAAATCTTTCTTAGATGTTGCTTCCACTTCTTTAATGGTTTCTTCAACCGTAGCTTCTAATTCATCATTAGATAATTGTTTTGGCATGTACTTTTCAATAGTTTCAATTTCTTTATTAGTTGCATCAATCAAATCTTGACGTTTTGCTTTAGAAAATTCTTCTAATGATTCACGTCTTTGCTTTAATGCTGTAGCCAAGACATCAAGTTCATCATCACTATTTAATTCGTGACCAACTTTAATTTTATAATTCATTAGAGCTGATTTTAACGAACGAATCACGGTGAGGCTATCTTTATCCTTTGCCTTCATAGCATTTTTCATATCTTCCATCAAAGTATCATTAAGAGCCATTATATAATTCCTTTCTAATGAATAACTATCTATATTGTAAACTTTTTCAACAAAAAAAGCTCTGAATAGATACAAATCTATCAGGGCTTTTTATTTATTAATAATGTCTACGCTTGCGTGCTGCTTCAGATTTTAACTTACGCTTAACACTAGGTTTTTCGTAGAATTCACGTTTACGGTATTCTTGTAAAGTACCACTTCTAGAAACGGAACGTTTGAAACGACGAAGAGCATCATCAATAGACTCGTTTTCGTGAACGATTGTCTTTGCCATAGTGAGATCCCTCCTTCCATTTCTTGACACATAAAATGTGCCACAACATATATATTGATTATAGCTAACCTGAAAATATCGGTCAATAGAATTACTAAATTTTCTTCAACTTTTTTATACCGGCTTTTGTTCAACAAAGCGCCCGTGTATTGTTGCAACTTGACAGATACTCATGAAAGCATAAGGATCATTTTCACTTACAATTTTTTCTATATCATACATATCATAATGATCAATCACGGTAATTAAAACTGTCTTTTCAGTATGACTATATGCACCTTCTACGTCATGCAAGATTGTAATACCACGATGCATTTTATTTTGAATGCCTTCAATAATATGTTTTGGCTTTTCAGTGACAATTAATACCTGTAATTTTTGATGTTGATTATAAACATAATCAATCACACGCCCATTAATAAAAATATTCAAGGCGGTATAAAGTGCACGACTCCAGCCAAATACAAAGCCGGCACAAATAACAATCACAAGATTAAAAGCAATATTAATTGTTCCAAAACTTTTTCCTGTCTTTTGTCTTAAAACAATCCCTAAAATATCTAGCCCACCAGTAGAAATACCTGCTTTTAAAGCTAGACCAGTACCGACACCATTAATTACCCCACCAAACAAAGCACAGATAATTGGATCATAACTAATCTTTACGGGACTAATTACGCGCATCATAATTGATGCCAATAAAACCGTAAAAAGCGTATAGATAGTAAAACGACGACCAATTTTACGCCAGCCAATAATAAATAAAGGAATATTTAATACAAAATACATCACTGAAGTAGCTAATGGAACTGGTAGAAGGTGTCTTGAAAATGAATGCACTACTTGCGCAAAACCTGTAATTCCAGATGCATAAATATGACCAGGAGTCCAAAAGAAATTCAATGCAATTGCTACGGCTAAAGCATAAACAATTCCGGCTGATATCTTGGATATCGAATCATGTTGACGTGATAGATCTTCTAATTTATTCAATAGTTTTTTCCTTAACTCTCCTAATAATTAAACCAATAGTTTAAGTTTAATGAGTAGCTAAGATAAAAACAAGACAAATCGTAAAAGTTTCATGTTTGTAATATTAGTTATTCCAGTACTTCTTTTTATACTGTTCACGTCCACCCATTTCCTCTAGTTGATAACGTAAAGGATCTTTTTTATAAAAGTCTTGATGGTATTCTTCAGCTGGATAAAATGGTTTTGCAGGTTCAATTCTCACTACAATTGGCTCATCAAACTTACCAGATTTTTCTAAATCTTCCTTTGACTTGATGGCAATTTCCTTTTGTTCAGGCGAATTATAATAAATAACTGGTTGATATTGAGATCCACGATCTTGGAATTGCCCCATTGCATCGGTTGGATCAGTTACTTGCCAATAAATCTTAACTAAATCCGCATAACTAATAATTTTAGGATCAAAAGTAATCTTTACTGCTTCAGTATGCCCTGTTGTTCCCGTGCAGACTTGTTCATAGGTAGGATTGGGAACATCACCACCTGTATAACCAGACACTACACTAATTATGCCAGGCTGAGTGTCAAAAGGTTCAACCATGCACCAGAAACATCCACCTGCAAAAATAGCTGTTTCATACTGCTTATTTTCTTTACTATCAAGGCTTTTATCGTTCATTGCATTTTTCCCTTTCTTTCAATAAATTTCAGTATTTTTCATAAAAGTGGCACATTTGTGGCACACTTTTTTACTTATCAAAAAGTTTTTTATATTCGCCGTAGCCTTCTTTTTCTAAATCATCATAGGGAATAAATTTTAAAGCAGCTGAATTAATACAATATCTTAATCCACCTGCTTGAATCGGACCATCAGTAAAAACATGTCCCAAATGGGAATCTCCCTGCGGACTTCTTACTTCAGTTCGTTCCATTCCATAGCTTGTGTCACGATGATAGTTCAATTTTTCTATTGGCTTAGTAAATGAAGGCCAACCACATCCTGCATCATACTTATCTAAGCTAGAAAATAAAGGTTCACCTGAAACAACATCAACATATATACCTTTATCATAAAAATCATCATATTTTCCTGTAAAAGGTCTTTCAGTTGCTGCATGTTGTGTTACTTCAAATTGAAGTGGTGTTAACTTACTTAAATCTTTTTTATCACTCATCTTTTACCCTTCTTTCTAACTTAACTATAGCAAATCTTACTAAAAGTAAATACAAAATTGCTTACAAAAAAGAACCATGGTTAAAGCCATAGTCCTTTTAATTTGAAAAATTCTATAATTTATTTTTGAAGCTTTTGGTTAATCTTTCTTACTTCACGTTTAAAGATATATACATTGATTGACCACATTACAAGATAAATTAAAATAAAAATAATAGTAAATATTGTGAGCCACACTAGGTTACATGGAAACCACCCTGCAAGTATCGCAAGAGGTGTAAATCCAAAGTAATAAATAATAAAGTTAATAATAGTTTGTTTTCTTAGTGACCAATTTTTCACTTTAAAAACTAGAGCACCTGCACTAAAAAGTAACCCCATTAAGCCCCATAATATTATTGAGGCTAAAACTGCATCTAGGGGACGTGTAAAGTGCTCAGTAAAAGCAGGTGTGGAGGGAGCATAAGTATTTAATCGGAATATATAGCTAAAAAAAATTGAGAAAGCTAGTCCATATACTTCTCCCCAGGCTATACCATTAATTAATAAAAAAATATGTTTTTTCATATACCTAACCTCTTTTTTAAATTTTTAATTTTTCTTCTTGCTATTTGGATACGTTGTTGATTTTTCAAAATAACATCAATCGTCCCATTGTCATTCAATTCTAAATGATCAATATGGTGAAAATTAAAAATAGCACTTTGAGAAGCTTCAATAAAAGTATCATTTAATTTTTCTTTTAATTTCGAAAGTGTTTCATGATATACATAGTGTCCTTTTTCGGTAGACACATCTAATCCATGAGAAGAAGTCTGTATTGCAAAAATTTCTTCATAACTTATTGGTTTTAATTCTTTATTCTTAATACACCAGAGTACTTGTTGCCCATTATTCACGAAATTAAGTAGATTAGATAATTCTGGCGTTAGATCTCGAACCCAAATTTCACCTCTTTCCTCTTGAATTGAGGAATCAACATGACAAACAATTTTCAAAATGTTTAACCTCCCTTTATTTTTATATGCTAAGTATAACCAATAAATTATCCCTAATACTAAAACATCATCATTTGGTACTTTCTATTTATCAAATGGTCTCTTTCACAATAAATTTGGTCTTTTGAGCAATCTCACCAAAAAACCTCTTACCACTAATTTGGTAAGAGGTTTTTAAAATTATCTTTTACTTTTTATTCATCCCAAGTACTGTTCTTAGCAGCATCTTCTTGAGCTTCTTTTTCAAGACGCGCATTAGTTTCAGCTACACTATCATGGAATTGTTCTTCAACTTCAATTCCTAGATCAGCTAATTGTTGATCAGCTACAGGTGCTGGTGCATGCATCATTGGTTCAGATGCACTAGCATTCTTAGGGAAGGCCAAAACATCACGAATATTATCCTTTTGAGCTAATAACATTGCAAAACGATCAAGTCCAATTGCAAGACCTGCTTCTGGTGGATAACCTAAATCAAGGGCATCCATTAGGTAACCAAATTGTTCATAAGCACGTTTCTTAGTAAAACCAAGCGCTTTGAACATCTTTTCTTGAATTGAGCGCTTATGAATACGGATTGAACCTCCACCAAGTTCGTCACCGTTCATAACAATATCGTATGAACGTGCATGCGCCTTATGTGGTTCAGTTTCTAATAATTCGATTCCCTTGTCATCTGGCATAGTAAATGGATGGTGAGCAGCAATCCAGCGGCCAAAACCTTCATCATATTCAAATAATGGCCAATCAACAACCCAGACAAAGTCATAAACATCCTTAGGAATAATGCCAGTTTCTTTAGCAAATTCTCGACGTAAGTGATCCAGTGAATCAGTAACAACCTTCCATTTGTCAGCAACCATTACCACTAATTCTCCACCTTCAAGGTTAAATTCTTTCTTCAGGGCTGCTTTATTTTCATCAGTTAAGAATCTTGCTACTGGACCTGAAAATTCACCGTCTTCATATTTAACCCAAGCAAGACCCTTAGCATGATAACGCTTAATATAATCTTGTTTTGCATCAATATGTTTACGGGAATATTGCTTAGCACCATTCTTAACAGCAATTCCTTTAACAACACCACCGTCAGCAATTGCACCTGAGAATACTTTGAAGTCGCTATCCTTAAAGATTGGGCTTAAGTCATGAAGATACATTTCATAACGAGTATCCGGCTTATCAGAACCGTACTTATTCATGGCCTCGTCCCAAGTAATTCTCTTAATAGGAGTTTTTAAATCAATTCCCATTACATCTTTCATAACCTTTTTAAGTAAGCCTTCGGTAATGTCTTGGATTCCCTGCTCATCTTGGAAAGATGCTTCCATATCAATCTGGGTAAACTCTGGTTGACGATCACCACGTAAGTCTTCATCACGGAAACAACGAGCAATTTGGTAGTACTTGTCAAAACCCGCACCCATTAATAACTGCTTAAATAATTGTGGTGATTGAGGTAAAGCATAGAAACTACCAGGATAAATTCTTGAAGGAACTAAGTAATCACGTGCACCTTCTGGAGAAGATTTACCTAAATTGGGAGTTTCAATATTAATAAAGCCATTTTCATCAAAGTATTCATGAACAGCTCGTAAAATCTTTGAACGTAAAATGATAGCTTTTTGAAGAGTTGGACGACGTAAGTCTAAATAACGATATTTCAAACGAGTTTGTTCGCTAATTTCAGCATCGTCTTTAATTTCAAATGGTGGAGTTTGTGACTTATTCAAAACTTTAATTTCAGTTGCATCAACTTCCACTTCACCAGTCTTCATATCTGGATTTACGCTAGAACGTTTAACAACTTTACCCTTAACTTCAATAACGTATTCATTCCCAAGACTTTGAGCAATATCCATTAATTCTTGTCCTGAATCTTGGTTAACTACGATTTGAACAATTCCTTCACGGTCACGTAAATCAATAAAAATTAGCTTACCTAATTTTCTAACTCTTTGTACCCAACCATATAAAGTAACTTCTTGACCTTCATACTTTGAGGTAATGTTACCTGCATAATCAGTTCTTTTATCCATTTTTTCCTCGATATTCTAAATAATTAATCTTTTAATTGTTTTAAAACTTCATCAATATTATCAAGATCAGCTAACTCAAGATCAATTGTTTTTCCATCGCTTAAGCGCTTAATATTTAGAGTGCCATTTTCTAATTCCTTAGCACCTAAAGTAATTACATACTTAGCGTGTACACGATCAGCTTTTCTAAATTGTGCTTTAAGCTTCTTTTGATCAACATCATATTGAACTTTCAAACCTTGATTACGTAACTGTCTAGCAATCTCTACTGTCTTTTGAGCAGTTCCTTGGCCAATATTAGTAATAAAGAAATCAATCCCCTCATCTTCAAAGAATTCAGGGTTTTGTTGCTTAAGCACTAACATTAGTCTTTCTTCACCAATACCAAAACCAACAGCTGGAGTCTGAGGACCATCAAATTCTTCAACCAAGTGATCATAACGTCCTCCACCTAAAATAGTAGTTTTAGATTGCCAAAGATTTTTATCTTCAACCATAAACTCAAAAATTACGCCAGTATAGTAATCCAGACCACGAACTAAGTCATCATCTAATACATACTTGATTCCTAAGCTAGTTAAAGTATCAGTAATCGTCTTGAAGTTAGCCTTAGATTCTTCATCTAAGTAATCAACAATTTTTGGCGCATCTGGCAAAAACTGCTTATCTTGCTCTTCTTTTGAATCCAAAATTCTTAAAGGATTTGATTCCAAACGTCGCTTGGAATCAGCAGATAATTGGTCTTTTACTGGAGTAAAGTAATTTACTAAAGCATCATGGTAAGCTTTTCGAACAGCTTCATTACCTAAAGAGTTAATATGTAATTCGAAATTCTTAACTCCGAGTTTATTTAGTAAATCATTACCCATTAAAATTGTTTCAATATCTGCTAAAGGATTAGCTGAGCCAAAGCTTTCAACCCCAATTTGGTGAAATTCACGTTGACGACCTGCTTGTGGTCTTTCATAACGATACATTGGTGCAATATAGAAAACATTAAATGGCTTAACATAATCAGGGCCATAAATTTTATTTTCTACATATGCTCTAACTACTCCGGCAGTTCCTTCAGGTCTTAAAGCAATATGTCGATCTCCCTTATCATGAAAATCATACATCTCTTTTTCAACAACATCTGAAGATTCACCACTCGAACGAGCAAAAATTTCATAATTTTCAAAAGCTGGAGTTCTAATTTCACGATAATTGGCACGTTCAAAGAACTCTCTTGCTGTTTGTTCTACCTTTTCCCATTGATAAGAAACGTCAGGCAGAATATCTACTGTACCTTTAGGCTTTTGAACTTTCATCTACATCTAACCTTTCCAAAACAAAAAAAGCACCCTTGAATTTAATCAAGGGCGCTTTTGCGCGGTACCACCTTTTGTTTGCTACGATTAACGCTCGCCACACGAACCATTATCTGCTAAAGTGTCACGACTCGTGTATATTTCTGCGTCCTCTCACCAACTAGACGCTCTCTGGTGGTTACCACTTGTCTCAATCTTTGTCTTCGATAATTCTTTTTTAGAATACTTTTTTTTTATTAACTTGTCAATAGCTCTATTCATCAAGATCTAAAACAATCGTAAAAGGTCCATCATTTTCAAGTAAAACTTGCATATCTGCCCCAAATTCACCTGTTTCAACATGGAATCCCTTTTGTTCCATTTCTTGATTAAACTCTTCCCATAATTCTTTAGATTTAGGTGGGCGCATTGCATCAAAGAAGCTGGGGCGATTACCCTTTTTCGTATCAGCTAATAAAGTAAACTGACTAACACTTAAAATTTGACCTCCCACATCTGCTAAAGATAAATTTGTTTTTCCATTTTCATCTTCAAAAATTCGCATTTTAGCAACTTTAGCCGCAGCCTTTTTTACTAATTCACTATTATCACCATTGCGTAAACCTACCAAGGCTAATAGTCCTCGATCAATTTTTCCTACAATATTATTATCAATAGCTACTTGGGCATGGTTAACTCTCTGTAACACAACTCTCATTAATTTGTTGACCTCTTTGCTTCATAAACATTTGGAATATCACGCAATCGACTCAAAATATCTTCTAAGTGATTGGCATCTCTAACTGAAACTGTAGCATAAATGTGAGCCATACTATTGTTATCAACTTTACCAGAAATATTAACAATATTTTTAGTTTTAGAATTTAAAGCAGTAATGACATCACTTAATAACTTAGAACGATTATAACCAAAGACTTCAATATCTGCATTATAATTTTCATCATTTTTGTGTCTTGCAACATTTTCCCAAGCCACATCAATTAAACGCCCCTGTTTTCTCGCCTCTTCAGTAATATTAGGGCAATCATAGCGGTGAATTGTAACTCCACGTCCTTTGGTAACATAACCAACAATTGGATCACCAGGAACTGGGTTACAACACTTAGCCAAATGGAGCATTAAATCAGATACTCCTTGAACCATAACGCCATTATTATGCTTCACCCGCATTACATCAGCTGGTGCTTTTGAATCATCATTATCGGTAATACTTTGCTGACCAGCATTCATAATTTCCGCTTCTTTTTGACGCTGCTTTTCGTTTTCCTGTTCACGGCGTACATCTTCAGTTAAGCGATTAACTACTGTAGCTGGTGAAATTTCACCAAAGCCTACTGCTGCAAAAAGTTCATTCTCATTATGATAATTAAAGTGGGTAATAACTTTTTGTAATTGGTCCTTAGTTAAAAAGTCTTTTGGTACAAAACCTTTATTTTGAAGTTCTTCTTCTACTAAATTTTTACCTTTTTCAGTATTAACTTCTTTATCTTCTGCCTTAAAGAAACGTTTAATTTTATTGCGAGCTCGAGAAGTTTTGACAATATTTACCCAATCACGAGAAGGCTTGGCATTAGATTGCGTTAGCATTTCAACTACATCACCATTTTTTAAATGGTAATCTAATGGCACAATCTTGTTATTTACCCGAGCTCCAACTGAATGAGAACCAACTTCTGAGTGAATCATATAAGCAAAATCAAGCGGACTAGAATCTTTAGGTAATTCATAAACATCCCCTTGCGGTGTAAAAACATAAACCCGATCAGAAAAAATATCCGTCTTTACACTTTTCATGAATTCATGAGAATCTTTAGTCTCATCTTGTAATTCAAGAATTTCTTGAACCATATTTAATTTCTTAGTAGCTTCAGTCTGGGCTACACCATCTGTACTACCCTTTTTGTAGGCCCAGTGAGCAGCAACCCCGTATTCAGCTACTTCGTGCATTTGTTCAGTTCTAATTTGAATTTCAAGTGGCTTACCACCTGGCCCAATAATTGTGGTATGCAATGATTGATAACCATTGGCTTTAGGCACAGCAATATAATCCTTGAACCGGCCAGGGATTGGTTTCCACTCCGTATGTACAGCACCTAATACCGCATAACAATCAGGAACTGATTTTACAATTACACGTACAGCCAATAAATCATAAATTTCACTGAAATCTTTATGTTTATTAACCATCTTTTTATAAATTGAATAAATATGTTTTGGACGACCATAAATATCATATTTAACGTGCAAGCCATCGAGTGTTTTTTTCAGAGTATCAATTGCATCTGCAATGTATCCTTCACGTTCACTACGCTTAGATTGCATTAAGTTAACAATCCGGTAATACTGTTGAGGATTTAAGTAATGCAGACTCATATCCTCTAATTCCCACTTAATTGTTCCGATACCTAGACGATCTGCCAAAGGTGCATAAATATCTAGTGTTTCATCAGCAATTCTTCTTTGTTTATCAGGACGCAGGTGATCTAGTGTATGCATATTGTGCAAACGATCTGCCAATTTAACCATAATTACTCGTAAGTCTTTTGCCATTGCAATCAGCATCTTACGATGATTATCAGCTAAATATTCTTCATGCGTTTTTGACTTATAAGGGATTTTTGAAAGCTTCGTTACTCCATCAACAATGAAGGCAACATCTTCACCAAATTTTTCTTTAATATCATCATTTGTGACCGGAGTATCTTCAACCGTATCATGCAAGTAACCCGCAGCTACTGTGTCAGGATCTAATTTCAAGGTAGCAAGTGTACCAGCTACTTGAGTAGGATGAATAATATATGGTTGTCCTGATACACGAAACTGTCCTTCATGGGCATCTTTAGCAAATTTATAGGCTGATTCAACAAATTCAATATCTGAATCATTCATATATTCTTGACAAGCCGCTAAAACTTCGTCATGGGTCATTTCACGATATTTGGACATATAAACATCACCTATTTCTTTTCACGATAAAATTCATCACGCCAAAGGCCAAATAATTCAAAACAAAAATAAACAACGCAAAGCAACAAATTATAGCGGGCAAAATGAATTAAAACAGCAATGGCAAAAACAGCTGGGAAAAGCAAAATCCACCATTTACTTGCTTTACGTAAAGTAATCAGATGGCCTATTTCATATGCAATAAAAGAATTAAAGATAAAAAATACTAAACCAATTCGCCAAACTTTAGATAAGTGTACTAAAGGGCAAATAATCCAAATAATTACTGCAAGTAAGGTTAACCAAATTACAGGCATAAAACTTTTTTCATTTAATTTATTAATCCCTTTTTTATTTTGTTTATTTTCCATTGTTAATATTCTCTTTCTTTTTTATAAATTTTAGCACTTATTTGTCTTTTCGACTGATTAAGAGACCAATCCAACGTTTTTCCTGCATTTTCATTTCAATTTCAAAGCCATTTTTCTCTAAAGCAGCTTCAATTTTTGGTAATTGCTTATAATCAATTCCAGAAAAAATTACTTTTCCATCTTTATTTAAATGCTTATCTAGATCAGGAATTAAATCTAATAAAATTTCTGCCAAAATATTAGCAATGATTAAGTCAAACGATTCTTCTGTATCTTTTAATAAATTGGCTTTTTTAACCGTAATATTATTAATATCATTTAATTTAATATTTTCTTGCGCTGCCGTAACTGCTTCATCAGAAATATCTGTAGCTAAAACTTTTTTAGCTCCCATCAAAGAAGCAGCAATTGCTAAAATACCTGATCCTGTTCCCACATCCATTACTGTCATTGGCTTAGTCATGGCTCGCTCCATTGCTAGTAATACCAATTGCGTAGTAGTGTGACCACCAGTTCCAAAAGCTAAACCCGGATCTAGTCTAATTAACTTTTGATCAGGAAAAGCTGGTTGATAGTCTTCCCACTCTGGAACAATAGCTAAATTTCTTGAAAAATCAATTACATGATAGTATTTTTGCCAAGCTGTATTCCAATCTTCATCTGCAATATATCGTGTATCTATTTCAACTTGACCAGGTTCTAAACCATAACCCTTCATCTCTTCTATTTTTGCATTAACTTTATTTAATAATTCCTCTTTGTCCGCTTCAGCATCAAAAAAGGCTGTTAATTCCAGATCTTCAGGTAAATTTTCAATATCATCAAGTTCCACTAAGCTTGAATCATTTTTTTGCCCTTCAGCTATAAAATCGCTTTTTTTTCTACTTTCAAGCCCTACTGCCCCTAAATCATTTTGTAAAAAGTATGAAAGTCCATCTTCTAGTTCATGACCTGCTTTAATTCGAATAGCTAATAACTTCATTAAAATAACTCCTTTGACACAATTACTTCTCCCAGTTATGATGTTGATGGTGAGAATTATGTCTAAAAAAAATAAAAAACAAAAATTAAAAAAAACATTAGTTGAAAAAATGTTAGACCAAAAGAAAATTCCTTATGAACAATGTACCTTTAAAACTGTAAAAAAGGGAGATGTTCAACAAGTTGATACTTCTATTCTAGCGGATGATAAGCATTTGGTCTATAAAACCTTAGTTTGTGAGGGAAATAAGATTTCTCCCGTTGTTGGCGTTATTCCAGTAGATGAACATTTAAGCATGAAAAAATTGGCTAAAGCCTCTAGCAATAAAAAATGCGAATTACTTCCACTGAAAAAACTTGTCCCTACTACTGGTTATGTTCATGGAGCTAACACTCCAATTGGCATTTATGAGCAACACCACTTTCCTATCTATTTAGATGAAAGTATGAAAAATAACGATAAAATTATTGTCTCAAGTGGAGAAGTTGGTAGAAGTATCAAAATCAATCCCCTCGACCTCCAAAAAATAACAGATGCGGAATTTGTTGATTTAGTTGAATAAGAGCAGTTATATTCTCTTTCAATCCTTTTATAATTAACTTACACTAGCCATAGGGAAAGAATTTTATAAAAAGATTGGAAGTAATATTATGAATAATCTACTTTTAGCTACTTTACCAAAAACTGGTGCACTTGCATCTTGGATATGGGGCATTATTGGTTTTATTATTGGAGCAATTGCATTAGTAATTTTAGTTGGTATATTTACCCAGTCAGATAATAAAAAAGATAAAAACTAAGATAAATAAAAAAGGAAGTTTGGAATAAAACCAAACTTCCTTTTTGTATTAGCCAGCATGACGCCAATCTTTATCAGCAATAATTCTAGCTGTAATTAATCCTAATGGTAATGCTAAAACAATCATAATTGCTTTTACACCCCAAAGTGCCCCTTCATTAATTGAAGTAAGACCTAAATTAAACATGGCACGATACATGTAGAGTCCTGGCACCATAATGACAATAGAAGGCACAGTTAAGGCAATCCGAGGATAACCGACCTTTTTTCTAATTACTGACGCAAGCAGGCCTGCAAGTAATGCCCCTACAAAAGCTGCTACGGCTGGAGGAACAAGGGTCCAATCAGTCAAGCTTAATCTTAAAGTATTAGCAAAAGCTCCAATAATTCCTGCTACCGCAGCCATTCTAGGTTGTGAGTTAAACATAATTGAGAATCCGAATACTCCACAAAAACTTGCTAACAAACGTAAAAGTGTCATTAGCCATGGGCTTAAGCCTAATGGTAAGAAATCCTGTGGATGCAAGTTTAATCCTAAAGCCACACCCCAACCTACTGCAGTTGCTACCACAATAATCATAATTGCATAAGTTAATCGTTCTAAACCAGACCGCATATCTAATTTAGACATGTCTAAGCCGGCAGTAATAAATGGAAAACCTGGAATGACAAAAAGCATTGCTCCAATATATCCATCCAGCCGTCTTAAACTTATGGGATAAATTGCTCTAATTATCAAGAAAGCTGCAACATAAACGCAACAAGCAACTGTTACTGCAATAGCAATATTAGCTAAAATAGTAATTTTATGATCAGCCATTTTACGTCTAACAAATTGACCACACATTGCTCCTAAAAAGGCACAGATCACTTCAAAAATCCCACCACCAAGTAGAAAAATAAATCCGCCACAGGCTAAACCAGATGCTAGAGCTACTTGGACAGGACTATATTGTGCTTTCATTGAAGATATTTTATCCAAGCGGTTATGAATCTTGCTGATAGTCCAGTTTCCACCATCAGCTTTAAACTCACTGACAAACTGCTCCATCTTTGCCAATTTAGTCGTATTAACACCGGTAGTTGGTAAACTCAATGACTGAGAAAAACTTTTTCCATCGTGATCAATACAAGTATAAGATAAAGAAACTAGGCCAATGTCGGCGCTACAAGTAATTCCCAGAGCACGTGCCATCGTATTCATCGAGCTCCTTACACGCCAAGCACCAGTACCATAGGATAGAAGCATTAGGCCAATATGACCAACGATAACTGATTTTTGCTCAAGCGTGACATCTTTAGCTAAACTATCATTTTCATTATTAAAAAATTCTTTCCATCTAATTCGCATATGATGGTGATGAGATAAAGTAGGAACTGGAGTTAGAACATCACTACTATTTTCATCTTGTTTATTCATTTTATGACTTCCCTTTAATTAACATACAATACTCAGAATACCATAAAATGAATCCTATAAAACAAACTTCTTTAAAGCTTTTGCGACCCCATTTGCATCATTAGTTGCTGTAATATAGTCCGCCTGCTCCTTAATTGATGAAATTGCATTCCCCATAGCTATCTTCTTAAAATTTGGATTAGCAAACATTGACCGATCATTATCTTGATCTCCAAAAATCATAACTTCATTTTCCGCAATTCCTAATCGATTAGCTAAATTAACTAACGCATCCCCTTTTGAAGCTCCTTTAGTGTTTAATTCAATACAATTTTCTGCTGAACGAACTATATCATATTTTTCAAAAGCCCATGCAGGTAGATTACGCCAAAGTTTTTCAATTTCATTGCTTTTTAGGTCACAAGTAAATCCAACTTTATTAAAGGTAAAATCTTGGGGAATTTCGTTTTTATTCCTTACTTTCATGACATTATTTGTAAATGAAGCATTAATCTGCATTTGTACTGATAGGTCACGATCACAGGTATAAAAGCACTCAGTTGTTTCAAAATGTAAATTAACTTTTGCCAAGCGCTGTAATTTAAGCATCTTGAGAAAATCTTGATAAGTTAATTTTTTACTCATTAGTACTTGTCCAGCAAGTGTTTGCACTACAGCACCATTAAAAACGACTGCATGCTCATCCTTACCATCAATCCCTAATTCTTGTTCATAGGGCATTACACCGGATAAAGGACGTCCAGAGGCTAAAACAACTTTTACGCCTTTATTTCTGATTGCTTGAATTACACGCTTATTTTCAAGTGAGATTGTATTATTGCTACTTAATAAAGTACCATCGAGATCAATTGCAACTAACTTGGTTGACATTTAAATTCTCCTTTAATAATATTTGCCTTCCTTTAATCTAAATTATACTAAAAAGCTCTGAACTAATAAAAACGTTCAGAGCTTTTAGCTTTATTGGTATACTGCTTACTTGATTTCTTTAGCCATTGTCATTCCAGCTTCACGTCCAAAAATAACAGTTTCAGCGATTGAGTTTCCACCAATACGGTTATTTCCATGAAGACCTCCGCTCACTTCACCTGCAGCATAGAGGCCTTTTATCTTATTACCATTTTCATCTAAAGCACTAGTATCTGGCAAAATATGAATACCACCCATGGTATAGTGAATGGCTGGATGAATATGAATTGCATAAAATGGTGCGGTATTTAAGGGATGCTCCATTCCCGTTGTTCGATTAAACTGTGAATCTTTATGTTGGACAACTTCTTCATTCCAAGTTTCAAGAGTACTTGCCAAATTTTTTTCATCAACACCAATAACTTTAGCTAATTCTTCAACTGTTGGAGCTTTTTCTACTAAACCAACTTTTTCATAAAAGTCAATTGCTGGAAAACGATCCTTTACTCCTTGATCTAAGATTAAATATGCGCCATCTTCATTTAGAGCAGTAATCGCATTTGATACTACCTTGCGCGTATTCAATTCATTGACAAAACGCTTACCAGCTTTATTAACTAAAATTGCACCTTCACCACGTACACCTTCACCAATTAAGTAGGTGCGTGCCCCATCAGTTTGAGCAGTTGGATGCACTTGAACAAAATCCATTTGGATTAGTTGAGCATCCACACTGCGAGCTAATTTCAAGCCGTCGCCAGTAGCACCTGGTTGATTAGTTGTTTTATAGTTTTCAAGATCAGGACGATACTTTTTAATTAGTTCTTTGGAAGCCCCAAAACCGCCAGTTGCTAATAAGACAGCCTTGGCCTTAATCGCTTTCGTTCCCTTTTCAGTTTCAATTTCAACACCAGTAACTTCTTTTTTATCATTTTGAAGCAAACTAGTTACCAAAGTATTAGCAAAAACAGGAATATCTTTAGCTTGAATTTGCTTAAGCAAACCTGTTACTAAGTACCCACCAACTGGGGCTTTTGAAGCGGGACGATGAGCACGTTTTTTCGACATGCCGCCAGTTATCGTTAAATCTGAAAGATCAATTCCATGTTCTTCTAACCAAGAAATTGCTAAAGCTGAGTGGTCAACAAAATAATGTAACATTTGACGATTATTTAATAAGCCGCCCCCCTTTAACGTTTCTCGATAAAAATCATCTTTATTATCAATAATCTGATGTTTTAATTGAACAAAACTTTCTGCCGCATTCATACCAGAGGATGCACGAGTAGTATTACCACCCAACCGTTCATTTTTTTCAAGAACTGCGACTTTCATACCCAATTCTTGTGCTTGAATTGCAGCAGTTAATCCTGTTCCTCCAGAACCGACAATGATAATGTCATAATCATCTTTTAATTCACTAGGATCACTTGTTTTAAATTCAAATTTTTCCATATTCTCACTTCTAAATTAATCATCAATTGGTTTTTGGTGTAAAGCGTTAGTCATTTCCAAAGGCTTCATCCATTCATTGTACTCAGCCTCCGTCACTTTCCCACTCTTAATTGCGGCTTCTTTCAAGGTTGTATTGTTAGCTGCAGCATCTTGCGCGATTTTGGCAGCAGCGTGATAACCAATATGAGGAGAAAGTGCAGTAACAGTCATTAATGAATTATCGACATCAGCTTGCATTCTTTCTTTATTAACAGTCATGCCATGAATCATTAAATCAGCAAACTTAGTCAAAGTTCCAGCTAAAATATCAGCTGATTCAAGAAATGCTTCAATCATAACTGGCTTGAAGACATTCATTTCAAAGTTTCCTTGTGAAGCAGCCATAGTAATTGTCGTGTCATTACCAAATACTCTAGTTGCAGCCATAGTTACTGCTTCAGCTTGAGTAGGGTTAACTTTTCCAGGCATGATTGATGAACCCGGTTCATTAGCTGGTAAATTAAGTTCACCTAATCCAGCTCTAGGACCCGAACCTAAGAAGCGAATATCTTGAGCAATCTTAAATGCATCTGCAGCCAAAGTTTTAATTGCGCCATGAACTACGTCAAGTCCTGAATGGTTAGCCAATCCAAAGAATTTATTAGTATCTACTCTAAAGTCATGGTCGTATTCTTTAGATAAGATTTCGGCAATTTTTTCTGCCATACCATCTGCAGCGTTAAGTCCAGTACCTACGGCAGTTCCACCAATAGGTAATTCATATAATGTTGGTTTTAATTCCTTAAGATAAGATAAATCATGATTTAGGGCAGAAATATAGCCAGATATTTCTTGACCAAAAGTTAATGGTACTGCATCTTGCAAATGTGTCCGTCCTACTTTTACTGTAGTCCAATATTGGTCTTGCTTAACAATTAATTCATCAATTAAGTGTTTAACTGCTTGTTCCAAATTATCTACAGCTTCAACCGCTACTAAATTCATTGCTGTAGGGAAAGTATCATTGGAAGATTGTCCCATATTTACATCATCATTAGGCAAAACATTTAATCCCGGATGATTCTTATTGGCCAAATTTGCTACTACTTCATTAACATTCATATTAGTTTGTGTACCAGAACCTGTCTGATAAACATGTAATGGAAAGTAAGTATGTAACTTTTCATTGGGCATCGCTAATAATTGACTAATTGCTTCAATAATTGCATTACCCTTTTCGGTACTTTCTTTTTCAGCAGCCATATTTGCTTTAGCGGCTGCAGCCTTAATATTTAACAAGGCACGAATAATACCAACTGGAATACGTGGCCCAGTAGGGAAATTATTTTGACTTCTTTGAGTTTGTGGTCCCCATAAAGCATCAGCTGGAATTTTAACAGGACCTAAGGTATCACTTTCAGTACGAAATTCTTTTTCAGTCATGATAATTACCTCCATTTTTATTGCTAACCTAATTATAATTCATTAGATATAAAGATTAAATTTTTTAAGAAAAAAACTTATATGAAAATTTCATATAAGCTTACTAATTATATTTAACTATGCTTTCCTTTTATAAAACCAAACAATTACGGCTACAATGACAAATCCAATTGAACCATATAAAGCACCTCTTAATTGATCACGTTGTTTTCGAACCTCTTTCTTAGATTTATTCTTCTTTTGCTTTTTGGTTAAAGAGGTCTGCTTTTTATTTTGATGTTTAACAGCAGTTTTTTTACTTTTCTTAGTTACTTTTTCAGCATGAGGTTTAACCGTTGTTGAGCTATTATCTTGACTTAAACTAGTCCTTGTTTGAGGAACAGACTTTGTTTGTTGCGAGTAATTTGGTGAGGTTTGTGAATAAACATCAGGCGTATTTTGATGAAAATTAGAGTGATTAACTGACTTTGCCTTTTGATTTTGAACTGGAGCAGCCACAGTTTGAGATTGCTGCTTATTTTCTTGATCTCCACCAGCTTCAAAATCATTATCAGGAGAATCTTCTGCCTTAGTTAAAGGAGGATAATCAGCATTTTCTGAGGTGATATTTTCTGCCATAACCAAACTTGTATCGTTGGTCATGAAAGTTAAGCCACATACAGCAGTTATCGTAATTATTCTCTTTTGCAGACTAGTTTTCATTTTATTTATTCAACCTTTTCACTTCATTTTAAACTCAAGTATTAGATTAACTCTTTAAACTCAAGTATTAGATTAACTCTTTTATTCATGAAATACAACAAATGTTATTTATTTACAAATTAAAAGAAGGCTCTCTGAGCCTCCCTTTTTGCTTAACGTTCTTGGTGGTTTAGCTTTTTCGCAACATAATCGCCAACTACTTGAACAATCAAAACTAAGATTAAGACCAAAACGGTAGCAACCAAAGTTACGTCGTTATCAAATCTATTATAACCATAGGCAATCGCAGTATTACCCAACCCACCAGCACCTACAGCACCAGCCATTGCAGTTAAGCCAATCAAACTAATTAAAGTAACAGTTGAAACACGTGCTAATTCAGATCTACTTTCTTTGAGATAAACATCAAAAATAATATCAGATACTGAGGCCCCTAAAGCTTGCGCTGCTTCTACTTTACCAGTATCAACACTTTCAAGTGCAACTTGTACTTGACGAGCAAAAAATGGAAATACACCTAAAGTTAATGGCACCAAGGCTGCCTTCATTCCGATTTGGGTACCAACAATTGCTTGAGTTAATGGAGCAACAAAGGCTAATAAGATAATGAATGGCACGGCTCTAAAAAGAGAAACTATTTTATCAACAATATTATATGCCACCTTATTTGCTAAAATTCCTTCGGGCTTGGTCAGAATCAAAAGTAATCCAAAAATCAAGCCTAAAATCCCGCCAAAGATTGCTGACCAAAAGGTCATAAAAAGTGTTTGAAAAATTGAGGTACCCCAACCTGCATCTCCACCCCAGCCAAGGGCTACTACATTAGGAAAATATTTATCAAAGAAATTAATCATTAGTTATCACTCCTTTATCAAGCTTGGTCACAACTATTCCCTTATCTTCTAAATACTGAATTGCTTCTTTTTGTTTTTCTTGATTTAAATTAAGTAAAACCGCCAAAGTACCAACGGCTTCGCCACCCAAAACTTCAACATTTCCATATAAAATACTAGTTTTAGTAGCTAAAGCTTCATCTAAATCAGCCACAATTGTTTTTGTAACATCATTAATCTTATAAACTAGTTGGTATAAAACTTCATTATCATTAACTTGCTCAAAATTGTAAGTATTTAAAATATGTTGAACTTCAAGTGCTCCACCTACAAATTGCTTAGTTAATGTTTGTTTTGGACGTAAGTAAATATCCTTTAAGTTACCTTTTTCAACTATTTTTCCATTTTCCATAATTGCAATTTTATTTGCTACCCGCTTAACCGCATCCATTTCATGGGTAATCAGAACTACAGTTAATTTCAACTCTTTATTTAACTTATAAAGTAAATCTAGAATTTGATTCGTTGTTTTTGGATCAAGGGCACTTGTTGCTTCATCTGAAATTAAAATATCGGGCTCATTGGCTAAGGCTCTTGCAATAGCTACACGTTGTTGTTGACCACCAGAGAGTTGAGCTGGATAAGAATTTGCATGTTCTTTTAACCCTACTAGATCTAATAAATGTAAAGCTCTTTTTTCTAATTCATCATCTTTCAAATTTGCATGCTTAAGAGCAAAGGCAACATTTTCAATTACAGTAGCTTCATTTAACAGGTTGAAATGCTGGAAAATCATTCCTATTTTCTTACGTTCATCTTGAAGCTTGCGATTAGAAACAGCTTGTTGATGGTTACCAAATAATTTTGTTCCATTAACTGTGACTGTACCATTACTTGGTTCTTGTAATAAATTAATCGTTCTAACTAAGGTAGATTTACCTGCACCGGAAAAGCCGATAATTCCATAAATATCTCCCTTTTCTACCTGGAGATCAACATTATTAACTGCTTTTTTACCATTAAATTCAACATCTATATTTCGTAAATCAATTTGTATACTCATCCGCAATTCTCCTATTTCAATTCAATACCCCAAGCTGGTAATTGTGTTTTTCCATAAAGTTTTTGGATTAATTTTTTAGTTTTTTCTGTTTGGAAGGATTTAATAACTTCACGATAAATTATATTATTCTTATCATCTTTACGAGCAACAATTACATTAATCCATTTTTCTGAATCTTTATTTAATGGTTCAATATAAATTGTTTCTTTATCACCTAAGTGAGCTGCTTGAACATAAGTATTATTAATAATACTTGCATCAACATCATCAATTACTCGCGCTGTCTGTTCAGCTGATACTTCTTTAATCTTTAAATGCTTAGGATTACTTGTTATAGACGCAATAGTTGCTAACTTAACATTTTTCTTTAATTTTATTAAGCCAGCATTCTTTAATACATAAAGGGCACGTGATTCATTAGTTGCATCATTTGGAACAGCAATTGTTGCACCATCTGGTAAATCCTTAATACTCTTGTACTTCTTTGAATAAATTCTAATTGGAGCAATATACGTTCTACCAATTGGAGTTAAGGTACCATGATTAGCTTCGTTCCAAGCGTCTAAGAATGCATAATGTTGGAAAGAATTTAAATCAATATCACCATTAGCTAGAGCTTTATTAGGTTGAGTATAATCTGAAAAATTCTTTAACTTAATCGTAAGCCCATATTTTTTCTTAGCAGTTTGTTGAACACTCTTCCAAATAATTTCATCTTGCTTAGATAAGCCCACAACTCCGACTGTAACAGTCTTAGACTGAGCTTGTTGTTTACCAAGTGGATTAGGTACAAAACTGAACCAGCCTGCGATTAAAATTAAAACTCCAACTATTGACCAAATAATACGATTTCTGACTCTTTTCTTATGCAATTTACTTTCCTCCTAAAGAATTTATAAAATAAAAAAAGCACTCATCCTAATTAAAGGACGAGTGCTTCGTGTTACCACCTTTATTCATTATTTACTCACATAAATAATCTTGGTAAGTAGCTCCAATACTACATTGATTAGAATTACTTTGCTTTGTTAACGAGCGCAACCCCGTCAAAGGCTAAAAAATTCACCTCTGCCATCACTAACTCAGCCCATGTTCAAAGTAAATTTCTATCTATTTTCACCAACCATAGATTCTCTAAAAGTAAATTGTACTTCTACTCTGCTGAAGAAATGTTTAAATTTAATTGTTAAAAACATAATAAAATTACTTAGTTAATTCGTCAAGACTTTTTTAAAATATTTTTAGAATAATCTCATAATATATAATTTAGAGCAAAAAAAAATCGGATTACTCCGAAATTGTTGAGAAAAACATGTTGTTGAGAAGATATCGAGGACTGTTCCGCCTTCGACAATCTGATTATAGCACACAAGAAGTTATTTTAAAATAGTTTTTTTATTTAAAAATAACCCTTTCACTAAATCAAATCACTTCTCAGCCTCATTATAATAGCCTTTCACAATATTTTTATAACAAAAAGTATTTGTTCCGATTTCTTTATTTATTATTTATCCGTTATTTAATTTTGGCAATTAATACTTTGAGAATTCTTAGTAGCATATGAAGTTAATTCATTACCATCCAAATCTTCTTTATGCATATCTACCGCAGAAATTTGATTATTGTCATATGTTGTGTAGTAATACATACCATTTTCCAAATTCATGCAATCTGAATAAATCGTATATTCAAAGCTATTTGGCGCAACTTCATCTAATCCCTTAGGTTGGGCTACAGAGCCGAGTACGTGGAAATAATTAGTAACGTTTTCATCTTCTGTCTTACCTTTTGGAGCATGTTGTAAAGCAAAAGAAACCTTAACAAAACGACCTTCTGAGTCCATTCCACCAGGCAAGTTATGAGTTCCAAGTGAACGACTGTAGTAATTAATATCGACATCTGGAAGTAAAGTGTTCTTAGGTTCACCAGGTGTAATTCCAGCATAATTTCCTAAGTTAAGCAATTGTTGTGGGTATGATGGATTATTAGTTAAAGTGTGAGTTGGATTATCGTAGACATGTAGACCATCAGCATCTGGTTCAACTGTAATGCTGGCACCAGTTTTATCACCTAAGATCCAGTGTAATGGTGAGGGTTGGGTTTCTTTTGAGAATGCTTCATTAGTAATATTAAGATTCTTCATTAATTCTTTAGCTTCAGCTACAGTTTTAGCTTGGCCTAAAATATACGGAATAAATTCAAATGAAGCTACATTAGTCATTTCGGGATTAGAAGGATTATAAGTTGCATTTCCTGCATAAGCCAATCCTGCCATACCAAGACCAGCTTCGTTTGCTCCATCAAAGTATAAAGGATAGTTATCAGCAACCATTGCCATCCCAATAATAGCTAAATGAGATTTCATTGCTGGTACTTCACGAAACTTAAATTCATAATTTCTTGGAGTAACAGTCACTTCTTGACCAAAAGTAATTTCTAAATCTAAATTACGACCAAAGTAATGATTATTTGAATTATATAAAATTCCAGTACACATGTTTTTCTCCTTTAATTACATTAAAAGTAATATTAACAACTGCCTCAATTTTACTACAAACAACTTCATATATTAAGAGATTTAAGCCAATTAACACATATTATTCTAAAAAGTAATATCTAACAAAAAAACCGATATATCTACGTTCATAACGCAGTATATCAGTTTATTCATTAATAAATTGCACTTACTTTTTCTTGTACTTCTGGACGCTCTAAAAATTCATCATAAGTCATATCTGGTCGACTTACAATTCCCTTTGGTCCAACTTCAATAATATGGTTGGCAATAGTTTGGATAAATTCGTGATCATGGGAGGTAAAAAGAATAGATCCTTGATAATCAGTTAAAGCATTATTTAGTGAAGTAATAGATTCCAAATCTAAGTGATTTGTAGGATCGTCCATAATTAAGACATTAGCTGGTTCTAACATCATCCGTGATAATTGACAACGAACTTTTTCTCCACCAGAAAGTACTTTGATCTGCTTTTCAATTTCATCACCACTAAAGAGCATTCTTCCTAAAAAGCCACGTAAAAAGGTATTATCATCTTGTTCTTTAGTTGCATATTGACGTAACCAGTCTAAAATAGTTAACTTATCATTGTTAAAGTTAGCATTTAAATCACGTGACATGTAATTAAACGCCGTGGTTTGACCCCAGGTTACACTTCCACTATCTGGTTTTAATTTACCTGCAATAATATTTAATAATGCTGTAGTAGCTCTAGTATCTTTTGATAAGAATGCTACTTTATCACCAGAGTTAATCGTAAAAGAAACATTATCTAATAATTTTTCACCATCAACAGTATAAGAAACATTTTCTACTTTGAGTAAATCGTTACCTAGATCACGATGCATTTCAAACTTCACATAAGGATATTTACGTAATGAAGGTTTAATATCATCTAGTGTGATTTTATCTAATTGCTTTTTACGTGAAGTTGCTTGCTTAGATTTTGAAGCATTAGCTGAAAAACGTGCAATAAATTCTTGTAGTTCTTTAATCTTTTCTTCTTTTTTAGCATTCTGGTTAGCAGCTAGTTCATTGGCTAACTTACTAGATTCATACCAAAAATCATAATTCCCTACATAAAGTTGAATTTTTCCTTTATCAACATCACACATTTGGGTACATACTTGATTCAAAAAGTGACGATCGTGAGAAACCACTAAAACAATATTTGGATAATCAGCTAAAAAGTTTTCTAACCAATCTATTGTATGAACATCCAAACCATTTGTTGGTTCGTCCAAAAGTAAAATATCAGGATTGCCAAATAAAGCCTGAGCTAAAAGGACCTTAACTTTCTCAGCTTCTGATAATTCACTCATTAAAACTTGATGTTTAGATTCAGGGATTCCCAATGACTGTAATAATTTGGATGCATCAGCCTCTGCATTCCAACCATCTAATTCAGCAAATTTACTTTCAAGTTCAGCTGCTTTTACCCCATCTTCATCACCAAAATCAGGTTTAGCATAAAGGGCATCCTTTTCCTGCATTACATCATAAAGCTCTTTGTGGCCTTGAATTACGGTTTCCAGGACAGTGAAATCTTCAAAAGCAAAGTGGTCCTGATTTAAACTAGACATTCTTTCATTAGAACCAATACTAATATTCCCAGTAGTTGGTTCTAATTTACCTTCTAATAATTTTAAGAAAGTCGACTTTCCTGCTCCATTGGCTCCAATGATACCGTAACAATTACCGGGTGTGAATTTTAGGTTTACATCATCATATAAAGTTCGTCCTGCCAGATTTAAACTTAAGTCAGAAACTGTGATCACTTAATAATCATCCTTTCAAATTTGATTACAGCAATTTATTTAGATGCTTAAGTATAGCAAATTTTTTTAATACTGCCTAGACAATAATTAATGCAAACTTGTAAGAAAAGTTAACAAACAAAACATTCTAAGCTAAATAGTGAATTAGTTATCCGACGGGATAATTAATTCACTATTTTTTATTCTCTTGTAGAATTTAAGTAGTAGTAAAACGATATGTCAAAGCCTTTTTAGACACTTGATGTCGCATTAAAAACTGGCAGTTTTACTTAGGCTATCAATAATCTCTTCGAAGAATGTGGACACGTTGATGTCGAGTTTAGAAAATTAGATCTGATTTCTTAAGTAAATACGTTTTACTACTTAAGCTTAGGGGGTTATATAATGCAAATTACTTTTGGAATTGATGTAAGTAAGTCTACTTCTACTATTTGTGAGCTAATTGGTGAAAGTAAAAATGAATTTACCATTACTAACGACCGTCCTGGTTTTATTAAATTACTGCACGAATTAGCTGCTTTTACTAAACAGCCAGAAATTATTTTTGAAGCTACTGGTGTTTATTCACGCAGACTACAAGCTTTTCTAGAAGATTACGGTTATGAATATGTTGTGCTTAATCCTCTTAAAGCAAAAAAGAAATGGATTTGGGACTACGTCATAATAAGACTGATAAAACTGATGCTTATCATTTAGCCTTAATTCAAAGACTTTATCATCATCCAGTTAGTCAAAATCAGTCTCAGTCTTATAAGCAACTCAATGCTTTGAGTCGTTTCTATGACCAGCTAACAGATGATTTAGTCACAGCTAAAAATAGACTTCACCAGGCTTTACAATCAACTTTTCCCGAAATTGAAAATCTATTTTCTACTGCTAAAGGTAATAATTACTGGCAAATAGTTGCTCATTACCCTCATTGCGATTTAGTAAGACAAGAGAACAAAAATCAAATTATTAATTGGCTAATGAATTTAAAAGGTATTGCATTTAAACATGCTCAAAAAACTGCTGATAAACTTATTGAATTAGCTTATCAAGCTTATCCAGTTGTCTCCGAGACTAGTATAGAAGTTCAACAAGTACAATATTATACCCAAAGACTACTTAATCTAAGTAAGCAAAGAGAACAATTAATTACAAGAATGGTTAAACTCGCTAAGACTTTACCTAATCATGATTTAGAAAATCTAGAAAGTATTCCAGGTTTTGCCCAAACTACTGCAGTTAGAGTTTTAGCAGAATTGGGAGATGTACGCAGATTTAGCAATCCCAATAAAATTAATGCTTTTATTGGCATAGATCCAGGTAGATATCAGTCAGGTGAAATGGATTCTAATTTAAGTATTACTAAGCATGGTAATGCAATAGCACGTAAATTGCTTTATCGTGCTATTGGTCAAATTGATAATGCGGCTAAGACTAATCCGTGTCACATAGCAGATTATTATGAAAGCAAAAAGCTATCTTCTCAAACCAAAGGGTTTAAAAAGATAGCTATTGCTTCAATACATAAACTAATCAGAACAATTTATGCCCTGATTATTAATGATCAACTATATGATTACAACGTAGCCACACATAACCAAAAAAGACTTTAGTCGTAATTAATTGATCAACTACATTATAACGCTAAGCCCAAAAATCAGATATAAACTTGGGCTTATTTATCGTGCTTAATTCCAAAAATATATCGACATTAATAGCTACTTAAACTAAAATTCAAGCTAAAAACATAGTCAAACATCGTATTGTGCTTGACTTTACGTAGAAAAAAAGACTGGTGTTTCCACCAGTCTTTTAATTATTATTAATCAAAGTCAACGCTGTCTGGGAAGAATGCTAAACGTTCACCCTTACCAAGTTGTTCTTCAATTTCAAGTAAACGGTTGTACTTTTCAACACGTTCTGAACGAGCTGGAGCACCAGTCTTCAATTGACCACCGTTAATAGCTACTGCTAAATCAGCGATAAATGTATCACCAGTTTCACCTGAACGGTGAGAAATCATAGTGTTGTAACCATTCTTACGTGAAAGACGAATAGTTTCAAGAGTTTCAGTAACAGTACCGATTTGGTTCAACTTAATCAATGAAGCGTTACCGGCACCTTCTTTAATAGCTTTCTTCAAAAGCTTAGGGTTAGTACAAATGAAGTCATCTAAAACGATTTGTAAACGATCTTTGTGGCTTTCGGTAAATTTAACCATACCTTCAACATCGTTTTCGTCGTATGGGTCTTCCATAGAAATTAATTCTGGGAATTCTGCAAGCAACTTGTCGTAGTATTGAGCTAATTCTTCATCGTTCAATACTTTACCTTCCAAGTGGTACTTGCCGTCTTCTTTGTTGTAGAAGTAAGAAGCAGCACAGTCACAAGCAATGGCAATATCTTCACCTGGTTTGTAACCAGCCTTAATAATTGATTCGTGTAATGCCTTTAAAGCTTCTTCTGAGTTCTTCATGTTAGGAGCGAAACCACCTTCGTCGCCTAAACCAGTTTCGTAACCCATATCTTCAAGAACTTTCTTCAAAGTGTGGTATACGTTAACAATCTTTTCAAATCCATCACGGAATGAAGTCTTGCTTACTGGAGTAATCATGAATTCTTGAATGTCAATACCGTTGTCAGCGTGTTCACCACCGTTAATAACGTTGTGGAAAGTTTGAGGCATTTCAAGATCAGTACCACCAAGGTAACGATATAAAGGTTGGTGAGTATCTTTTGCAGCTGCAACAGCAGTAGCCATAGATACACCTAAAATAGCGTTAGCACCAAGACGACCCTTGTTTGGAGTACCATCTAAAGCGATCATAGTTGCATCAATGTTTGGTTGATCATGTGGATCTAAACCTTTTAATGCATCGTTGATTTCAGTGTTAACGTTGTTAACAGCGTTCATAACACCTTTACCGCCAAGACGTGAACCACCATCACGTAATTCAACGGCTTCGTTTTCACCAGTTGAAGCACCTGATGGAACTTCAGCCTTACCTACAATACCGTTTGAAAGAGTAACCATCACTTCAACAGTTGGGTTACCACGTGAATCAAAGATTTCAAGAGCATGTACATTTTCAATAACTGATTTGAGCATTAGTATAAAATCCTCCTTAGAATTTGTGGCGAAATATACAAACTAAATACATTGCTATCTAACCAATATATTCGTCACCTTTGGGCATTAGCCCTTTTGGACTACAAAACTATTTTAGTGCAAGATTGTGATGATGTAAACTTATATCAGAAATTAAGTTTATTTTTGCATTAAAAAAGTGTTGGTCGTTAAACCAACACTAATAATTGTTGCGCAATTGCAAAACAGAAAAAGCCTAAAGTCGTCGCTCCAATAATATCTGAAGGATAATGTGCCTTAGTTTTTAAACGTGAAATCACTACTAAAAGCCAGGTTGCAATAATAATTAAAAATAATAACAATCCCCCACTTTTACCAAATAAATGCCAAAGCATTAACCCCATGATTGTGACACTTAGAACATGACCACTAGGAAAACTATAACCAACACGAACTGGACTAGTTTTTTTCGGTCTTGCCCGCTTAACTGTATGTTTAAGGAAAATGCCTAACAAATCAGTAAAAATCAAAGTAATTAAGACCCATTTACTTAAATGCGGGTGACCAGTAATAAAAAGTAAACTGGCAAGTACAACATCCCATCCCGCAATTAACTTTGGCTCATTGAGAAATGTGATCAATCGCCATAGCTTAGTATTATTTTGAGTTCCTAATTTATGATGTACCCAGCGATCATAGAAATTTACTAACCGCGAACTTTTTATGGTAAGAATTAAAGCAGCAAGTACACTTCCTGCTACGATCATATTAAGATTTAAATTCCAATCCACAGTATTACCTCTTTAAAACTAACGTTTATATTGTAGCAGGTTTAGACCTAAATCTGTATGTTTTTAATAACATAACTATAATTATTTTTCATCTTTAATAAATCTTAATCATTTGCTATACTTAAGCTAAATTTTAATATTTAGGAGGCTTAAAAATGAGTCAAGAAGGAGCTAAAAACTTGGCTTTAACTAATGGGTTAGTAGGTTTAATTGGAGGAATTATTCTTCTAATTGCTATTTGGCTAATGGGCTTAAGTTTTATTGTAAATGACGGTTTCGGAGGATTTGTTACGGTTTTAATTTATATTATCAAGATTGCAATCTTGGTTCTTGGAATTATTGGTTCAATTTCATTTAAAACTGTTGATGCAATTCATACTGCCCCAAGCGTACTATTAATTGTTGGTGGTGCTATTTCACTTATTCCCCTTTTAGGCTGGGTTGGTGGAATTTTAGCAATCATTGGTGGAAGTATGTATCTTTCTGAAATGAAGCAAATTGAAGCTTAAAAGTAATATTTAGCCACAGAAGGCTTAAACTTCTGTGGCTTTTTTGATATTTTAAAATTTTTCTATCTTTGCTATACTTTCACTATGTTACAAGATAAGGAGATACAAAAATGAAGACTAAAAATGTAAGCTCATTGGTTTTAACCAATGGAATTGTCGGATTAGTTGGAGGAATTTTCCTCTTATTTGGTACCATTTTCACTACTGCCTTTTATGGAGTACTTGCCTACTGGGCTGGTGGTGAATATTCAGAAATTAGTGGTTCGGATGCAATTTGGTTAGTAATAATCGGGGTAATCTTTATTATAATTAAAATTGCAATTTTGGTTTTAGGAATTGTGGGGGCTGTTAAATTTAAGAATGTAACCCAAGTTCATACTGCGCCAACGGTCCTCTTGATTGTAGGTGGTGCTGTTGCAATGATTCCATTCTGCGACACTATTGGTGGTATTATTGCCATTGTTGGTGGAAGTTTATATCTTGCCGCATTAAAACGATTAGATAAATAAAAAATGATTGATCTACAGTTTCTGTAGGTCAATCATTTTTATTTTGTCATTATTTAATGATAAAGTTTAAAGTTTTTTCTCCACCAAGATTTTTATTATTTTCATCTTTAATCCCGCTTGTTGTAACTTTTAAGTGCTTACTCTTAATCTTTTTTAGCGCTGATTTCAAATCTGTTCCATAGGATAAAACTAAAACCATTTCTTTATTCTTAAGTTTTTGGCCTGGTTTAATTTGAATATTGCTACTTGCATCATCAAAGGCAATATTCTTATTTTTAACTTTCTTACCTTTATCCAGCTTAATCTTCTTAGCCTCACCTGATAAACCACCAAAAGTTATGGTCTTCTTACTTGTATTTTCAATATTAGTTGTCACTTTTAAAACCACAAAAGTTTGATCAACAGGATCTGAGAATTGAGACTTACCAAAAACAGCTTTATCATTCTTATTAATATTCAAAATTTGATCATAGTTCTTATAATTCTCAATTGCAAAAACTTGATACTTCAGATTAGTAAATTTAAGTCCTTTAGCCTTATAACTAGAAAGCTTCTTATTTCCCTTAATCCAAGTCATATATTCGCCATTATCAATTTTGGCATAATCTCCTGCTTTAGGATTTTTAACATTTACAGAAACACGTTTCTTATGATATTTATCATGCTTTACTTTAAATTCTTTTTTTGATGCAGCCTGAACTATATTATTAGTAAACCCTGCACTTGGAAGTGTAGTGGTTGCAAGAGTTACACCTGCAAGAGCGGTAACAGCTAAAAGATATGTTTTCTTCATAATTTTGTCTCCCACCATTAATAAACTAGTTGTATAATTTTATTCTACTTGCATGATAGCTCTTTCCTTTGTAAGAAGCTAATAAAAGACTTTTTAAATAAAGATTGCAAAAATATTACCTTAATAAATTAATCAATGATATACTATTTTTATTGTGGAAGGTTGGCAGAGTGGTAATGCACCGGACTCGAAATCCGGCGAACCGGCTTATACCGGCGCGCAGGTTCAAATCCTGTACCTTCCTTAATACGAAAGCCCTATGTACTGATACATAGGGCTTTTTATTTTCTTATCTATTTAAGATTTCCCCTCTTGCTTCTTCGGTACAAAACAAAGTCCCAAAACTAGATTAATACTTACCAATACAAGTAGTACCATAAAGGTCCATTTAGAACCAATCGCCGTACCATTACCGATATGCTTACTTTGTGCCATCGCAATCAAGGTCCCAGCTAATGCAGTTCCAAGTGCTCCAGAAAACTGCTGCAAAGTGTTAAAAATAGCATTACCTTGAGCATGATGAGATTCACCTAAAGTTATCAATCCACTAGTCATTAAACTACCGAAGCACATTCCGTACCCACCATAATAAAGTACATATAGTAATACAATGGCAACGTTGCTGAGCGATGGTAAAAGATTCATCAAAACTAAGCTAGTCAAACTAGCGATTACACCCACAATAATTGGTAAACGCGCACCCTTTTTATCAAGCAACTTACCGGCTATTGCTGCCATTAAGGCATTAACCACTGCACCTGGGAAGGTGATCCAACCAGCTAGTGAAACAGACCCTTTATTAACGAGCTCCACATAAATTGGAAATATAAAACCCAAGGCTAAAGTCGCAATTTTGGCAAAACAATAAGCAATAAGCTGCATACTAAAACGTAGATTTTTAAATAATTTAGGACTAATTAAAGCTCCCTTGTCTGACCAAGATATTTTTAACCAAATCAATAAACTGGCAATGCCCAAAAGTAAAAAGCCCAAGACTGGCACTGATAGGAATGAATATTTAGCAATCTGAGTGAAGCCTAGCATCAAGCAAACTAACGCAACTGCTAAAGATAACCATTGGCCAAACTTGATTTTTACCTTCTGTAAAGGATTAATTTGTCTAATTGACCAGATTCCAGTTAATAAACTAATAATAATTAAAAAAAGTGAGATGATAAAAATCCAGCGCCAATTAAGTTCATCAGTCACAATACCACCAAATACTGGGCCAAAAGCTACAGCACAAGCGGTAATCATTGTTCCGATTCCCATCATAAAACCAAGCTTTTCTTTAGGGACTTCAGCCAAAATAATGTTGTACATTAAGGGTAGTCCTATCCCCGTACCAATTCCCTGCATAGCTCGTCCCACTAGCAAAAGAGCAAACCATGGAGTAAAAATATCAATTACTAAGCCCAATAGGAACAAAGACACTCCTAGAATGAATATTCTTTTAGTTGGAATTCTCAACCTAATCTGTGAACTAATGGGTACAATTGTCGCAATTACTAACAATACCAAAGTATTAACCCATTGAACTTGATCGGTAGTAATGGCAAATTCCTTGGTTAAAATCGGAAAAGTAACAGTTGTTGCCGTTTCATCAAGAATTCCAAAAAATGAGAGCATCCCTGCTGATAAAATTGCCACAACCAAACGTGGTGTAACTTTTTTTGTCATTTTCATCTTCTTTTCTTTAACTAATAGGTAGCTTAAGTCGTTTTACATATCATACTTTATAAAAATAATTACCTTAACTTAATAATATTTTACTACTTCTTCATGACCTTTCATGATAATAAAAACCACTCTAGAAATCTTACTCCAGAGTGATTTTGCACTAAAAAATTTAAATCACTTTATCTTAACTATGCGATAAGCCAAATTACCAATCCTAGAATTTGTCCAAAAGATAATAGAATATTGGTATTTAAGATTTTGGCAAATGAAACTTGTTTAATCTGTTTACGAAAGATGAATTTTACTTGTTTGACTAGATATGGAATTATGAATAATTCAATCACAAGTACAGTCCAAGGGATACATCCCACGACAGTAGCTATGATTGAAGCAAAATATCCGATTACATAAACCGCAGCTAGCAAATAGCAACTTTTTCTGATTCCTAAATAACTAACAATTGTTTGACGCCCATGAGCAATATCAGGTTCAGCATCAGAAATATTATTGGCTAATAGCAAATTAAAAGTACATGCCACGCTGACACCAGAAGCAAGCATAGCTTTCCAGGCAAAATTCCAATCTAATGGATAAACATTATTAATATTCAAAAATGCAGTTACAAAAAATATTCCGAACCCCATGGCTATCCCAGCAAGTCCTTCACCATAAGGAGTGCCAGAAATTGAATGCCTACCAGTTGAATAACCGATTGCGACCACGTAGCAAAAAATACCAACTATCCAAATAATTAAATTAGTTTGAAATCCAATGGCAAAAGCAAATCCCATTGAAACCAATAAAAATCCGATAATCAAAGATAAAACTAATTTTTTGTTTAAACCATAACTACTGATTGGATTCTGAGGGTCATTAATTCCCAAGGCCTTTGACTTACGATTATCCCAAAAATCATCATTCATATTTAAAGCTAATTGTAAAAATGCGGACGCAACTAACATTTCTACACTTAACCATAAGTTAAATACATGATAATTGTACAAAGTATACAGAATTCCTAATAACCATGGTGCAAAAGTATTAATCAAGGTCATCGGATCAATTAATTCTAAATATCCATCTTTTCTATTCTTCATTATTTTCTCCCTTTTGTAACACAGTCCTATTAAAGCACTATTTGAAGAGAGAATAAATAAAAAAGAAGGATCTACGCTTTTTCAAATTATTTACTAGAAAAGCAACCTATTCTAGCTTAATCATTTACAGCTAAAGATAAAATTCTTAATGATTCTTGAAAAAAGTGTCAAAATCATCTTCATTATGGTTGAAAAGATAGTCTTTCATAAAGTCTGCATATATTATCTTTTGCTTATCTGTAGCTCCATCCTTCAGTGCGAGGATCCCATCAACAAAATCAATAATATTAATTATCTCTTTAGGTATAAAAACCATTTTTTAATTCTTTCTTAAATCAAAATTACTTTCATCCGACTATCCTGGAGTAAATCCTTCAGTAATATTCTACTATTATGATTAACAATATTTTTAACTCTATCTCTTGTTAATTTAATCAACAATTTATTATAAAGTACCGTAATAAAAGCCCGATACAACAACGTATCGAGCTATTACTTATTATTTCTATTTTCTTTCTCTATAACCTCCACTACCCAAAGACTTTTGATGATTAAAATCTTTACCATCCAAGTGGAAATGTTCTCCATAAACTAAATTAATAATCTTAATCTGCCCTTCTCGATCTTTTCCAAAAATGACATAATCACTCCACTGAGATCGCGTAAAACTATCATTAAAATCTTTATTAAATTGAACTTCCTTATCTTTTCCACTGGCATCTATTTGAGTTAACCAAACATTCTCACTTAACCTGGCTATCTTAACGACTCTTGCGTTAGAAACAACCGTATCATCAATAGTTGCTTGCTTAACTTTCAACTTAATTTCATTCTTCATTACCCAATAATAATTTTTATCTAAATATTCAAGTAAATTCCTTAAGCTATAGCGCTTGTTCACATATCTTTCTCGCAGATCTTGACTATATAAAAATTGCGCTTTGATATAAACATCACTAAAATTCTTATACTTACTGGCTTGAGAAATTTCTTTTAACTCAATCTTATTCTCTCTTATTGCTTCTTCAAGCTCACTTAATTCTATATTTGGCTTAATAAAATCATATGCAAGATGTTTGCCACCATATTGGTAAAACAAATGGAGACGAATAAATGCCAAGCGGATCATTCTGAGAAAGAATTGAAAAACATACCAAATGAAATCACCAACACTATCTATTAAAGCTAAGAAAACTATGACTCCTAACACAATTCCTGCTAAAATCTTTTGCCAAAGCGGTGAATCTGACTCATTATCATCACTACTATCAGTAGATGAATCATAAGAATAAGAAGTAGAATAATCCGAACTACTTCCTCCTCCAGAAAAATCGGAACTACCTCCTCCTGTAGAACCCATTGAAGCAAAAGTAGTTTGAGCTGGTACTAAGAGCTGCACGGTTGCAATAGTCCCAAGTAATAAACTTAAGCCTAAAATTAGTTTCAAAAATAAATTGAGAACTTTTTTCTTCATTATTAATTTCAGATTCTTCTTTTACGTTAATCTTTCCTCCAATAAATATATTTTTAAGTATAAATAACTATCCTCAGACAGGCAATATTATCCTAATTTTCCAATGAAAAAATCGAAATTGCTTTATACAATTTCGATTTTTAGTTAGATGATTAATTTTTCTTTTCTATTTCTGTTCTGATTGGAGTTACTTCTTCAATTGGAGCAGTAAAAATGATCTTATCTCCTGGTTCAATAATGGTATTACCGTGTGGAGTGAGCCATTGATTTTTTCTCAGAATGTAACTAACCGTGATT